>CP065590.1:615090-922636 GCA_016025055.1 Chryseobacterium indologenes
TCTGATTATTGTATCCGTAACCATATTTATTACTGTATCCAAGATTTTCTCTACTAACATCATTTAGAACAAACCCAACATTTCTAATTTTTTTCTGATCAATATTACCATTAGCAAATTCCAGCAATGCTTTTTCAGTATATTTAGATCTTGACACGTATATAGTAATATCAGCAAGATCAGCAATAAGGAACGTATCGGTAACTAATAATAGTGGAGCCGTATCCAGAATAATATAATCATACTTTTCTTTTAACTCATTAAGTAAGTTTTCGTAGCGTCCGTTGGAAAGGAGCTCAGTAGGATTTGGAGGTATCATTCCTGAATAAATAACATCTAAATGAGGATTAAAAGATGATACATGTATAATATCTTCTAATTTTGTTTGGGGACTGTAAAGATATTCTGTAAGCCCAGTGAGTCCTTTTCTAGAAGGATTATATCTTTGAAGCTGTGGATTTCTGATATCTGAACCTATGATGATGGCTTTTTTCTTTGGATTAGCTAATGTTAAGGCTAGATTTACAGATGCAAAAGTCTTCCCTTCACCTTTCACAGTTGAAGTTACAAATACCACTTTGCTTTTCTTATCCTTAGGAAGCATAAAATTCATATTGGTGATAAGAATTCTGAATGCTTCTGCCATGGGATTAATATCATTCATTCTAACAATATCAGGATCTCCCTTTTCAAGACTTGGTAGCTCTGCAATGACAGGAGCATGTACCAATTTTTCAAGATCATGTTTAGTGACAACTTTATTATTAAGAAGCTGGGAAAGATAAATAATAATAAACGGTACCAGAACCCCCATTACCAAAGCTACCATAAGAATAACACCTCTCTTTGGAGATACAGGAGCTGGAGAAGGATAAGCAGCATCAACTACTTTTGCTTTCGGTGCCACAATTGATTGCGCTATTGCTGTTTCTTCTCTTTTTTGAAGCAGTAGAAGGTATAAATTTTCCTTGATCTGTTGTTGTCTTTCAATACTTCTGAACATTTTTTCAATGGAAGGAAGTTTCGAAATTTTACCGGTAACCTTATTTTGTTCTCCCAAGTACTCATTTCTTGCTAGTGACAACCCAACCTGATTTCTTTGAAGACTTTGCATAATAGAATTACGCATCGAGTTGATTTGTTTCGTAACATCTACCACAGCAGGGTTTTCAGGTGTTGCAGATTCAAGAAGTCTGTTTCTTTGCAACACTAACTGATTATAAGCAGAGATTCCAGCAACAGATTCCGGATTATTCAGACCAACATTAGCAGGAAGAACCTGATATTGCCCTTGTTTACTTACATATCCGATTAAAGCATTGGTAAGTTCTAACTGAGCATCAACCTCCAATTGTTTAGCTCTTGCTGCAGCAGAGCTTTCTAAATTGATTTTAGCTTCAGTTTCAATATCCGTAATATTATTTTTCGATTTAAAATTTTCTTTCTGATTTTCTACATCTCCAAGTTCTCCGGATAACCTTTTAATTCTGTCTTCAATAAAATCAAGAGTCTTTTTAGATTCCGAGTTTTTATCTGAAATAGCATCATTATTGTATGCCATTACTAATGTATTCAAAACATCCTTAGCCTTAGATATCTGAGGATATTTCAATCCTAATTTTACTACTGTAGCATCTTTAGTTGCAAGGATAACATCTAATGCAGATTGAAGGCTATTCACCTTAGCATCTGTAGTGGAAATCTGAAGTTCAAGTTTTTTTACATCTACCCCTTTAATCTCCGTAGAATTAAATTTTGGATTTTTTGTAATAATAATATTAGCAAACGGCAAACTGATTGTCTTTCCATAAGATGTCACAATATCTTTTTGAAGGATATCTGAACTTATGGTCAATTTTTCTCCATCAGTTACTAAGTTTATATTATTAGTAGGAAATTTATTATCTTTTTCTGAAATTATACGAACCTCAATAGGTGAAGTTTCTTTGTATAGTTCAATGCTTGTAACTCTACCCTTTGCAATAATGTTAGTTTGAAGGTTTTGGTTAACAACAACCTCACGCATCATTTTTTTAGACTTAAGGATTTCTATTTCATTTGCAATACTGTTAGTCTTCAGTCCGCCAAGCCCTGAAAGGTCAGGTAAAATCCCTAAATCATTCCCCATCCCTACCGGAGACGCAGAGTTTTTAGCGTCTTTAATAAGTATAGTAGATTGTACGTCATATACAGGTACCATAAATTTTAATGAGATATAGCCTATTACCAAAGCTACTAGTGCACTTACTAAAAACCATGGCCATCTTCGTACAAATGGTTGTATGATCTCATTGATGTTAATACTGTCTGAATTATTTTCTTCTGAAAATTGTGAAGTTTGCTGATTATCCATCAATTTTTTTATTTCTTAAATAAACTTACTACTACTGCTATTGCTGTAACGGCAATAGACACACCGGTTAAAATAAGGCCTGTATTTGGATTTTGTTTGGACATAACATCCTTTGTATTATTGGATGATATAATAATGGCATCACCTTGTTTTAAATTATAATACGGTGAGTTGATGAGATTTGCATCCTGTAGGTTTACTCGTCCGTGTGTAACTGTACCATTTTCCGTTCTGATGACAAGAACGTCTTCCCTTTTCCCATAAGGCGTAAGATCTCCGGCAAGGCCTAAAGCATTAAGTATGGTTCCTTGTCCGTTTGCAATTGTATAATCACCTTGTCGGTTCACCTCTCCAAGTATTGTCACTTTAAAATTAGCAATCCTCACATTAACGGTTGGATTAATTACATATTGAGTCATTTTTTGTCTTAACTCATTTTTAAACTCTACCAAAGTTTTGTTTAAGGTACTTAATTTCCCCAATACCGGAAAATCGATATCTCCATTGCTATCTACAATATAAGTAGGTCCGGAAAGAATAGTAGCCCCTTGATTTGGCATATTACTACCTGCAAGAGTGTTAGTCTGGATAAGTTCAGAAGATGAATAGTTTTGATTGAACGGTTTCACAACGTCCATATCTTTTGCTGTAATCAAAATAATAAGCTGATCTCCCGTTTGTATTGTAGACTTAGAATTTTTCTCTGATGCCTCTATAGCCACTTTCTCTATATTCTGCATATAGTTCAAGTCATTTGGCCTGGATTGGTTAACCTTACAGGAAACCAGCGTCAATGCCAGAAATATTGCTAATATTTTTCCCTTCATATTTTTAAAATTGTACAAATATACATTTATATTTTTCTATTTATCCAATGCCTCGTAGATAGAATTATTACTCCTAAATTCGGGCACAATCATTTTTAGAAGCTTGACAACTTCTACCTTGTCTCTTCGTAAAGAGGCTTTCGTAATTTGCTTGGTCAGCAAATCAATTTCATCAAATCCTATAGTTGGATCTTTAGATACCATAATTTTTTCATTATGAGTAGGAAGCGTTTTGGCATTATCACTTAAAAGCTCCTCATAAAGCTTTTCTCCAGGTCTTAAACCTGTATAAATTATCTTGATATCAATATTGGGTTCAAATCCTGAAAGCTTAATCATTCTTTTCGCCAGATCAAGAATTTTAACTGGCTCACCCATGTCAAACACAAAAATTTCTCCGCCCTGTCCCATCGTACCGGCCTGTAGAACCAGTTCACAAGCTTCAGGAATGGTCATGAAATATCTGACAATATCAGGATGGGTAATCGTTACGGGACCACCTGCTTCGATCTGTTTTTTAAAATGAGGAATCACAGAACCGTTTGATCCTAAAACATTTCCAAATCTTGTGGTGATAAATTTAGTAGTATTACCTTCCAGATTCTGGAGAGATTGTACAAAAAGTTCAGCGGCTCGTTTTGAAGCTCCCATTACGTTCGTAGGGTTTACTGCTTTATCAGTGGAAACCATGACAAAACGATTCACCTTATATTTACTTGATAACCTTGCAATAATTTTAGATCCTAAAATATTAACAAAAATAGCCTCATGCGGATTTTCTTCTACTAACGGAACATGTTTATAGGCAGCTGCATGATAGACCATTGAGAAATTATATTGCTGGAACAATGATTCCATTCTGTGCTGATTAGAAACGTCTCCTAAAACAAATTTAAAAGCTATATTAGGAAACTTCTCTCTCATTTCAAGTTCAATCTCATACAGTGGCGTTTCGGCCTGATCAAGCACAACAATTAATGAAGGATTAACTAAAGCAACTTGTCTTACGATTTCGCTTCCTATAGATCCTGCTCCTCCGGTTACCAGTACGTTTCTTTCAAAATGTCTGCTTTTAATTTTTTCGTTTTGGATCTTGATAGGTTTTCTGTTCAGTAAATCTTCAATTTGAAGATTCTTGATGGAGCCGCCTAAATCACTGTCTCTAAGCTTTTGTACAGATGGTGCTTTGAAAACATTTAAATCTTTTTCAAGGAACAAGTTTACCCATGAATTCATTTCTTCTCTGGCCATCATTTCCTTAACGACCAACACCCCGTCAATGATCAGATCCTCTTTTGTATTTTCTTCAATTTTTTGTTTCTCGTAGATAGGCTTACCTAGCAAAGAAGCTCTTTTGGAATCTGTTCTTTGGGTTAAGAAACCAACCACCTGATACGGCAGACTTGGATTATCCAAAATAGCTCTGGCAATTGCAATAGATTGCTCATCAATACCAAGTACCAAGATTCTTTTCTTCAGAGCGCTTCTCCTGTATTCTCTCACCACATGAAAAAATTCCTTAACATAAAGCCTGAAAAGAAATAACCCCATAAAAGAAATAACAAAATACAGCACCAAATAGGGAGTCAGTATAAACTTACTTCCAGTAGTCCAGAAATAGAATATGTTTATTGTTCCAATGGCAAGCATTGTACAAAGACATGATACAAATAATTTAAAAAGATCTATAAATGTTGAATGGCGAATGATGCCTGCATAGGTCTTAAAAAAATACATAAAGACAGTATTTACGATTACGATAAAAGCAAAAACAATACTTTTATCTTCATGGTAAATAAACTCCCTTTGCGTAATTTTCTCTATGATATACGTTGAAAGGAATAGCGAAATTACCAGAATGATAATATCTATAATTAGGATTATCCACCTGGGTAGATATCTTACATCTGAGAGATTGACAACATTATCTCCTCCAAATATTTTTTTCCTGAAAGAATTATACATTGTCTTTATTTGTGTTCATATGTTATTATTACGGTACAATCTCAGTTACCAATTTAAAATACTGTAAAGCATTGCTACAAAATTAAAATAAAATATCGTCTATGCTTCAGATTTTAAAAAAATAAATCTAGCTCCTGAAATTTATTAAAATGTTCATTATTTTATCTTTGTCACGATCAGTCAAATTTGTGCCTGACGGTAAACATAAACCCTTGTCAAAAATTATACCACAAACATTACTTCCAAAGAATTTATACTCTTTAAAAAGTGCTTGCAAGTGCATGGGTCTCCACAAATACCTGGTTTCTATATTATTTTGAGAAAACTTTCTTTTTAAATTTTCTTTTGTTATTTCTATATTATTTCCTTCAATGGTGATTGTATTTAACCAATAATTAGAAAAATAACCATCCACAGGTTCCTCAAAAAGATTTACTTCCTCAATATTTTTAAAAATATTTTTATAAAATTCGTGATTTTCTCTTCTTTTAAAAATTCTTTCTTCCAAAACCTCAAGCTGCCCCCTGCCGATTCCTGCAGATATATTATTCATCCTATAGTTATATCCTACTTCGGAATGGCTGTAATAGTCTCTGTTTTCTTTGGCCTGGGTGGCAAAATAGATCGCCCTATTCTTACTTTCCTTATTCCGAGATATCAGGATCCCACCGCCTGAAGTGGTGATAATTTTATTTCCATTAAAGCTGACGACTGAAAGATCCCCAAAAGTTCCACAGGGTTTATTTTTATACTTACTTCCCAAGGCTTCTGCACTGTCTTCAATGACCGGAATATCATATTTCCTTGATAATTCAAGGATTTCATCTACCATAAACGGCATTCCGTATAAAGAAACGGTAATGATTGCTTTGGGTTTTTTACCTTGCTTCAAGCAGTATTTAATAGCATCCTCTACGGCGTTTGGACACAGGTTCCAGGTAGTAGACTCACTGTCTACAAAAACAGGTATCGCTTTTTGATAAAGTATAGGATTTGCGGAAGCAACAAAAGTAAAGGACTGGCATATGACGAAATCACCTTCTCCCACATCCAGCAATCTTAATGCAAGGTGTATTGCTGCTGTACCGGAAGACAACGCCGTTACGAATGAATTATTTCCCAGTGAATTTTCCAATATTTTTTCAAATTCATCGATATTTGATCCATACTGAGAAATCCAGTTGGTATCAAAAGCATCCTGTATATATTTCAATTCGTTTCCTCCCATGTGCGGAGGTGACAACCAGATCTTATTTTCTTCCAAGTCTTTTGTGTTGTTATTAATTTTCAGCCAAAAATATCAATTATTTTCTCATATTCAAAACCTCTGCTCATGAGATATTTTATGGTTTTAGATTTTCTTTGATATTCGGGTATCCCTTTTTGCTTTGAAAAGTAGTCTTCGTAGATTCTTGAAATTGTTTTTATATAGTCATCTTCATAAATTTCATCAAAGCACTTATTCATCAGTCTTTCAGAAATTTGCTTCTGTTTAAGATGCATTCTGATCTTATTTTTACCCCAATGATTGATATAAAATTTTCCTCTGATATAGCTACGGGTAAAACGCTCTTCGTTGAGATAATTTTCTTTCAAAAGAAATAAAATAATTTCTTCTTTTGCTTCATCAATAAGCAAAAATTCTCTCATTTTCTGTTCTACTTCTGCATGACAGCGATCCTGATATACGCAATAGCTGACCAGTTTTTGCTTAATTTCATCAAAAGTAAAAGATTTTTTCTCCATGTGTATAAAAAAAGAATGAGCAAGCGCTCATTCTTTATATGTTATAATACTCTCAATTAATAGTTGAATAAAGCCTTCCCTTCCATCAGTTCGTTTACTTTCTTTCTTACGGAAGCAAGAACTTCTTCGTTTTTGATATTGTCAACAACTTCAGAAATAAGTCCTGCAATAGTATCCATATCATTTTCTTTAAGGCCTCTGGTAGTAATGGCAGCTGTTCCTAATCTGATACCTGATGTAGTGAATGGTGATTTATCATCAAAAGGAACCATGTTTTTGTTACATGTAATATCGGCAAGAACTAATGCTTTTTCAGTTTCTTTACCGTTTACTCCTTTATTTCTAAGATCTACCAACATAAGGTGATTATCAGTTCCTCCACTTACAATATCAAATCCTCTGTCGATCATTGCTTTTGATAAGGCCTGAGCATTAGCTTTCACTTGTTTTGCATAGGTTTCAAACTGTCCATCAAGAGCTTCTCCGAAAGCAACTGCTTTACCGGCGATCACGTGCTCCAGCGGACCTCCCTGTATTCCCGGGAATACAGCTCCGTCCAATACCTGGCTCATCATTTTAATTTCTCCTTTGGGAGTCTTATGACCGTATGTATTTTCGAAATCTTTCCCCATCATAATCATTCCTCCTCTTGGACCTCTTAATGTTTTATGAGTGGTCGTAGTTACTACGTGGCAATGTTCAAACGGAGAATTCAGTAATCCTTTGGCTACAAGACCTGCAGGGTGTGCAATATCAGCCCAAAGTGTCGCACCTATTTCGTCTGCAATCTCTCTGTATTTAGTATAATCAAGATCTCTTGAATAAGCAGAGAAACCTGCAATCATCATTTTTGGTCTTTCTCTTAGAGCTACTTCTCTCATTTGATTGTAATCGATAAGGCCTGTTTCTCTTTCTACTCCGTAAGAAACGACCTCGTATTGAATTCCTGAGAAGTTCACGGCAGAACCATGAGTAAGGTGCCCTCCCATTGAAAGGTCCATCCCCATAATTTTATCACCTGGTTTCAAAACTGCAAGATAAATGGCTGCATTGGCCTGAGAACCTGAGTGTGGCTGTACATTTACATAATCTACACCGAAAAGCTCTTTTGCTCTGTTGATCGCAAGAGTTTCAACCTCATCTACTACTTCACATCCTCCGTAATATCTCTTTCCGGGATATCCTTCAGCATATTTATTGGTCAGTACACTTCCCATTGCTTTCATCACATTTTCAGAAACAAAATTTTCTGATGCGATAAGCTCTAATCCATGAGTTTGTCTTTGTCTTTCTTTTTCAATCAGGTCGAAAATAATATCCATTTTACTTTTAGTTTTTGAAATTTTTCACTCCAAATGTACGGATTTTTCGTCGAGATTTCAGTATCAAAAAAATGATTTTTGAACGCGAGATATGGAAAAACAATAGGTTAAATTATGACTTCAGGTCTTCATAATCATATCAGATTCATGGTTTAAAAAGCTTCATCAGCGAGCTCTTTATTGGCTACAGCGCCCGCAAAATTTCCTTGAGCAACGGCATTAGCAACCGATCTCATCATCGTTACATTATCACCACAGGCAAAGACTCCGGGAATACTTGTTTTCTGCATAAAATCAACTTTTACAAATCCCTGTTCTGTCATTTCGCAGCCAAGATCTTCAGAAATATTGATATTTTGTTGGAAAGGAATTTTAGCATATAAAGCTTTTAGCGGAAGAAAAGTTCCGTCTTTAAAGACAACCTTTTGAATATATCCGTCTGTATGTTCAATCTTATCAATTTCATTTTCATTCAGGCTGATAGTATTTTGTTTTAATTTTTCAATCTGTTCATTTGTTAAAACAGAATTTCCATTCGTCAGCAAGGTCAGGTCTTTTGTCATGTTAAAAACCAGTTTTGAAAAGTCAAAAGCCATATCTCCGTCAGACAGAATTCCCGTGGTCTCATTTTTCACTTCATAACCGTGGCAATAAGGACAATGGAGTACAGAAATTCCCCAGCACTCTGCAAACCCCGGAATCTCAGGCATGATGTCTTTTACTCCTGAAGCCAAAATCAGTTTTTTAGCGTAAAAAAAATCATGGGTATCGGTTTCTACTTTAAAACCTTCGGGAGTCTTTTTTGTCTTAATGACAGTTCCCGGATAAAATTTCACTGTATTATATTTTTCTACCTGTTCTCTGGCCAGCCCCGCAATTTCTTTCGGAGGCCTTCCGTCGTGAGTGATAAAATTGTGTGAATGGGGAGTCTGCCTGTTGCAGGGTTTTCCGCTATCAATGATTGCAACATTTCTCAATGATCTTCCTAAAGCCATCCCTGCAGATAACCCTGCATAGCTGCCTCCAATGATAATAACGTCAAAATTTTTATTTTCCATTGTAATTGGTTCTAAAGCAATAATAACTGTTTGCCATGACAAAGATAAATCAAAAAACAGTTAACGCAATAAAGTTGCATTAAATATTTTTATATATTTATAATTATTATACACCTGATCCGTGGAAAGGAAAATTCTATGCATTAAAGAGGCTATGATTCATCCTTGAAAAGGGCAATCGTATAATCCAGTAGTTTTATTCCTCCTGTATCACCATGACCCGGGATGATAATTTTCACATCAGGATAATGTTTTTTTATCTTGGCCACGGTAGCTGACCAGTCTTTTACATTAGCATCTCCTAAGTAGCCTTTGCCTGCTCCTATTTCTTTGATCAAACAACCTCCAAACATAATCCGTTCATCAGGAAAGTAGGCTACTACATTATCTTTTGTATGGCCTTCACCGAAATATTTCACAAAAACATTCGTACTCCCGACTTTTAATGTCAGATCATTGTCAAAACTATGCTGTGGAATATTTGCATTATTCTTTTGAGCAAGACCGATTGTTTTCTTACTGGCATAGGAAGGGATCTTATTTTTATCAAATTCTTTAAGACCGCCCAAGCAGTCATTGTGAAAATGAGTAGCAACGACAGCATTAACACCTGCATTCAGATTATTTTTAATCCAGGAAATAAGGTCTGCTGAACTTTTGTCATCAGAAGGAGTATCTAATATTACGGTTTCATCTCCCTGCTTTACAACCATTCCGTTGCAGGGTACCCGGCCAAAAGAGTCTGTATTCAGGTAAGAAATATGCTGGTACACATGATCGGACAACTGAATAACGGTGAGGTTATCGGTTTTAAAGACTACCTTAGGCACATGTGAAGATTTCTTGGTATTGCAATTCAAAAAAAATAAAAACAGGGAAAGTAATAGTATTTGGGATACGGACTTCATATCAATTCTTTAACGATGTAACTAATTTAAAGATTCTTATCCGTTACCTCTTGCCAAAAAAAGTTAATTATCTGTTAAGATACGCTTTAACCTCATCTATTTCATCTGATACTCTTTTGTTGATGTCTATTTTCGCTCCTTTAAACCCGAAAATAATGGCACCGTTTTCTCTTGCAAACGGATTGGTAACTGAACCAACCACTACACTGTTTTCGAAATAAGGACTTGTTTCCCTGAGCTCATTTTTAGACTCGGAATAATCTTTAACCCTGATGACATTATTATATTTTTTACTTAAATCAAACCAATTGATATAATCTGCATTGAATGACACAGCCCTGATTCCCAATTTCGAATAATAATTGATGGCACCGGCCTGGCCGTAATTGTCACATAAAACCAATGTATTTCCTGATTTTGACAAATAAGAGTACTCGCTATCTACTTTCTGTGCCAGCTCCTTCCATCCCTGCATATCAGCAAAATCCTGAGGTAAGGAATGATCTTTTCCGTCTTCCCATCGAAGCAAACCTATCTCTTTGTACCATTTCGGGTGACCTGCAATATATTCAGGACTGTTATTGGGGAATGCAAAGAAATATAAGGGAAGAAACATAAGTATGGGAAATATAATACATACAGGTTTACAGACTTTTTCCATCCTTTACCGAACCAATAATCAAGATAAACACTCCCAAAAGCAATATACACGGGATAAAGCCCTATCGCATAATAATCTTTTGCTTTGAAAAACATAAATAATCCTATTGTAAAGACATATCCCCAGAAAAAGAACAGGATTTTTTCAAAAGGCCGATAAAACAACAGGGCATACCAACCGGCAATAACAGCAAAAACAACCCCTATAAAAAACAGCATCTGAGCTTTTAAAAAATCAAATCTGTTCACATTAACCAACTGCCGTTCTGAAAGTTCTTTCATATGGTGTATGACAGGAAACCGATAATGATATTGCCAGAGAAGATTGGGCAACACAATGATGAATGTTAAAAGTAACGCTCCATATACATGTTTGTTGATGAAAATTTTCCTTTGACGGGTGAATAAAAGGGCCGGAATAAAACCCAACGCAAGAAAAGCAATATTGTATTTATTTAAAACCCCGAGGCCAAAAACAAATCCTCCCCAATAGAGCCATTTTACTTTTTCCGAATTGATATATTGGATCAGAATGTAGAAAAACAAGGTCCATAGAAGCACTTCTAATGAATTAGGCTGGAAAAGCATATTTAAACGGAGAAGTATTGATAATAGCAGTCCTAAAGAGGCTAAAACCTGAGCAAACAGGCTTCCCTTTAATTCTTCAATGATCTTCCAGACTACAACGATCGTTAAGGCTCCGAATAAAGCCTGAAAAATTTAACCCAAAACACAGAACCTCCCAACATCCTGATCATCCAGGCCTGCCATGAGGTAACGGGTGGAACAGACAAATATCCCCATGCAAGGTGATATCCCTGATCGAGATGCAGATATTCATCGCGCTGCAATTCATATTCCGGAGTAATGAGTGAATACTGAAGAATAAACTTTGCAATAATAAAAAGAAGGAGGACCACATAACTTTTCTTCATGGTTTAAAGTTTGGAATTAAAATTAAGACATTTTACCTTTCTTTTTATTACATCACAAAAAATCCCGGAGACAGGTCTCCGGGATTCAACAGTTTAAAAATGTATAGTGTTAGTTTATTATTTTTTCTTTGCTTTTTCTTTTAGTTCTTCTTTATCTTTATCAGACGGGTTCCATACTTTCACTTCAGAATCTTTGGTTATTTCTGAGCCAGGAAGAATCTGAACATTGATCCCATCGCTGGCACCCAGTTTCAAGTATACTTTTTTAAATTTTCCGTCTTTTTGCTTTACCTCTGCAAAAGGAACATCTTTCCCCTGTTTCTTTTCATACTGAACGAGGGACTCATCCAACAGCAGAGCATTTTTTTGTGAGCTTAATACAATTTCACCATTCGCAGAGAACCCTGCTCTGATATATTCATTATTAGGATTTTCCACATTCCCTTCTACCGGGAATTTGATGGTTCCTGCATTATCTTTTCCTTTAGGAGCGATCATGGTAAGTTTTCCCGGAAATGTTTTATTCTGTAAGGCACCGATCACAATGTTCATTTCCATTCCCTGGCTTAATTTGCCGGCTTGTGCCTCATCAATTTCTCCTTTAAAGATTAAAGAATTTAAGTCTGCTACTGAACAGATCGTTGTTCCGGCATTGAAATTATTTGCTTCAATCACCTGGCTTCCCAATTTTACAGGAACTTCAAGAACGGTTCCTGATGCCTTGGAACGAATCTGTGTAGTGGCAAGACCTTGCCCCTGAAGTTCCGGAGTTGCTCCTGTTTTTGCAATCTGCAATCTTTTTTGAGCGGTATTCAATTGTTGCTGAGCATTTTTAAGGGTCTGCTGCTGAGAAAACAATTGTTGCTGTGAGTTTAGATAATCCTGCTTAGAAACTACCCCTTGCTTGTAAAGTCTGTCCTGCATATCATATTGCTTCTGCATATTTCCAACATTCAATTTGGCATTACTTATTTGAAGCTGTGCATTCTGAACTTCCTGCTGAGCAGCGTTTACTTCAGAAATACTGGGAACAATTCTAACAGTAGCAATCAACTGTCCTATCTCCACTTTATCTCCTTCTTTCACTAAAATTTTATCGATAATCCCGGTAATATTCGGTTTGATTTCAATTTCCTCTTTCGGAACAATTTTTCCTGTAGCCATTACCTTATCATCCATATTCTGAATCGTAGGTTTACGGGTCAGGAAAGCTTCTCCCTCCTGAGAGTTCGATTTAATAAGATAGCCAATCCCTGAGAACAATGCCACTGCAAATAAAAGCCCCAACACTATATAAATGGCTTTTTTCCAAGTGAATTTCTTTTTCATATGTATAGTTGTATAGTTTATTTTTTTATATAAAGTTTAAAAGCTAAAAACAATTTTTTATCGAATGATGTGATCAATTTTATTTTCAAATGAATTACTCTGTTCTTAAGGCTTCAATAGGTCTGATCTTTACGGCTCTCTGTGCAGGGATCATTCCGATTATTAATCCTAAAACAACCATCACACCCATGGCTGCAAATACGTTCCCATAATTCACGGTCGGATTATAGAATGGAAATGCGTCCTGGCCCTGCGTCAATGCATTTAAAATCATCAATACAAAAATCCCGAACATAAAGCCCAACAATCCTGAAGAAAGTGTGATCACGACACTTTCCAGCAAGATCTGGTTTCTTACTTCCGAAGGTTTGGCTCCCAGTGCACGCCGGATTCCTATTTCTTTTGTTCTTTCTTTCACTGTAATAAGAAGGATATTGGAAATTGCGATTACGCCTGCGAGAATCGTCAGTGTTCCCACGATAATGGTCAACAGCTGCATTCCGGTAAGGAAACCTGTCAGTTTTTTAAATTCTTTTCCTAAGTTGAAACTCCCGAAAGCATTGGTATCTTCAGGGGAAATTTTATTTTTAGATTTTAATACCTGCTTTACATCCTGTTCTACGGAATTCACATTTGCATTAGGCTTGCTCACGATCGAAAATAAATCAATCTGCTCTCCGGCATTATACATTTTCGTATAGGTAGACAATGGAATAAATGCAGTCTGATCATTTTCAAAACCACCTCCTTTTTTCACTCTGAAAACTCCGATTACATTAAAGAAAATGCCTTTGATATTGACAGATTTACCGATAGGATTTTCTTTCTTCTTGGAGTCAAAAAAGTTTTTATAAATTTCTTCTCCGATGACAACTACATTTTTATTTCCTGAAACATCAGCATCATTGATGTAGCGCCCGAAAATGAGTTTCTTTTCTGATATTTTATTTCCTACGGCATAATCTCCGGTCAGGGAATACGTTCCGTTTTTACCGTTTCTTGACATCGCTTCACCGGGAGTTCCTGTAAAACTTCCTCTTGCATTTTGTGGTGATATGTAATCTATAGCGGTGACCTTTCTTTTCAGCATATCCATGTCAGAAAGCTGCAAATGCACTTCCCTGCCCTTGGGAAATCCTTCGTACGGAATGGAGGTTTTCTGTGCCCAAAGGAAGATTGAGTTGGTAGCAAATCCTGAAAACAGTTTATCGAAACCGTTTTCCATTCCTTTTGCCGCTCCGAGAAGGCTTACATACAAAAACATTCCCCATCCCACACCGATCATGGTAAGAAATGTACGGAGTTTATTATTCCTCAATGAATAATAAATCTCCTGCCAAGTATCTTTTTTAAATATGATATTCACCTTTCTGAATTATAGATTATACATTCTGTTTGTCTATTCATTATTCCGTTCTCAATGCCTCAATCGGTTTAATTCTTGAAGCTCTGTAGGCAGGAACAAATCCTGCGATGAGTCCTGAGAAAATCAATGCAATAAATGCCATAAACACAGTTCCCCATCCTACACCAGGATTTTTAATAAAAAATTCTTCAAGACTATCTCCAAGTAAATTCAATGTTAAAATCCCGACACCGACTCCTACAAATCCTGAAATAACTGTAATGACAACACTCTCCTGGACAATCAAAGCAACGATGCCTCTCGGTTTGGCTCCGATCGCCTTTCTCACACCAATTTCTTTGGTTCTCTCCTTTACGATATACACCATGATATTACTGATCCCGATAATTCCGGCCAATAATGTCCCGAGACCGATAAATCCTACAATCGCGGTAAGAACAGCCATAAACGTAAAGGTATCATTCATATTTTTGGCATTATTCCATACACGAACTCCGTTTTCATCATCAGGGGAAACATTTTTTCTAGATTTTAATTTATCCTGCAGCTCATCACCATATTTGATGGCCTGATCGGGAGTCAATTTATCATTATATGTGATATAGGCTATATTTACCGTATCAGAGCCTTTTTTCATCTGTTGTAAAGTGGTAATCGGCACTGTAATATGTCTTTCGTCCCTGTCTCCACCGTCATCTGAAAAAACTCCGATCACCTTGTACATTGTTCCGTTAATATCCAGCTCTTTTCCAATCGGGCTTCCGTTTTTAATCAAATCCCGCTGCACCATTCTTCCAATGACCGCAACATTCAATTTTCTTGTCAAATCCATGGAGGTCAGGTAGCGGCCGTCAATAACTTTTCTGTTTTCAATAACCTGCTCACCCGGTTCAGCACCATTGATCTGATAAAGGCCACTCTCCTTTCCGTATTTCACCATTAAATTGGCGCTGTATCTGGGGCTGGAGGGACCTGCTTTTTTCTTATCGGCATTCACTAAAAAATCATAGTCTGCATTATTCATGGTAACATTACGATCAGACTGCAGACCTTTATAGGCTAAGGTCGCTTTTCCTGTAGAAATAATAATAAGGTTTTTGGCATCACCGGCGAAACCTTCGGAGAAAGCATTTTGAAGTCCTTTTCCTATTCCGAAAAGCACAATAAAAATAAACAACCCCAAAGCCACCGTAAACCCGGAAAGTACCGTTCGAAGTACATTACTCCGAATAGAACTGAATATTTCCTGCCAACGATCTAGGTCAAACATTTTAGTTGATATTAAAAGATTGAAAAATTTAAAGACTAAAAAACTGTATCATTAAATTTTCAAATTATTCTATTTTCAAATTCTCAAATTCCTTTATAAAACAATCTGCTTAATAAACTCATCACTTTCGATGATCCCGTCTTTCAGCACTACATTCCTTTTGGTCTGCGCTGCCACATCAGGTTCGTGAGTTACAACGATAATTGTTTTTCCTTCATTGTTAATATCCTGAAGAAGCTTCATGATATCGTGAGTCGTTTTGGAATCCAATGCTCCCGTAGGCTCATCTGCCAATACGACTTTTGGATTGGTAATCAAGGCTCTGGCAATAGCAACTCTTTGCTTTTGTCCCCCTGACAGTTCACTCGGAAGGTGGTTCGCCCATTGTGCAAGGCCTACTTTTTCCAGATATTCCATCGCCTTCTGATTACGTTCTTTTCTGGGTACGTTCTGGTAGTATAAAGGAAGTGCTACATTTTCCAGAGCGGTTTTATAATTGATCAGATTAAAGGATTGAAAAATAAATCCCAGGAACCGGCTTCTGTATTCTGCTGCTTTTACTTCAGACAAATGCTCAATGGGAACTCCGTCCAATTCATAAGTTCCTGAATCTTTTTCATCCAGAATCCCAATAATATTAAGAAGTGTAGATTTTCCCGAACCGGAACTTCCCATAATAGAAACAAACTCGCCTTCTGAAATGTTCAGATTAATCCCTTTAAGGACGTGAAGTTTGCTTTTTCCCGTATCGTATGATTTATGTAAATCCTGAATTACTAACATTAAGTGATCTATGTTTTATACCCAATAAGTAGATGATATTTTCAAATTGTTACAAGAATAAAAATTTATTCAAATATTTTTTTGTTTAATACATTAATCCTTTATTACAAGCTATTTATTGAATTTTGTTTAACTGTAACTTTAGTTTTCTATCTATTTCTCCACTCCATCCCTCTTCAGGCTATTATTCGTGGCTGTTTCATGTAAATGTGGAAAACTTTTACGGCTAAAAGTCAACTGATTAGTATTTACCTCTTTCAAAATCAGTTCTTTTTTTTCGAACTTTGTATTTAGATTCTGATCAGAAACACAAACTTAAAATGTGAATAACCAATATTCACAACCATCACAAAAACAAAAGGTTACACATTTTACGAACGTTATCCACAGAGATCTGAATTATTTAATTATAAAGATATTTTAATATGGGAATTTTTGATAAGAGAGTAAGTTATAAGCCATTTGAATACCCGGAGGTGCTGCAATTTGTAGAAGCAATCAACAAATCATTCTGGGTACATTCGGAAGTGGACTTTACTGCAGATGTACAAGATTTTCATTCGCAGTTGGAACCGCATGAGAAGAACGCTGTGAAAAATGCGCTGTTGGCCATTGCACAGATCGAGGTGTCTGTAAAGACATTCTGGGGAAATTTATATAACCACCTTCCAAAACCGGAATTTAATGGATTAGGATCTACCTTTGCAGAATGCGAGTTCCGTCATTCTGAAGCATATTCCCGTTTATTAGAGGTATTGGGATATAATGACGAGTTCCTTAACGTCATTGAAATTCCTGCCGTAAAAGGCAGAATCGAGTTTCTTGGAAATGCCTTAAAACATGCCAATTCAGCAACTCCCAAAGAATATGTTTCTGCACTGTTACTTTTCAGTATCCTGGTAGAAAACGTTTCTCTTTTCTCTCAATTTGCCATTATTCTTTCTTTCACAAGATTTAAAGGATTCATGAAAAATGTTTCCAATATCATCGCATGGACTTCTGTAGATGAGCAGATTCACGCCAATGCAGGAATCTACCTGATCAATAAAATCCGTGAAGAACAACCTGATCTTTTAACAGACAGCGATATTGAAGATATCTACACGCTGGTAGATGAATCTATCGCAAGAGAAGGTGACATCCTTAGCTGGATCTTTGAATTGGGTGAAATCGACAATGTATCTAAAGAAGACCTGTTGAACTTCATGAAGTACCGTGTAGACGACAGTTTAAAGAAAATCAATATGAAAACAAGATACAACATCACTCCTGAGCAATACAGACCAATGGTATGGTTCGAGGAAGAAGTATTCGCAAATTCATTGGATGATTTCTTTGCCAAAAGACCTGTAGATTATACGAAACACGATAAGAGTATCACTGCAAACGATTTATTCTAAGAGAAAAGGCGCGAGCGAAGCGAGCGTCGAAACATATAGTATTAGCGTTTTGTCGTTCTGAACAAATAAAGGAATCATACAGCATTCTTCATTTCTCAAAATGACATGTTTAAATAAAAATAAACACAAAAATGATTAATGTAATCGTAACCTATACGGTAAAACCTGAATTTGTTCCAGCTAATAAAGCTAATATTCAAAAGTTTCTGGATGATTTTAAAAACCTGGATCAATCAACCTTTGAATATAAAGTATATACAAAAGAAGACGGCGTTACATTTTTGCACTATTCAAACTACATCAATGAAGAAGTTCAGCATGAAGTTTTGAATAAACCATCTTTTAAGGAGTTTCAAAGATTAAGAGATGAAAGTGGGCTCAATGGTTCCCACAAAGTAGAAATTTTACAATCAATAATATAAAAAAACAAAATTCCGGAGTGATGATCCCATTCCGGAATTCGAAAATATAACATCTATGGAAGAGCAAAATTCAAATATATGGTGGCTCAACGAGGAGTCTGAGCAAATGCTGAACAGAGGGTACCTGTTGAAAGGGGAAACGGTAGACGGGGCTATCGACAGAATTACCACTGCAGCTGCAAAAAGACTGTACAAACCTGAGCTTCAACCGGCTTTTAAAGAAATGATCACTAAGGGATGGATCAGTTTCTCATCTCCCGTATGGGCTAATATGGGAACGCAAAGAGGTCTTCCTATCTCATGTTTTAACACCCACATTCCTGACAGTATTGAAGGTATTACTCACAAAATGGGTGAAGTAATTATGCAGACAAAAATTGGTGGAGGAACTTCAGGATATTTCGGAGAATTAAGAAACAGAGGTACTGCAGTTACTGACAATGGAAAATCTTCGGGAGCCGTATCGTTTATGAAGCTTTTTGATACCGCAATGGATGTTGTATCTCAGGGAGGCGTAAGAAGAGGTGCTTTTGCTGCTTATTTAGATATTGACCACGGAGATATTGAAGAATTCTTATCCATCAAAGATATCGGAAGCCCTATTCAGAACCTGTTTACAGGGGTATGTGTTCCGGATTACTGGATGCAGGACATGATCGACGGTGATATGGAAAAACGTAAAGTTTGGGCAAGAGTTTTAGAAAGCCGCCAGCAAAAAGGTCTTCCATATATTTTCTTTACAGATAACGTTAACAGAAATAAGCCACAGGTTTATAAAGATTTAGGAATGACGGTGAATGCAAGTAACCTTTGTTCAGAAATTATGCTTCCATCCACTATGGAAGAATCTTTCATCTGCTGCCTTTCGTCAATGAACCTTGAGTTGTATGACGAGTGGAAAGATACAGATGCTGTAAAATTAGCTGTGTATTTCCTTGACGCTGTTTTATCAGAATTTATTGATAAGACAGAAGGAAACTATTACCTTCAGGGAGCAAGAAACTTCGCTATGCGTCACAGAGCTCTTGGATTAGGAGTTTTAGGATACCATTCTTATTTACAGAAAAATATGATCCCGTTTGAAAGTTTTGAAGCAACCCAATTCAATGCAAGAGCATTCAGACATATCAAAGAACAAGCTGAACAGGCTTCAAGAGAGCTTGCCAACATATACGGAGAACCTGAGGTATTGAAAGGATACGGACTGAGAAATACCACGACCATGGCTATTGCTCCTACCACTTCAAGTTCTGCCATCTTAGGACAAACCTCTCCGGGAATTGAGCCTTTCTCTTCCAACTACTATAAAGCAGGTCTTGCTAAAGGAAACTTTATGCGTAAAAACAAATACCTTGCAAAATTATTGGAAGAAAAAGGATTGGACAACGAAGAAACATGGAGAACCATCATGTTGAACCACGGTTCCGTACAGCACCTGAATGAACTGACTCCTGAAGAAAAGGCAGTATTCAAAACATTCAAGGAGATTTCTCCGATGGAGATCATTTCTCAGGCTGCACAGAGACAACAATATATAGACCAGGCACAATCACTGAATCTTCAGATTCCTTCTACAATGCCTGTAAAAGATGTGAATTACCTGTATATTGAAGCCTGGAAAAAAGGAGTAAAAACATTGTATTACCAAAGAAGTTCTTCTGTTTCAAAAGAAATGATGGTGAACTTTGTGTCATGTTCAAGCTGTGAGGCTTAGACTCAAGTAATAAACACGCTATATTATTAAAGGCATACCGAAAGGTGTGCTTTTTTATTTTCTTAACCGGCCGGCTTTATCCCTAAGAAAATTGTACTACTTTTACAGTTACCAGGATAAAAAATTATTGCCATAGAAAAGGCCCGGAAAGAAAATCCGGACCTTGAAAAAGAATTATATCGAAGTAAAGTAAATAAAGTATTAAAAATTATATCTTATCCCCAGCTGCGCCTGGAATCTGGAGGCAAACTGATCGATAGTATATGGCAATCCCGGTGTTTTAAAGTTATAGGTAGGATCACCCGCTGATGGTTGACCTGCAGCTACGTTTCCTACTTTAGTCAATCCTACACTTGCCGTAGAGTTGAATGTATTAGGTACAAAATACACTTTTCCCCAGTCTTTATTCAGCAGGTTGGTAAAGTTGATAATACTTAACGAAATCTGTAGTGTATTTTTAGATTTTTCACTCAATTTGATTTCGTCCATTATTCTGATATCAGCCTGAATATTCCAAGGGGTAACATCTCCGTTTCTCTCGGTAAATTTTCCTCTTCTGGATTTTAAATAATCATTATTGTTGACAAAATTTTCATAATCAGCAATCTGTTGCTGGGCACTTACCAAAACATTTCCTGTTCCGTCTTTGATGGGAACGATGTATTTGGCTGCTTCAGCGGCATCTTTAAAAATATAAGACAGACCTGCCGCTTGTCCCGTATTAGCAATGGTACTGTTGACAAATCCCCACGTGAAAGGATTTCCTGATTGTGCATTGAAATATACATTGGTGTACAACCTGTTCGATTTAGAAATATTAAAGGCATATCCCAGATTTGCCACTACCCTGTTTTTGATGGCAAAGTTGGAAGTTGTCAGCTTAGGATCATTAGGAGTTAATGACTGGTTCATTTGCCAGTTGCTTTCCATAGAGTTTCTGATCCCGTTGGTAATATCTTTAGCATCCCCATAGGTATACGCAACAAAGAAATTGAATCCGAAGTTATATGATTTTGACAACTGCGCTGTCAGGTTATAGCGGTATCCTTCTTTTGTATTGGACAGGAGGTAAGCATTAGAAAACTTACTGTTGATATTGGTGGTATAGATCGGCATCTCATGATTCACATCATAGCTGTAATAGGTCACATTATCCGTTTTATTAACCTGCTGGAATTTTAAGTCGTACAGTACTTTTGTATAAATTCCTTCCAAAGTAAATTTATATCCTTGTAAGTTATAATCAAATGCAAGGGAACTTCTCCATACTCTCGGCATTTTAAAATTATTATCAATAAGGTCTACCTGTACCTTGGAAGAATTCTGCCAGTTCGCAAAATTGGAACCTATCAGCGGGTCTCCGTTGGCAGCAATCTGAGCAGCTGTGGGTGCATTATAATCGTAGCTTCCAAAACCTACCCCGTCATTGTAATACGCATATCCAAGCCATGCAAATGGAATTCTTCCTACAAAAATACCCGAGCCACCTCTCAGAACCATTGATCTGTCTTCGGTAACATCAATGGTAAACCCTAGTCTTGGAGAGATAGTCGGTTTATTAAGATACGTATTGGTTAACTGGCTTAAGGGCGTATAGGTATAAGTGTTCCCAAAATTAGGATCTTGTGGAGAATTGTTTACCAACGGGCTCAGCTGCGGTTTATTAGGCAAATCGGTATAATCGACCCTGATTCCCGGAGAAAGTCTTACCCTTCCCCAATTGATCTCATCCTGCAAGTATAATGAAAGGAGATTGACTTTATACTGGGCATAAGGATTATCAAAAAGAGTCTGTCTGCTGTCTCCGTTAAAAGGATAGGTTCCTCTTATTCTGGAAGGAGTACCGTTATAAAAATCATTCAAACTTTTATAAGATATTCTTCCGTTTAAAGCATTGACAAAACCGTAATTGATATTATACAGTTCATTATGAGTTCCCAATAAGAAAGTATGGTTTCCTGTTTTATAAGTAAGGTTGTCGGTAATTTCGAATGTTTTCTGTTTCATGTTGAAAACAGTTGCTTCCCTGTCATTACCCAACAGAATAGTTCCGCCGTTATAACTGATTTCGACCTGCGGAAACATCGCATTTCCTGAGGTAGGATCTCTGTAATCATGAATAGAAGAATACCCTGCCACAAAACTATTGCTCCATTTATCATTGAAACGGCTTTTCAACTCAAGTGTGGTAGTAGACGCAGTATTTTTCTGGACGAAATCCATACTGGCAAATCTGAAATTGGCGCCATCCCTTTCCAGGTTGGAAGCCTGGGAAAATACTGTATTATTTTTAATGGATAAGGTATGTTTATCATTAATTTTCCAATCTAACTTGTTGAAAAGCTTGGCGCTTTCAGAGAAATTATTGTACTGATTAAAACTACCAACGTTAAAGCCATATTTGTTTTGTACAAAATCTGAAATCTGTTGTGCTACGGTCTGGTTTACCAATGCATTGGGATCACTGGCGTTATAAAAAACAGGATCTGTTCTCTTTGTATATTCGAGATTGGTAAATAAAAACACCTTGTCTCTCACCACCGGCAAGCCAACTCTTCCACCATAGATAAAATCTGAGAAATCCTTGGGCATTTTTGAATGATCTCCTACCCTGTTATTCCCGGTAATCGCAGCATTCCTTCCGTACACATACATAGATCCCGTAATATCATTACTTCCGCTTCTGGTCACCGCGTTGATACTTCCTCCGAGAAAATTTCCCAGCTTTACGTCATAAGGAGCAATATAAACCTGTACATCCTGAATAGCATCCAGACTTATCGAGTTGGAGCGCGTACTGCTACCAGGCATCCCGGAGGTTCCCGTCTGCCCTCCTAACGAAGGACTGAACCCAATGGCATCATTATTTATAGAACCATCAATCGTAACATTATTATAACGGAAATTTGTTCCGTTAAAAGAGTTATTGGCGCTCTGAGGCACCAATTTGGTAACATCCTGAATCCCCCTGTTGATATTAGGAAGCCCTGATATCTGAGCCTGAGTGATTCCCACACCATTCTTTACCGCAGTCTTTTTAGATGTTATTTTCACTTCATCGATTGTTTTTTCCTTACTCCCCAGATCTACCAAAGGTAGATCGTTATTTCCTAAAGACAGCTGTAAATTGGTATTTTCATAGATCACCTTTGAACCATCCAGGACCTCGATCTTGTAAGGGCCACCCGGCTGAAGGTTATCCAGACTAAACTGTCCTTTACTGTTACTTTTCGTCTCAAAAGTACTATTGGTAGGCACGTGTACTACCTTTACAGTGACTTCAGACGAAATCCCCTTTAATCTTCCAAAAATTTTAGAACTGGTTTCCTGTGAAAATGCAAACCCAAACGATAATAAGGCAAAAGCACAGATCAATTTTTTCTTCATATTTTTTATTACTAAAACCTGCCGTAAAAGTAGATGTACTAAATATGAAGTGTGGTAACATAAAATTAATATTATGTAACAGGATGTTTAACATTTCCTTAAAAAAACTTAATATCAATACCAGAGGAGTTTCCGACATTTTTTCCCACATATTTATTATCATTGGCATCTTTACCGCTGATCAACCAGCTGAATATCTCTCCTAGCGGTAATGTAAGAAATGTCTTTTTTAATAATTGTCCCCAGATTACTCACCTCAACTTTTCCGGTTCATCACAATTGCAGGAAGTTTCGTTATGGAATATGGCGAATCTCACATGCGTGAACTTAAGAAACGGCTCAACGGAAGATTTAGTTGATTTTAACAATAATAACTCCGGCTTATCGGTTTGTGTGGATGACAGATGGATGAGGTTCAGATGATGTATCCTGATATCACATTTACGACCAACTGTAGGGAAAGCACACGGGCCCTCACACCGGAAATCACAGGAAAGAAAATCCGTTTTTTTCCCAACGCTGTAAAAGATATTCTTTTTGTGAACGCAGATTCTCCTATACAGGGTTATAACAAATAAAAATCGGGTTACAGAAAAAATCATCACAAAATAACAAGACTTAATACAATTGTTTTCGATAAAAATCATAGAACTTTCTATGATTTTTTTGGTTTATATTTGTGTTTATTGTTTAACACTACAAAATTACAGATATGAAATTCGGACAAGTAGAAGACCCGCCAAAAATAGATTTTACCCTACCCAAAGATCATTCTAAAACCAAAGAAATTTTAAACCTTAATAAAAAAGGTCTTGAAAATATCTCTATCGGATGTGCCAAGTGGAATAAAACGGATCTTAAAGGTTTTTATCCTAAAGGAACCAAAGATGAACTGACCTATTATGCAACTCAATTCAACTCTATTGAACTGAATGCTACTTTCTACGGAATGCCAACCCCGGATCAGGTCAAAACATGGAAGGAAAAAACTCCGGAGAATTTCAAATTTTTCCCCAAAATCACCAATACGGTTTCTCATTTCAGAAGGTTAATTGACGTGACAGATCCGGTTACCCATTTTGCATCGGCTGTCATGAATTTCGATGAAAAACTGGGAATGGCTTTTCTTCAGCTTCATGATAACTTTAAACCCAAAGATTATGACAGGCTGGAAAAATTTGTAAAAGAATGGCCTAAGGAAGTTCCGCTAGCTATAGAACTCAGAAATACCGAATGGTTTACTGACGAAGAAATTCTCAATACAACATGTGAACTTTTCGAAGCCCATCATATTACCAACATCATTGTAGATACAGCGGGAAGAAGAGATATGCTGCATATGCGCCTTACGACTCCCAATGCGTTTATCAGGTATGTAGGAGCTAATGCAGAAAGTGACTATGAAAGGCTGGATGATTGGCTGAAACACCTCACCCAATGGAAAAAGCAAGGGCTTCAGAATCTTTATTTCTTTGTACACCAGAATATCGAAAAAGCGTCACCGCTGTTATCAGCTTACTTTATCAAAAAATTGAACGAGGAATGGAAAACAGATTTGCATATTCCACAAATGGCTACGGAAAACACCGGTACACTTTTTTAATACAAAATAGAAAATTATCTAAAAAAAGATAATCAAACCGATTTTAAACTGTTGATTTTAAAGTGAAAAAATCCTTTTCACATCAAAAAAACATACATTAGGCATGATAAGGCTGTCCGGAAGACTGCAAAGAACAGATGATGCTGATCCTGAATTATCATTAACGCAATACAACCAATGGGTAAGATATCATCTCTTACCCATTGATTTTTTATCTTATATCACTATTTGTTTTTTCTCAGAAGCAATACCAGATTAAGAAATAAAAGCAGAAAATCGAGGGTAATCCAGATTCCCAGTTTTGTATTCTCATAATTATATGCATCGACTTGTTTTTTGGCAGCGTCAGAAAGTTTCATACTCTGGTTGATATAATTCTGTACTTCTACAATCTGATCAATATTCTTGTTGGGAACTGCATGCTGCGAAAAGTAGACGAGGTTCTTTTTGCCGAGATAGCCGACGATCCAGTACTCATCAGACTTATCCATTTTCAGATATTCTACTCTATAATATTCCGGGCGTATTTTACCGATATGTTTAGGAATAAGTGTAGTACTTTTATCCACCTTATCTACATTGATGAGATAAAAATCAAGGGCCTGAGGAAGTTTGTTCACCACCTGAAGTCCTACAGAATTATCCACAAATGCAACAGCACTTTTTTTGATAAACCAATACGCAAAAAACGAGATTGAAAAAACAAGCGTCAGGATCCGAAACAATTTTGCCCATTTTGCTATCCTTCCCGATTTAACCTTATATAAAATCAGGGAAAGCACACAAGTCCAAAAGATAACAACGATGAAAAATTCCATACGGCAAAGATACTGATTTCAGAATTGAGTGGGAAGATTAATCTACATTCCACTCTTTATAAAACTGATCGAGGAAATTCAGCATATAGTCATGCCTTTCTTCCGCCATTTTTTTTCCATGCTCTGTATTCATAAGATTTTTCAGAAGCAATAATTTTTCGTAGAAATGATTGATCGTAGTACCATTAGACTTTTTATATTGTTCCTTGGACATATTCAGGTCAGGCTTCGCTGCAGGGTCATACATCGGATTGTTTTTAAACCCTCCAAAATTAAACGTTCTGGCAATTCCGATAGCTCCAATGGCATCAATTCGGTCTGCATCCTGTACAATCTGAAGTTCAATAGGCGGATTTACCGGAGCCTGATCTCTGTTTTTAAATGAAATATTTTCAATGACAAACAAAACCTTTTCAATGGTTTCATTGGGTACATTCTGCTTTTCAAGAAACTCGCGGGATATTTTTGGGGCTATAGTTTCGTCACCATTGTGAAATTTAGGATCGGCAATATCGTGAAGAAGTGCAGATAATTCTACCACGTCTTTGTCGCAATTTTCTGTTTCGGCAATTTTTCGGGCCAGCTTCCACACTCTTTCAATATGAAACCAGTCATGTCCTGCTTCTGCGCCTTCCAGTTTTTCTTTTACAAATTCTACCGTGTTGTTAATCGTACTTTTCATTTATCTATCAGTTCATTTAAAATAATATCCCAAAGTTTGTGGTTATAACTTCTAAAAAAATTAACGTGGCCGATCTCTTTTTTCACAGATTCCGAGGTTTTTATAAGTCTGTAGGTAGGTTTCAGATTAGGATAGGTATTGTTCAGTAAGCTGAGCACTCCCTTTTCTGTAAGCCATACATCATCTTCGGCACGAATTACAAATACTTTTTGTGTCAAATTTTTAGAATAATCATCAATTTTTTCCAACAGCCTGTTGGTTGATTTCTTGTTTAAAATTAAGGTTCTCCAGTCATATGCACAATTTTTTGGAAGACTTTCTCCAAGTCCAAACCAATTTGCCGGGAAATATCCTAACAATGAAGTAGTTAACGGCTGAACGATTCCAAAGCCCAGATAAGCTTCAATTTTGGTTCTCAATTTCAGGTTTCCTACGAAAGCATTCTGTGTACCTACAAAAATAAATTCATCGAACATTTCGGAATCCTTGTTCATTCCTAAAATCAATGCTCCTACAGAATGGCCAAGGCAATATTTTTTATAATCGGGAAATTCTGTTCTGATATATTGAGTTACGGCTTTATAATCTCTGGATCCCCAAATCCTCATAGACCCGTGGAACCCCCTCATATCCTTCGGCTTCGAGAGTCCGATTCCCCGGTAGTCATAAGTAATCACAGTAAAGCCCTGTTGAGAAAAATAGCTGGCGAAAGAAAAATACACCTGTTGCTTTACTCCTGTTGCAGAGTTAATCAGCAGGAATTTACCGTTACTTTTTTCTGGCCGGAAAAGATGAACGGCTAATAATGCATGATCTTCTGTGGTAAGTATTAGTTTTTCCATATCTTAAAAGAAAATGTCCACTATAAAAGTGAACATTTTAGGTATATTTTTATGTTAAGTTTTAAACTTTTGATATGCCGTAAATAGCTTTAAGAAAGGAAATCTGAGATTCTGGGCAGCCCTGTCTGAGATCCTTTTCCTCTGGAAACCCTTGACGAAACTTCATTTCCGAATTTCACACAATCTTCAATGGTATTCCCATGGCAGAGTGCTATTGCAAATCCTGAAGTAAATCCGTCTCCCATTCCCATTTTATAAACGGTTTCATCTTTATCATTTCTGTAATACTTCATCTCTGTACCGTCAAAATAGATCGTTGAATTGGTATCATCCCTTACAAACACCTTGTTGAAGTATTTAGTAAGAACTTCTTCTCTTTTCTCTTGTCCAAAGATGATATACAGTTCGCTGCTTTTTGCTACAATAAAATCAACATTGGCTAAAACATCATCACTGACCCTCATCGCAGGAGAAGCATACAAACCTACTTTTTTACCATGTCTTTTGGCTTTTTTAACGGTGTATTCCACAACCTCCATTGATACTTCAAGCTGCACCAGAACAAGATCAGCACTGTAAAAATACTTATCCGCTTCGTCAATATGAGATTTATTAAGATATTTATTGGCTGCAGGCACCACCACAATCGCGGCATTTCCGTTGCTGGTTGTCACATATGCCGTTCCTGTCGCTTCTTTATCCGTTTCATGAACAAAACCCACATTGACATTCTCGCTCACAAGGTTTCTCATGATCTGTTGCCCCAGAGGATCCATTCCTACACAGCCTATGAAATAAACACTCGCTCCGAGCCTTGATGTACCTACTGCCTGATTCGCTCCTTTTCCTCCGAAATAGCTATCTGAATTTACAGCTAAAACGGTTTCATTCGGTAAGGGAAGCTTTTCTGTTTCCAGGACAAGATCTATCGAAGAACTGCCTACAACAATAATTTTGGGTTGTTCTGATGAGAAATTCATTGTGTTTTTGACATTAGTTTTACAATTTATAATGAATGAAAATTCTGTATAAAAATAAATAATTTTACTTAACTAATTTCAATAAATTCAGTTATTATCTTCACGGGTGATTGATCTTTATCATAACCAATGTAGCTGGCATAGAATCCTTCACCGTATCCTGTCTCAAAAGCAAGTATAGTTCCGGGATGTGTTTCTGAAGGTTTTAAAAATGCGTACTGGTCAATCGCTCCGTTTTCATCAAAGAAATGTCCATGGAAAAATTCTTCATAAATTCCCATAAAATCTCCGCCTTTATTTTCGTATAACCTCTGCTCAAGGTCATTAAGACTCTGCTGTGTTTCTACATCCATAAAGCAGCCCATTCCACTTTCAACGGGATAACCAAAGACCTCTCCATCAGCCAGTTCTTTTATATTCTGCCCGTTGGTGGTTGCCAGTTTCCATTCTTTAATTTCAGAATGGCTAAAGATAATTTCGGCATAGGCCACACAATTGCTTTCCCTTTCTTTGTGTAGCGTTCACAGAAAAATCCCCTTTCGGGAATTCGGTAGAAAACGGAATCATATCATTGGTGATCAGAGGATCACATGCAACCAGTTTCCCACTGGAAAGATAGATTTTCCCGATTTCAAAACTTTCCAATAAAGGACTTTCTACAAAGTCTTTTGAAAATAGTTTTTTTATGTTTTCTATATGTTTCATTGTATTATATTACTTATTCTCCGTGAAAGGTTAAACAACGCAGAAGGTATTCATCACGGTCAGAATAGCTTACTGACAATTCTTTGAATTGATCCCAATTATTTGTATAGCCCCTTTTCCCTTCTGTTCTGACTTTTCACCTGATTTTCAAACCCAAGAGTTTGAATGATGTCATTAAATGCAATAAAAGAAGACTAGTTGAACCGGTCTTCTTTTATAGGTATCATTTTCAGGAAATTTACCTGATTGATATTGTACAAAATGGTTTCAATATCATGGGCAACTCCTGTATAATAGGAGTTGTTGGAACATCTTAAAATATATACGAAATTTTGTTTCATTTTTATTTCAAAAACAGGCTTTGACTCTGCCGCAGCCCGACATTCCAACAACTTCTTTAGTTATTGGGGTTATTTACAAACTTTTCAGTTTCTCTTCCAAAATTGCAATTTTATCAAGAGCATCTTTTTGTTTCTTACGCTCAACCTCAACAACTTCGGGTTTTGCATTGGCAACAAATTTTTCGTTAGAAAGTTTTTTGTCAACTGAAATTAAAAATCCTTTCAGATATTTTAATTCTTCTTCAGTTTTCGTTTTTTCTTCTCCTAAATCCAGGTTTTCACTCAAAGGAATTGACACTTCCGTAGCTCCTACCAGGAATGTAAAGCTTGGCTTATCCGTTTTCTGTCCGAAGTGGATTTCCGCAACATTGGCCAATTTTCTCACTACTGCTTCATTAGTAAATTCTGCAGCATTAGTATAAACTTCAACAGCCTCTCTTGGCGAAATCCCTTTTGTCTGACGATAGTTTCTTACTCCGGAAATCAATTCTTTTGAAATCTCAAAGTTTTTAATGACATCTTCATTAAAGCTGCCTGCCTCTTTTGCTGAGCAATGACCAAAGCCTCATCCAACTTTCTTTCTGAAATCAGTTGCCAGATTTCTTCTGACTGGAAAGGCATGAACGGGTGAAGTAACTTCATCAGCTCTTCAAAGAAACCAATGGTTCTGTCATAAACTTCTTTAGAAATTCCTTCTCCATAATTCGGTTTGATAGCTTCAAGATACCATCCGCAAAAATCGTCCCAAATTAATTTATAGATCAGATGTAAGGCATCAGAGATTCTAAATTTCTCAAACTGATCATTGATTTCAACAATCGTTTTATTCAATTTATTCTCAAACCATTCTATAGCCTGATTATCTGTAGCAACAGCCGGTTTGTCCTCATGATTCCACATATTGATCAAACGGAAAGCACTCCAGATCTTGGTCATGAAATTTCTTCCCTGAAGCATAAGATCTTCATCAAAAAGAAGGTCGTTTCCGGCAGCAGAGCTTAACAAAATACCCACACGTACTCCATCAGCCCCGTATTTTTCCATCAATTCGATAGGATCCGGAGAATTTCCTAAAGATTTTGACATCTTTCTTCTCTGCTTATCTCTTACAATCCCTGTAAAGTAAACATTTTTAAAGGGAACTTCTTTTTTATATTCTAATCCGGACATGATCATTCTGGCTACCCAGAAGAAAATAATATCCGGTGCCGTTACAAGATCAGAGGTCGGATAATAATACTGAATATCTTTGTTTTCAGGATCTAACAACCCTTCAAATACAGACATTGGCCACAACCATGCTGAGAACCATGTATCCAATGTATCCTGGTCCTGTCTTAAATCTTCTGGAGTCAGTTCCTGGTTTCCGGTTTTTTGTTTTGCCAATAGCAAAGCTTCTTCTGCGGTTTCTGCCACTACAAAATCATCATCTCCCGTTCCGTAGTAGAATGCAGGAATCTGTTGTCCCCACCATAGCTGACGGGAAATATTCCAGTCGCGGATGTTTTCCATCCAGTGTTTGTAGGTATTTTTGAATTTCTCAGGATAGAATTTTACCTCGTCATCCATTACAACATCCAACGCCGGTTTAGCAAGGTCAGACATTTTAAGGAACCACTGAACCGAAACCTTAGGTTCGATAACAGCTCCGGTTCTTTCTGATGTACCTACTTTATTGACATAATCTTCTGCTTTTAATAAAAGATCTTTTTCTTCCAATTCTTTGGCAATCTGTTTTCTTACATCAAATCTGTTTTTTCCTGCATAGTGAAGGCCGTGCTCATTTAAATTTCCATCATCGTCTAAAGCATCAATCATTTTCAGCTGATGTTTTTGTCCGATCTCATAGTCATTGATATCGTGGGCCGGGGTAATTTTCAACGCACCTGTTCCGAATTCAATATCTACATATTCATCTTCAATAATAGGTACTACTCTGTTTACAATCGGAACGATTACATTTTTACCTTTCAGGTGCGCATATCTTTCATCATTAGGATTGATACAAACGGCGGTATCTCCGAAGATGGTTTCGGGACGTGTTGTCGCAACGGAAAGAAATTCTTCCGAACCTTCTATTTTATATTTCAGGAAATATAATTTTCCGTTCTGCTCTTTGAATATTACCTCTTCATCTGAAATATTGGTCTTTGCTTCAGGATCCCAGTTTACCATTCTGTATCCTCTGTAGATCATTCCTTTATTATAAAGATCCACAAAGCTTATAATAACCTGTTTTGAAAGGTTATCTTCCATGGTAAAGCGAGTTCTGTCCCAATCACAAGAACATCCCAGCTTTTTCAGCTGCTCAAGGATAGTTCCTCCATATTTATGAGTCCAGTCCCATGCATGTTGTAAAAACTCTTCACGGGTAATGTCTGACTTATTGATCCCTTCAGACTTCAACTTAGCAACAACTTTAGCTTCAGTAGCGATGGAAGCGTGATCTGTTCCCGGAACCCAGCAGGCATTGAAGCCGCGCATTCTTGCACGACGGACCAGAACATCCTGAATGGTATTATTCAACATATGGCCCATGTGTAAAATCCCCGTAACATTGGGTGGAGGAATTACCACGGTATATGGTGGTTTATCATTGGGTTCTGAATGGAAATACTTGTTTTCCAGCCAGTATTTGTACCATTTTTGTTCTGTTTCCTGTGGATTATATTTTTCTGAAATCTGCATAAATTCTATTTCTTTGGCTTACAATTTGCAAAAATAGTCTAAAGAAAAAAATTTTTAAGCATGAATTAAAATAATTTTTAACTTTGTTTCACAAAATTTATCTAACAAACATATTAACATTCAAGAATATGAAGAAATTAATCGCAGGAATTGCATTATTCGGAACATTTGCTCTGGCATCTGCACAAACTATTACGTTTGATAAAACTACTTTCGACTACGGTACTATTAAACCTGGTGCTGACGGTACAAGATTTTTTACAGTAACCAACACTGGTGATAAGCCTTTGATTATTTCAAATGTAAAACCTTCTTGCGGATGTACTACACCTGAATTTAGTCAGGATCCGATCATGCCTGGAAAATCAGCTAAGATCAAAGTAGGATACAATACTGCGCTTAACGGAGGATTCAACAAAATGATTGAAGTTTTCTCTAACGACCCTGCCAACAGCAGAAGCGTAATCTATATTAAAGGTAACGTAGATGCTAATGCTCCTGAAGCAAAAGTATTAACTCCTGCTGAGCAGAAAGAAGCTGCAAAAGCTGAGAAAAAAGCTGCAAAAATTGCTAAGAAAGCTGCTGCAAAGTAAGCTTTACTCAAAAAAATAAAAAAACCGTCTCTGAAGAGGCGGTTTTTTTATTATATTTATGTTTGATTAGATAGTGTAGAAGCAATAATACGTAGCAGGTATTCAAATTTTTCAACAACATTACCCAACGTTTTGACTGGAACCGGTTGATAGGTTGTACTTTATTCAGGCAGATAAAGCTCGCCTCTTTTGATATAACCACGCACAACGACAATATCTTTTAATCAATACTGAATCATTTAAATTTAAAAAAACATATGGACACCAATTTCACAAATGATTTTCGGGTAGACGGAAAATTCTCAATCAAGAAAGCATCAACATCATACAAAGGAAAACTGACTAAAGAGGAAGGTACTGAACTATTGATCAAGGAGAAAGAAAAACTTCGTGAATTGCAGGAAAGATTGTATGCAGACGGAAGCCAGTCTTTGCTGGTTGTGCTTCAGGCAATGGATGCCGCAGGAAAAGACAGCATGATTGAACATGTTTTCGGAGGCGTTAATCCACAGGGTTGTAACGTTACCAGCTTTAAAACTCCCAGCTCAAAAGAATATTCCCATGATTTTTTATGGAGGCATTATCTGGCATTGCCCCAAAAAGGAATGATCGGAATTTTCAACCGGTCTCATTATGAAAGTGTATTGGTTTGCAAGGTACATCCGGAATATAATTTAAGTGAAAAAACCTGGTCTTCAGTAAAAGATTTTGATGATACATTCTGGGAAAACAGATATGAGAGCATCCGTAATTTTGAAAAACACCTTGCCCAAAACGGGACTACTGTTATCAAGATCTTCCTGAATGTATCGAAGGATGAGCAAAAGAAAAGATTGCTGGACAGAATTAAGGAGCCTGATAAAAACTGGAAATTTTCCACAGGAGATTTACCTGAGCGGGCATTGTTTGATCAGTATATGAAAGCGTATGAAACGGCAATTAATGAAACTTCAAAAGATCATGCTCCGTGGTATGTACTTCCCGCTGATAATAAATGGTTTGCAAGGGTTGCCGCTGTTCAGATTATCATTGATGCTTTAGAAAAAATGAACCTAAAATATCCGCAACTTTCGGACAAAGACAAACAAGGGCTTATTGATGCTAAAAATACTCTTGAAAGTGAACAATAAAATAATGTAGTATTTTTATACGTAATTGAATAAATAAGAATATTTTTAATTTAATAAATAAAAACAGTGAATAATTTAAATTAATCACTGTTTTTTTATATATTTATCACAAGTGATTTTCACTTTCAATTATAAAAACTTTTACCTATGAAAAAATACCTATCGGTAGCTGCATTAAGCCTTATTGGCTTAATCTCCTGCAGTAACGAACAAAACATTCTTACCAGTGTAGAAAGTATGAAAACTCCCGAAGTAGAAGCTTTTGACAAGGCTTTCAAAAGTTTGGGAGATCCCAAAAACCAACCTACAGCTGAAGAAAAACAAGGAAATTCTGTTGAATTAAGTGACAGAAGAAAAGAAATCATCCTTCCGTCCTCAAAAGCATTAATTGTCTCTACAGGTGTTTCGGAAGCGGAAATGAACAGAAAAACAGGAGGTGATAAAAATAAAATCATCGCCTGGGCACTTGATATTAGTTTCAAACAGAAAGAACAGATATACAAAACAGTAAAGATTGCTAACTAATCTTTAAGAGTTTCAATATCACTTTTTTATTCTCTCACATTTTAAATTATTATCATGAAAAAAATAACCCTGTTCATTTTCTTACTGGTGACAACCATTTGTTTTTCGCAAAGTAAGGTCTTTGTTGTTTATAATTATTCTGACCTTAAGCTTGAAGGCCGATTAACTGCCTGTAACCCAACCAATTTCTATCCTGCTGTGACTGCCAATCCCGCTCCAGGAACTACAATATTTACAATACCTGCCAAACTGATGACGAAGATTTACTCATTGGATACTTCAGGAACTTCGATTGTACCAATATATGACTGGTCTGTAAGTACTTCTCCTCAGACCGGTGGCAGCTATAATTATACTGATCCTTACCTCACTACCATTATGCCTTATCTGGCCTGGGGTGCCTTTTCATTTAGAACTGTGGATAAGACGGGTGCTATCCGGGATTATTTCAATATGGGAAATCCAAATGTATATCCCTCCACAGTTTATACTAATCAGGTTGGCCAAAATATGCCCAATATCACTGTGGAATGGGTAGAATATGCAGATTATATAGCTTTAAGCGTATATCAAAACTAAAAAAATAAAGCGGAGAACATTCTCCGCTTATTTTTGATATAAAATACAGTCTATAAAATCACGAGAAAATCTATAAGCCGGATTTTGTACTTCTGAAGAAGCGCCTGTTATTTATCTACGTTTTACATTACTGCAAAACTTGAGCTGATTACCCCTCGGCTTTCAGGACGAGCCGCCCCTATTTCCATTACTGAAAAGAACCGATATACTTATCATTGCACCGCAAAGAGTTTACCTGGTTTCACTACAGCCGAACTGTACCTGCTTTCTGTTGCACTTGTCCTACCCTCACGGGTGACGGATGTTATCCGCTTTGCTGCTCTATGGTGTCCGGACTTTCCTACCTCCCGTAAACGGGAAATCAACAGGCCGATTTTCTCGCGGATGCAAAGATACGTAAATTTCATGGTAAAACAGGTACACACACCTGAGAGCAATCTGATCTCAGCATTTTTATCTTCGGCTCGAAACTCATTTTTATGCTCAGTTTTTATCCTTTTAGGATTTTACGATTATAATTTTCACTAATTACCACATTATTATTATCTTCGTGCGATTATACATCTATGAATTCCAGGGAAAAAGAATTTGCGCAACTTATTAAAGATAATCAGGGCTTGATTATTAAAGTATCGCGCTTATATACCAATTCTCTTGAAGATGAAGAGGATCTTTTTCAGGAAATCGTATTACAGCTCTGGAGAAGTTATGATTCTTTTAAAGGAAATTCCAAAATTTCTACATGGATGTATCGTGTAGCGCTCAATACAGCCATTACTCTTTTTAGAAAAAAAAAGCAAAAGCCTTCCCACGAATGAACTTGATATCAACCACAAGGATTTTGTGGAGGATGATGATGAGAAACAACAACAAATTTCGCTTTTGTATACTGTGATCAAGACTCTTCCTAATATAGAAAGAGCCATTGTCATGATGTATCTTGACGATCTGCCTTACAAGGATATTGCAGAAAACCTCGGTATCACTGAAGTCAATGCCCGCGTGAAAATGAACAGATTAAAGAAAACCCTTAAAGAACAGATGGAAAAATATGCCTGAATTTGATTTAGACAGTTTTAAAAAAACATGGCAGGAACAACCTGTTCAGCCTAAATATGACAACAGTGAGATTCTTCAGATGTTGAATCGAAAGTCGCGTAATTACGTAAAGTATATTTTCTGGATCAGTGTTGTAGAATTTTTATTCTTTTCCGTACTGGGGTTGTTCTATTTTTTCCAGGAAGAAGAATCAGATAGTTTTCGCAAGGTACTGGAAAGATTGGGAGCACAGGAAGCGCCCGAGGTTGAAAACAATTTTGGCCATGTCTACCTGGCGATTAAAATACTAAGCTTACTCATTACAGCATATTTTGTATTAAAATTTTATCAGAATTACCGGAGAATAAAGATCGAAGAAAATCTTAAGGGGCTTATTACAAGAATCATTAAATTCAAAAGAACAGTTAATGCCTTTATTTTGATCAGTATTGTACTTCTGCTTGCCTTTACCTTCGTACTGACAGCTTTTATATTTTATATTTTAGACGCTCAGAATGTGCAGCCTAGCAACTCCAACCTTACCATTATCATTGTCGGGATTACAGTGAGTACATTTCTTGCTATATCGATGATCTGGCTGTATTACAGGCTGGTATACGGTACCATTATTAAAAAACTGGATAAAAATTTAAAGCAACTTAAGGAAATAGATTCTCAGGAAAATTAATATACGTAGGTTATAGTTCAAGATATATTCATTATTTTTATTCCACCAAATCTTACACTATGCCTTTATCTTATGTCTATGGAGCATCCGAGGTTCCATTATTAGGACAGACTATCGGAGCCAATCTTAAAAGTACAGTTGAAAAATACCCCCATCAGGAAGCATTAATCTGTGTTCATCAGGATTACAGGGCTACGTATCAGGAATTTTATAATCAGACAACTGCTGTTGCAAAAGCATTGATATTCTTAGGTGCAAAAGCCGGTGACCGGGTTGGAGTATGGTCTTCCAACCGTTACGAATGGGTACTTTTACAGTATGCAACGGCCAGGATTGGGACGATTTTAGTCAATATCAATCCCGCTTACCGTACGCATGAACTTACCTATGTTCTTAATCAGTCTGAAGTTCGTTTTATCTTTTCTTCTTTACATTTCAAAACCAGTAATTATAAAGAAATGGTAGAATATGCGAAAGAAGTATGCCCGAGCCTTGAGCACGAAATTTTCTTTGATGATACCTGGGAAGATTTTGTAAATAACGGGCAGAATATTTCTGATGAAGTACTTCACAGTTTTGAAGAACATGTACAGTTTGATGATCCTGTGAATATTCAGTATACTTCAGGCACTACGGGTTTTCCTAAAGGAGTAACACTTTCTCATCATAATATTTTAAATAACGGGTATTTTATCGGGATACGTTTACATTATACGGAAAAGGACAGGGTGTGCATTCCCGTACCTTTTTATCATTGTTTCGGAATGGTCATCGGGAATATATGCTGTACCGCTCACGGAGCCTGTATGGTAATCCCGAATGACAGTTTTGATCCGGATATCACCTTAAAGGTAGTCTCGGATGAAAAATGCACATCTTTATATGGTGTTCCTACTATGTTTATTGCTGAACTGGCTGTAAAAGATTTTGAAACCTATGATTTTTCAAGTTTAAGAACAGGAGTGATGGCAGGTTCAGTTTGTCCGCCAGAAATCATGAAAAAGGTGGAAAGCCTGATGAATATTAAGGAAATGAGCATCTGTTACGGAATGACGGAGACCTCTCCCGTCTCTACCCAGACTTTAATTGGAACTCCATTGGCCAAACAGGTAAGTACCGTAGGCACAGTACAGGATCACCTTGAGATAAAAATTGTTGATGAAAACGGCAGAATCCTGAAACGCGGGGAACATGGCGAACTTTGTACGAGGGGATATTCCGTTATGCTGAAATACTGGAATGACCCTGAAAACACAAAAAAAGTATTAGACCACGCGCGCTGGATGCATACAGGTGATCTGGCGGTAATGGATAAGGATGGCTATATTACCATTTCAGGAAGAATTAAGGACCTGATCATCCGCGGAGGAGAAAATATTTCCCCTAAAGAAATTGAAGATTTTTTATATACCTATACCCATATTCTGGATGTTCAGATCATAGGTATTCCCAGTGAAAAATTTGGAGAGGAAGTCATGGCATGGGTGAAGGTAAGAAAAGGATTTACCATTACTGAAGATGAATTGGTTGAATACTGCAAAGGAAAAATTGCCCATTATAAAGTTCCGAAATACTGGAAATTTGTAGATGAGTTTCCAATGACAATCTCAGGAAAGATAAGAAAAGTGGAAATGCGTGAAATTTCTATGAAAGAATTGGGTCTTGAAAATGCTAAAAATATATAACTAAATTATATTTTACTAAAAACAAAAGGTGAACATTTAACGTTCACCTTTTTATATTATCCGATACTATCTATAGTTCTTTCCTTAATCTTGCAACAGGAATATTAAGCTGCTCACGATATTTTGCGATCGTTCTTCTGGCAATATTATATCCTTGTTCTTTTAAAATCACTACCAATGCATCGTCCGTTAATGGTTTTCTCTTGTTTTCTTTATCGATTACTTCCTGCAGGTGGGTTTTGATTTCTTTTGTAGAAACTTCTTCTCCGTCATCATTCGTTAAACTATCAGAGAACAGATCTTTAAGATAGACGATACCGTTTGGGGTATCGGCATATTTACTTTTACCACTCTGGAGATGGTAGAAATATCAAATCCCGTTATATCTGCAACATCTTTTAAGATCATTGGTTTCAGAGATTTTTCGTCCCCTGTAATGAAATAATCTTTCTGGAACTTTACAATCGCGGTAATGGTTTGTAATAATGTATTCTGACGCTGGTTAATCGCATCGATATACCATTTGGCAGCATCAAGCTTTTGTTTGATAAACAAGGCCGCTTGTTTATGCTCTGAAGAGTTTTTATCGTGTGAGTAGGTTGACAAAATATCTTTGTATTCCTCAGATACTCTCAGAGTCGGTGCATTTTTACTGTTAAGCATCGGAATTACCTGTCCGTCCTTCACCTGAATCACAAAATCCGGGATAATTTCCTGATTGATGGTAATCGTCTGGGTATCAAAGTTACCCCCTACTTTTGGAGATAGTTTTGATATTTCGTCCAATGCATCCTTCAGATCATCTTCTTCAATATCATATTTCTGGATGATCTTATTGTAGTGCTTATTAGTCAGGGCATCAAACTGATACCTCAAAATATTGGCTGCTAAAGAAACAGCTTTATCTGAGCTGACCTTCTTCTCAATCTGTAATAATAAACATTCCTGCAATCCTCTTGCACCGACACCCGGTGGATCCAGTTTCTGAATGTAATTTTCTAGAATATCCTCTACCCTTTCTCTGGTAGTATAAATTCCTTGTGAGAAAGCAAGATCATCAACGATAGATTTAATTTCCCTTCTCAAATATCCGTCAGTATCCAGATTGCCGATAAGGTATTCTGCAATTTTCAGGTCTTCTTCACTGATATTCACCAAATGGATCTGCTCCAGCAGATAATCATATAAAGACTGGCCTTCCGTCAGCAGGCTTTCATTATCAAACTCTTCATCATCAGGGGAGTAATTGCTGGATGCGGTTTTATAGCTAGGTTCGTCGTCATAAAGATATTCATTAACGTCGAAGTCTGTTTCAATGCTTTCTGTACCCTCATCCTGATAAGCATCTTCCAAAGAAGAATATTCATCTTCTTTAGAATCTTCTTTTACAATTTCCAAAGCAGGGTTTTCTTCTAACTCTCTCTCCAACTCCTCTTCAAATTCAAGAGTATGAAGCTGAATCAGCTTCATCAACTGGATCTGCTGAGGAGCCAGCTTCTGTCCTAATTTGAGTTGTAAGTGTTGTTTAAGCATATTCGTGTTTGCGTTTTAACATAACATATTCTACGAATTTAATAAATTTATTTGATAAAAGATACAATTAGCATGATTTTTGCATTACAACTTTCAACATAATAAACTATTAAACAATAAAAAAAGCCTTAATTTTTCATTAAGGCTTTTTTTATTGTTCTAGAATTCAGCACTTTTCGGCGTTCTAGGGAAAGGAATCACATCTCTGATATTTGTCATTCCCGTTACGAAAAGAACAAGTCTTTCCAATCCCAAACCGAAGCCTGCATGCGGCACAGAACCAAACTTACGGGTATCAAGGTACCACCAAAGCTCGTGCTCATCTACATGCATATCTGCCATCTTCTGTTTTAAAACATCCAGTCTCGCTTCTCTTTCCGATCCTCCGATAATTTCACCAATTCCCGGGAAAAGAACATCCATTGCTGCCACTGTTTTATTGTCATCATTTAACTTCATATAGAAAGCTTTGATTTCTTTCGGATAGTCAAATAATACTACTGGGCTCTCAAAATGTTTCTCAACAAGATATCTTTCATGCTCAGACTGAAGGTCTGTTCCCCATTTTTCAACAGGGTATGCAAATTTTCCTTTTTTGTTTTCCTTAGAGTTCAATAAGATCTCGATTGCTTCCGTATAACTTACACGCTTGAAACGTTTAGCCACTACATTCTGAAGTTTCTCGATAAGGCCTTCTTTTGCTCTTTCTTTTTCAGGTTTTGACTTCTGCTCTTCTTCGAAGCGCTTATCAAGGAATTCAAGATCATCTTTACAGTTGTCCAGAACATATTGAATCACATACTTCAGGAAATCTTCTGCAAGGTCAATATTGTCTTCAAGGTTGTTGAACGCTACTTCCGGTTCAATCATCCAGAATTCTGCAAGGTGTCTTGTTGTGTTAGAGTTTTCAGCACGGAAAGTAGGGCCGAATGTATAGATTCTTCCTAATCCCATAGCTGCAGTTTCTCCTTCAAGCTGTCCTGAAACGGTAAGGTTGGTTTTTTTTCCGAAGAAATCCTGTGAAAAATCAATTTCGCCCTCTTCAGTTTTTGGCATATTGTTCAGGTCAAAGTTCGTCACCCCAAACATTTCTCCTGCTCCTTCTGCATCAGCTCCGGTAATTACAGGCGTATTGATATAGAAGAACTGGTTTTTGTTGAAGAATGAATGAACGGCAAAACTCACTGCGTGACGTACTCTGAAAACAGCTCCAAAAAGGTTGGTTCTGAATCTCAGGTGGGCCTGCTCACGAAGTTTCTCCAAGCTGTGTTTCTTAGGCTGAAGAATTGTACTTTGAAGTTCTTCAGTAAAGTTATCTCCTAAAATGATAATTTTTTTAGCGATAATTTCCACAGATTGTCCTGCTCCCTGGCTTTCTACCACTTCACCTACTACTTTAAGAGAAGAAGCCGTACTAATTTTTTTGATGATCTCTTCATCAAAATTTTCGAAATCAACAACTATCTGCAAATTATTAATCGTAGAACCATCATTAAGCGCAATAAAGCGATTCGCACGGAATGATCTTACCCATCCGTAAACTGTAATGTCATGATGTAATACTTTCTTGTAATCCTTCAGGATTTCTTTGATCGTTTGCTTTTTCATTTGTTGATGATAAATTTTTTATATAAAAATTAATGTCTGCAAAGTTACAAAAAAACAGCGCAACTTAATGATTGCGCTGCCTTTAAAAATCATTTAACAAGCATTAAAACTTTCAATTCAGGAAAACTATATTTTTTATGGTTATTACCTGACCACTCTAAAGATTTAAATTTATCTGAATATGATCCTGAATTTCAATAAAATTCGCATTAACCTGAACGAATATCACTATTTTATAAAGAATACATTATATTCTGAGTTTTCATGGTTTTTAGTTTTTATCCTTTGTATCGAAATGGTTATTAGTTTTTTTTGAGGTGATACTTTTCCGGTCAATAATCCGATCTATAACAACGTGGTTGATTCTCATGGTTTTTGTTGAAAGCAGATCGAACGGACTTCTGTTTTAATTACTTTAATAATTTTCAAATGATTATTTTCTACGTACCAAATTTTTAATGTTTACCTGTTCACTTTCTTTTTTCTTTTTTCTTTTTTAATGTTTTTTTTCGATTAATTTTTTCCGGTCATTCAAACCTGATTGTTTTTTTGCTGATCAGCAATTTTAATTTTGAAATTCAGACTGTGCACATCCAAGTTCCAAATGTTGTGTGTTTTTACCTGGAACAAAGATGCATGAAGAAGTGTAACGACACAAGCAAATAGTCCATAAATTCATAAATTTATATACCTAAAAACATGAATTTATAGATGATAAAATATTGATAACGAAACAATTAAATATTAATCCACTTTCATTTCTTCTATTTCTTTCAAATAGACGGAAAGTGGTGTTCCGGTTCTTTTTTTGAATGCCATTGTGAAGGCCTGTTCATTATTGTACCCTAATTCTTCGGCAATAAAAGGAACTTTATAAGAGCGAAATTTTCTGTCGGTAGCCAATCTGCTGATGGCATAATCAATTCTTAAATCATTCAGATAGGTAGCGAAATTTTTTCCTTTGTAGGTATTGATGATTTCTGATAAATATCTGGAGTTGGTTTTTATTTTTTTAGCAAGAACACCTAATGTAATTCCTTTACTCAAAAACTGTTCTTTTGTTTCAAAGGTTCCAAGCTCCTGCAAAATAGTCTGGGCAATGTCTTCAGAAATTGTTCTGCTCGTTTTATCTTCAGCATTATCGGTGAGAAAAGAATCTGAATCTATTTCATTCTTTGATTCGTCATCCGTCTTTATTTTTTTCTCATTTACAGACTGGATCAGATCCTGAGCAATTTTTTTATATTTTTTTCTGTTTTTTTATACTTAAAATAAAAGTTGATAAACAGGAGATGGGAAATCAATAAAAGGCTTATGACAATATAAAAGAGTTTCTTCCTTTTTTCAAGTCCATTCGTAATCGTTTCTTTTTCCTGTTGTAAGGTCAGCACATCATATCTTCCCGGGAGTTCCCGCGATATGTACCGGAACTGCGTATTGAGAATATGGTCAATTTTAAAAAAACGTTCAACATAGTACAGCTGTTTTTCCTGATCTCTTATTTCCTTATAATGATTAATCAGATAGGTATAAACTTCTCTGAGCTCAGGATATATATAATCTGTCTTAAGGACTATAGAATCAATTTTCTTAAAACATGCGATCGCGTTGTCTTTTTGTTGAAGTCCTGCATAGGATCTTCCTAGATTCAAAAGTGTGTAATTTTCATTTCGTTGACTTTCATTACCGGGTGTAAAGAAAAATTTTTCGCATTGCAACAAATCATCAATTGCATTTTGATATTTTTTTGACTGCAAATGATAATACCCTAATAATCCTAAGTTTTGATAATAGCGGTACATATCATTATTTTTTTTGGAAGCCTGCAAACCCTCTTGGATCAGTATATGAGCCGAATCCATTTTATTAATCTCTATATAAGCGCCCGCAAGATTGAGCTTAAGGCCATCGCGCTCCTCATCGCTCATATATTCAGCATTATACAAATAATTCCTTAAGGTTTTAGCGGTTTCGGCGTGTTTTCCGATATAATTGTTCAGATTAGCAATTCCGATATGAGCCAGGGCAATCTGTCTTTTATCATCTTTTTCCTGTGCATATTTCAGCCCCAGCAGATAATTATCCAGCGCAGCATGAAGATCATTGAACTTCCAGTATAAATTGGCCCTCAACAAGTAAGTTCTGGCAGGATTATAAATTTGTTGAGAGTTTTTTGTAATCTTTTGTAGACTGTCAAGATATTTTAAAGCAACCGGTAAAGGTTTATCAAAATGTAAAAGTACATATGCCTCAGCAATCTGATCAACATTGTTCTCAGCTTTAGCTTTTTTCAGATACAGTTCAGCATTATTTTTTCTGATTTTGTCATCACCTGATTTACCTTTATAGAAATTGTTTTCCAATTCGCCATAGGTACTTTTTTTCTGAAATGTTCTTTTCAACACTTGTGGTTTGTGCATTTAATATGTTACTGAGAATGAGTAACAGGATCAGATATTTTATTCTCATCAATTTCCAGGGTATCTTACAAAAGTATTATTATTTGGTATAAGTTACAACAAAGGCAGCCTAATCCGGTCAGGCTGCGTTTTAAAATCATAAACAATTTTAATCCAGAATGAAAAACCAGTCTGTTTCTACGGAAAAAGAATTAAATCCTTTGATAAAAAACGTTTCCTGAACACTTTGATAAAGGTGAATATTGATTGAGATTTTTCTGTATAATCATCATTCACGATTTGGATACATCATTCACCGATCCGGCTACATTTTCTCTGTCGTAAGTTTCCATCTTTGTCCCATCATTTAAACAAAAAAATATTTAAAAATGGAAACAAAAAAAGTATGGTTCGTGACAGGAGCTTCAAAAGGCTTAGGATTTGAATTGGTTAAAAAATTACTGTCGGAAGGATTTCGGGTGGCCGCAACAAGTCGTTCCGTTGATTCCCTGTTTTCCGCTTTCGGAGAAACTTCAGAAAACTTTCTTCCTCTCGGTGTAAACATTACAGATAATAACGATATTAAATCTGCTATAACGAAAACAGTGGAACATTTCGGACGAATTGACGTGGTTGTGAACAATGCAGGCTACGGGCAGATCGGAACTCTTGAAGAGCTTACCGATGAAGAAGCAAGAGAAAATTATGCCGTGAATGTTTTCGGAACGCTGAATGTGATCAGGAATGCAATGCCTTATCTTCGTGAACAAAAATCAGGAAATATTTTCAACATTTCTTCTGTTGGAGGGTATTCTGCTAATTTTCCAGGCTGGGGAATCTATTGTTCTACAAAATTCGCTGTAGCCGGATTTACGGAAGCACTCGCTGAAGAAGTAAAAGACTTCGGAATTCATGCTACGGTTGTTTATCCGGGGTATTTCCGCACAGATTTTTTAACGAAAGATTCGGTAAAAACACCAGCCAACCCAATACAGGCCTATGAAGCAGCAAGAAATTCGGAACAGGCTCACCTCAATGAAATCAATGGTAATCAACCTAATGATCCTGAAAAAGCAGCAGATGTCCTGATCCGGATTAGTAAAGAAAAAAATCCGCCTGTCCATTTATTATTAGGGGTAGGAACAGTGGAATTTCTGAATAACAAAATTGATATTTTAAAGAAAGATGCAGAGAAATGGGAAAGTCTTACGGTTTCTACAGCGATTTAGTCTGATCATATCATCCTTTAGCTTCGCTCACGTATGGGGAGCTAAAGGCTTTTTAAGTCAGTGCATTATATATTATTTACAAAACCCCTACCTTAGCTAATATGAAACAGCCCGTCCGTTTTAATTCTATTTCAGATTTTCATGCTTTTTGTAGTCTGCCCAATCCTGAGCATCCGTTGATCAGCATTATAGATTACAGCAAAGTGCGGTATGTAGTGGATGATCATGAATTGAAGTGGATACAGAACTTTTACTCCATCGGCCTGAAAAAGAACGTCAGTCCCAAGTTCAATTACGGACATCAACAATATGATTTTGATTCAGGAGTATTGTGCTTTGTTTCACCTCAACAATATTTAAGTCTTGAAATCAATCCGGATGTTGAAGTAGAACCTACCGGGTTTTTATTGCTGATTCACCCTGATTTTCTATGGAATACTTCATTAACGAGGAAAATTAAATCTTATGACTTCTTCAGTTATCAGGTAAAAGAGGCTCTTTTTCTTTCTGATAAAGAAGAAAAAATTCTTGTTGATATTTTTAAAAATATTGAACGTGAATACCAGACCAACAACGATAGATTTACACAGGAACTGATCATTAGTCAGATTGAATTATTACTGATTTATTCTGACCGTTTTTATGAGAGACAATTTTTCACCAGGAAAAAATCGAGTCATGAGCTGTTATATAAATTTGAAGATATTCTTTCCCGGTACTTTGATAACGGAAACCTTCTTGAAAATGGTATCCCATCCGTAAAAAGCATTGCTGAGCAGATGAATATCTCACCCAACTATCTTGGGACCTTGCTCCGCCTGCATACCCGGCAAAATACACAGCAGCATATTCAAAATAAGTTAATTGATTGTGCAAAAGAACGTTTGAGCACCACCAGTTTATCTGTAAGTGAAATTGCTTATGAGCTGGGATTTGAGCATCCGCAATCTTTCAGTAAACTGTTTAAGCAGAAAACCAACCAGTCTCCGGGAGAATTCAGAAAATTATTTAATTAGTGATATAATAAAAAGTAAATGACGATGAGGATTATTGTTTCACTGCAATTATTCGTCTTTCTTGGAAGGGATCAGAAAAACATCGATAAGCCCTTCAGGAAGTTCCATTTTAATGAATCTTTCTTCTCTGTTTACTTCAAGAATCCAGTCTTTAATCATAGGAATTACCACTTCTTTTCCATCCAGATTGGTAATGAAATATACCTGTGCTGTCTGATCGTTTACAGATCTTATGACTCCACAGTTATTATCATTTTGGTCAAAAATTTCAAATCCGATGATCTCGTGATAGTAGAATTGTTTTCCTGAAAGTGTAGGCAATGTAGTAAGCGGCAGGTAAACACTTTTACCTAAAACCTGATCTACCATTGCTTCAGAAGAGTTTTTGAATGCAAGATTCAGAGCATCTAATTTGCTCCATGATGATTTTTCAATAAAAAATGGAACCAATAATCCGTTGATTTCAACGAATATTGATTCCAATTTATTGTAAAGCTCGGGTTGATCGGTATCCAATTTAAGGATCACGTTGCCCGCAAGTCCGTGTCTGCGTGTGATTTTACCTAAAAAATAGCAATCTTCTTTACGCATAACAGAGTTTGTTCTTAAGCTTCAGTGTTTTCTTCAGTTTCAGCAGCAGGAGCTTCTCCTTCTGTAGCTTCAGCAACAACTTCTTCAGCAGGTGCGTTTGCAGCTTCTTCAGCAGCTTTAGCATCAGCCTCAGCTTGTGCAGCAGCAGCTACTCTAGCTTCGTTTACTTTTACTTCAGCTTCGAAAGCAGCTTTCTTAGCATCAGCTTTAGCAGTAGCTAAACCTTCTACTTTACCTTGTACTTTAGCATCTTTAGCTTCTACCCAAGCGTTGAATCTTTTCTCAGCTTCAGCTTCATCAAAAGCACCTTTAGCTACACCACCTTGTAAGTGTTTTTGTAAAGAGCACCTTTGTAAGATAAAATAGCTCTAGCAGTATCAGTAGGCTGAGCACCGTTGTTTAACCACTGTACAGCAGAATCAACGTTCAACTCGATAGTTGCTGGATTAGTAATTGGGTTGTAAGTTCCTAGTTTTTCGATGAATCTACCATCTCTTCTAGCTCTTGAATCTGCAACCACGATGTGGAAAAAAGGTTTACCTTTTTTACCGTGTCTTTGTAATCTGATTTTTACTGACATAATGTTTGAATTTTACGGGAACTCGTCCCAGTTAAATATTTAAGAGTGCAAAGATACATAAAAATTCTAATTGAACAATTAATAAATATAACAATTTATTAATCTAACGGTATAACAATATTTTGCACCTGTTTAAACCATTGATATATTGGAAAATTTTCACATTGCTTACATAGAAACATGCTATACTGTCCCCATATAGAACAGCCCCAAACATTTTTGGTTTTCTTCGATAGTGAGAGAATCTTTCAAGTGGTTGACAATTGTTGGGGAACTCCAGTAACAGCCGATATTGTTTGCTGTACAAGTCAGATACATGTTCTGCACGGCCATGGAAGTAGCTGCTATTTCTTCCCAATCAGGAACCATACCGCTGAAGTTAACAACGATAGAAACGACTACGTCAGCTTTATTGATTTTAAAACCGATATCATTATATTTTTTTCCAGGAAAAGCTGTTCAGGCTGGGTTGCTTTATAAATAGCCTGCATTTCTGAGGCAAGCTGAGCTTTTTCTTCTCCTTTGAATATTTTGAAGCGCCAAGGCTTAGTCCGTTTATGATTAGGAGCGAATGTGGCAGAGTGTAGAATTTCTTCCAAAATTTCCTGAGATATTTCTGCATCAGCATAATCTTTTGGAAAAATACTTCTTCTCTGCTCTATGATTTCTTTTAAAATGGGTGCTTTATTCATACCTGCAAATTTACAACATGGAATTCAATCTGTTGTATTTAAAACAAGTATTCCATAAAAGAAAAAACTTCAAATACATTTGAAGCTCTATTGATCAGATTTATGATTAATAACCTGTGAAAAAAAAAATTATCATTCACTTATAATACTTCCACAATCTTCTGATGGATCTTGTTTAACGTAAATTCATCCCCAGATTTCATTCCCATCATTTTTTTGGCCATCGGACTTTCCGAAGATATGGCATAAAACCTGTCTCCTTCAAAAAGAACTCTCCCAGGGATACAGAAATATAAAACCGGGCTTTATTGGTAATCACCAGCGAACCAAGCTGTACTCTTTCCGTAGAGGTATTCAGTACTTTTGCCATATTTCTTTTAAGATCGTTCAAAGCTCCCAGCTGTCGCTGCATCTGATAGATCTCCTCCTGCATTTCTTCCCTCATGCTGTCATACTTCGGAGTTTTCTTGATGTCACGGCTGGCTTCAAGAGTAAATTCGATAAAATTTTTAAGCTTCTCTATTTTCTCTGCGATAGTCATTGTCACAAAGTCTCTGATATCACTTTTTTCAAATACAATCTTCTCCATACAATCGATTCTTTATATAAAGATAATATTTTTAGAATAATAATATCCATTTTCATTCCATCATAAAAATTATTAATCATTTATCGTCAAAAAAAAAGAAAAACTTAGCAACAGTGACTTTTATTACTAAAAAAGCTGTCTTCAACCAGAAAACAGCTTCAATATAATTTTTTTTAAATGCTCTATTGAATATGTGAGGACCTTTCTGAGATTCTACTTCTCTGCAAGTTTCTTAAGATCTGCCAGCCCCTGTCCGAACATTTTATCCATATTATTATCCATCATTGGCTTCATCATTTTCATCATGGTATTCAACTCATTGTCGATCATCCATGTTACCTTTGTTCCGTTTCCTTCCGGAGTTAAAATTATATTGCTCACCGCGTCACCTTCAAAGGGTTTAATAAAATGAAGTTTTGTCACCATCTTTTCATTAGGTACAATTTCAGTAATTGATTGTTCACCTTCACTGTCATCACCTTTCCAATGATAAGAATCACCCATTTTACTGCCTTCTCCTGAGTATGTAATGGTAATATTTTTTATTTCTTTCGAAAAAGGGTCCCAGGTATTATAGGCTTTTAAAGAACCTGCGTGCTGCCATACCTTTTCTTTAGGTGCATTAATGACTACAGATTTTTCAAAATGATAATTTTTACTGAAAGCCAGCATAGCAAAGATCGCGTATACGATAATCAGCAAAATGATAATGCCGATAATTTTTAAGAGTGTTTTCATAGTATTATTATTTAAGGTTTAATTTTCTTGTGTAATCGTTTACATTTTTGTTCAAAATTAAATATTCTCCCTCCACTCCAACTTCTCCTATGACAAGATAAATTAAAGATAGTGTATTTTTGTCATACCTGTACATTAAGGCATTATTTTTGAGTTTTCAAGCCCAGATTCCCCTGTGAATCATTAAATTTACCTTTAATAAAAATCGAAAAATGAATATTTTAACAGAAAAATTTAACACACCATATCATTCGGCTCCTTTCAGCCAAATTAAAAATGAAGATTATCTTCCTGCCTTTAAGGAATTGATTCAGAGATCAGAAGAAGAAATTGATGCTATTGTTAACAATCCTGAACCGCCAACATTTGAAAACGTTATTGAGGCATTAGCTTATTCAGGAGAACAACTGGATGTGGTTTCCAATATTTTTTTCAATTTAAATTCGGCAGAGACCAGTGATGAAATTCAGCAAATTGCCCAGGAAGTTTCTCCGATTCTGACAGAATATTCTTCAAAAATATCTCAAAACGAAGCCCTTTTCAATAAAATTAAAAAAGTATACGACGAAAAAGAAAAATACGACCTTAATGAAGAGCAGGAAATGCTTTTGAATGAGACCTACAAAGGCTTTGTAAGAAGCGGTGCGTTATTAAATGAAGAAGACAAGGAAAAATTAAAAAATATCAGCATGGATCTTTCTGTAAAATCGCTACAGTTTGGTCAAAATGTACTGGCTTCTACCAATGCGTATTTTAAGCATATTACTGACAAAGGGCAATTGGCAGGTATTCCGGAAGCCATTAGTGATCAGTTTGCTGAAGAAGCCAAAGAAAGAAACCTGGAGGGATGGGTAGTTACCCTTCAATATCCAAGTTATATTCCTTTCATGACTTATGCTGAAAACCGTGAATTAAGAAAAGAGCTGGCCTTAGCAAATGGTAAAAAATCTTTTGACGGTGGTGAATTCGACAACCAAAATCTGATCAAAGAACTTCTTCATTTAAAACAGCAGAAAGCTCAGCTTTTAGGATATACTGATTATGCTGACTATGTTCTTGAAGAAAGAATGGCCAAATCTCCGGTGAAAGTTTTTGATTTCTTACATGAGCTTTTAACGAAAGCAAAACCTTATGCTGATAAAGAAATTGAAGAATTAAAATCGTTGGCAAAAGCTGATGGTATTGATGACATGCAAAGTTATGACCATGCTTTCTATGCAGAGAAGCTGCGCAAACAAAAATACGACCTTAATGATGAAGAACTGAAGCCTTATTTTCCTTTGAACCAGGTTCAGGATGCTGTTTTCGGACTGGCTGGTAAACTTTTCGGATTAACATTTGAAGAAAGAAATGACATACCAAAATACCATGAAGATGTAAAAGTATATGAAGTAAAAGAAAACGGTGAGTACAAGTCATTGTTATATGTTGATTATTTCCCGAGAAAAGGGAAAAGAGCCGGGGCATGGATGACGAGCTACAAAAATCAATTTATACAGAATGGAGAAAATTCCCGTCCGCATATCTCTATCGTTTGTAATTTCAGCAAACCTACAAAAGATACTCCTAGTTTACTGACCTTCCAGGAAGTGACTACCCTTTTCCACGAGTTTGGACATGCGCTTCACGGGATGATGGCCAATACACAATATCCTAGTCTTTCCGGAACTTCCGTAAAGTGGGATTTTGTGGAATTACCGTCACAGTTTCTTGAGAACTTCTGTTATGAACCGGAATTCTTAAAAACGTTTGCTAAACATTATAAAACCGGAGAAGTGCTGCCGGATGAAAAAATAGAAAAAATCGAGCAGTCTAAAAACTTTATGGAAGGCTACCAGACATTAAGACAACTCGGATTCGGAATCCTGGATATGAGTTATCATACAAAAGTCGAAGAACTTGAAAAAGAAAGCATCAAAGACTTTGAAGACAAGTATACCAAAGCCACCACACTTTATCCTTTGAATGCTGAAACCGCTATGAGCCCGAGTTTCTCGCATATCTTCCAGGGTGGATATTCTGCAGGATATTATTCTTACAAATGGGCGGAAGTATTGGATGCAGATGCTTTCCAGTATTTTAAAGAAAACGGAATTTTCAATCCTGAAATTGCGGCAAAATATAAAGTTCTTCTTTCGTCAGGAGGAACAAAAGATCCGATGGAGTTGTACAAAAATTTCAGAGGAAGCGAGCCGAAAGTGGAAAGCCTGTTGAAAAGAGCGTTTGGCAGCTAACAAAAATAGAATACTAAATTTTCATCATATAACATATAAACGGTAAGAATCAATTCTGTAATTGTAAAAATGAGTAGTATAACATCAAGATTAGAAAACGTAAAAAAACTCCAGGCTAAAAGATGGGAAAATGAAGACCATTGGGATACATTAAATGATTTACTGGTTAAGGAACTGGATGAAATTTTGCTGGTTGAGCCTGAAAATACTTCAGCATTAATCAATATTGGTGCGATTTACTCTGATATGGGGGAAAATGAAAAAGCGTTATTCTATTTAAAAAAAGCGTTACATCTGGGTTCGAATGACAAAAACTTATTTGTCAATCTTGCAGTGGTACTGATTTATATGGAAAAACATCAGGAAGAGTATCTGGAATACCTTGAAGAAGTTGAGGATAAAACCGAGGATCCGCTTACGTTTAAAGCCTATTTTGATCCTCAGTCTCATTAAAATCTATTATCAATTAAAACCTTACGCCATGTTATTAGCTATTTTACTTCCCTTCCTTTCCTTTATGGTTCGTGGGAAAATTATTACGGGAATTATCTGTCTGATTTTACAAATCACTGTAATCGGATGGCTTCCTGCCGCGATCTGGGCTGTATTATCTTTAAATAATGCCAGAGCAGACAAAAGAACTGACCGTTTGATCAAAGCAATGCGTGAAAACGAAAAATAATTTATATTTTGAAATCCTTTACCCGGGTAAAGGATTTTTTTATCTCACCTAACGACTGATCCTATGAAAGAAAATAAATACGATACCCCGTCACTTTTCGATCAATATGAAAAAATGCTCCGTTCTCAATTGGGGCTGGAAGGTGCCGGAGAATGGCAGACTTTAAAAGGAATGCTCCCTGATTTTAAAGCTAAAAAAGTTCTTGATCTCGGATGTGGATTTGGCTGGCATTGCCGCTATGCCATTGAAAACGGTGCCGAATCCGTTACCGGAATTGACCTCTCTGAAAAGATGCTGGCCAAAGCTCAGGAAATCAATAATCTGAAGGGCATTCAATACGAACGAAAAGCTCTGGAAGATGTCTCTTATCCTGAAAGCACATTTGATATTGTTCTCAGCTCATTAACATTGCATTATGTGGAATCATTTGACCCCATCGCCAAAAGTATTCATGGATGGTTAAAACCCGGAGGATATTTTGTGTTTTCAGTGGAACATCCGGTCTTCACTGCAGAAGGTGGACAGGACTGGGCATATGATAAAGATGGGCAGAAAATCTATTGGCCGGTCGACCGTTATTTTATAGAAGGAAAGAGAAATACGACATTTTTAGGTGAGAATGTGACCAAATATCACAGGACCCTGACCTCCTACCTGAATAGTCTGTTACAATGTGGTTTCAGGCTTAAGGAAATCATTGAACCTCAGCCTGGCGAAAGCATGCTGAAAGAAATCCCTGAAATGAAAGAGGAGCTCCGCCGTCCTATGATGTTGTTAATAGCTGTAGAAAAGTAAACAAATATTAGTAATATTAGGATTAATCGCATTCGTCACATGGGAGTCTACCTTCCGGAAGAAGATCTCTACGTCACATGGCTCAGCAATTGCGACTGCCATTCTCTTACTGAAATCACTAGAAATATAGCAAAACTCACATCGGCATTTTTGAAAAAACAAACTTATAATAGCAGGAAGTAAAAGATTATCATATTACTAAACAAAGCATGCCGTTCCGGATGCTCAGGGACGAATTCTTTTGGGAAGAACATATTCCGGAACTTTGAAAACAGCCAGCATTACAAAAAAAGACAAAGAATATTAATCAATACAGCTATTGAAAAAGCATACTGATAATGCTCTTGTAAAGACTTCCCGCCAAGAAAATAATAATATATACTTCCAACAGCCACAATTCCTACAATAGCTGCTACCTGCTGGAAAGTATTGTAAACCCCCGAAGCACTCCCCGCCAAAGATTCAGACAGTCCAGATAATGCAATATTCGCTAAAGAAGGAATGACAGATCCGACTCCCACGCCATGCAACAACAGCAAAATATAAAAAATATACAAAGGCGTTCCGGTTTTGAATAAAAAAATCTGCAGCATAAGAACGATTACAATCAAACTCAGGCCCAGCAGCAAAACATTTTTCCCATAGGTTAAAATCAGTCGGGGAGAAACAAACGAAGCCAGAATAAAGCCGGCACCCTGGAATACAATCACCTCCCCTGCTGCTAACGGGTTTATTTGTAATCCATCCTGAAGAAACACAGATAAAATATAAAAATACGAATCCAGCATAATGAAAAAGAAGGTCACCGCTATAATGCCGAGGTTAAAATTTTTGTATTGAAACAATTTAAAATCAATCAGGTAAGAGCATTTGTTCCGGAGTTTTGTTTTCTGGCTTTGAAAAAAATACAGCATCACCACAACCGATACGAGTATGGAAAGAATATTCTTCGGAGTAAAACCTTCCTGCTCCGATGACGTCAATGCATAAGTAAAACAGAAAAGTCCTGTTGAAAGTATAAGGACACCCTGGATATCAAAAGTTTTTCTGACAGGGTCTTTAGATTCTTTCAGGAGTTTCAGGCTTAGGAAAACTGCCGGAAGACAAATAGGAATGTTCATCAAAAAAATAAGTCTCCAGGCTTCTTTCATAATGGTAAGAGACGAAAAATATCCGCCCAGAAATTGCCCGAGTATAGTCCCTATCCCAATAGTGATCCCGTACCATCCCATAGCTTTTGTTCGCTCTTCATGATGAGGAAACAGGATCTGTATCATCGACAGCACCTGCGGAGCCATCACCGCTGCACTGATTCCCTGAATGCATCTTGAAATAATAAGCGGAACAGCCCCTACAGATATTCCACACGCTACAGAGCTGAGCATAAAAAATACCAAGCCCATAATAAATATTTTCTTTCTGCCGTATACATCTCCAAGCCGTCCCCCTGTAATCAAAAAAGAAGCAAAGCCGATAAGATAAGCGGCAATCATCACCTGCATTTCACCATGAGACGCATCAAGATCTCTTTGGATGGAAGGAATGGATACGTTGATAATAAAAATATCCATTATGGTTAATAGCTGACCAAAAAGTACAACTATAATTATTAATTGATTACGTTTCATTTTTATATAGATATATCTATTTTTTTTAATTCAAAAAAACTTAGGATACTAAATCTTCCACAATTTTTTTCACCTGAACAAAAGCGTCATTGCTTTTAGTAATCGTTGAGGTGACCACAGCTCCTTCGATCAGTAGAAAAATATTTCCTGTAAGTGCCTCTGCATCTCCTCCACATTCAATTACCATAGTTCTGATCAAGTCTTTTTGTTTCTCTTTATGTTTTTTACAAACTCTGAAACAGCAGGATTTGTATCTCCTATTTCAGAAATAATCTTTATAAACTGACAGCCGGCAAATTGAGAAGATCGCTGTAGTTTTATACGATAATCGATCAAACTCAATAGTTTTTCTTTAGGATCAGAAATTTTACCCGTACCTTCTTCAAAACCGTTAAACCATTCCAGCTCTTCCTGAAGTAAATAAGCCTGAAGAAGATCATTTTTGGATGAAAAATGATTGTAAAGAGATCCTATGGCAATACCGGCCTCTGCAATAATCTGGTTGATTCCCGTAGAATTAAAACCTTGCTTATAAAACAGATCTGAAGCTACCCTGATGATCCGGTCTTTAACTTTTTCTTTTTCATTCTGAAAACTTTGTACAAAGCTATACAAAAAATAGATAGATCTATCTATTTTTTAGCCTTAGCTATAATTTTTTTTATATTAGCACACAAAATAGTTCTGTAGATGAGATTGATACAATTTATTTTTCTTTTTTTCACAATGATAGGTGTATCTTGCAATTCACTGCAGAAAGAGCCAGCCAAAACAAAAATTATGACCCGATCTAATCCTGTTGTTTACTTTGAAATTCCGGTTGCTGACCTGGAACGTGCAGAAAAGTTTTACACTGCTGTTTTTAACTTCACATTTGAGAAGGAAATCATCGATAATTACGAAATGGCTCTGTTTCCGTTTGAAGAAAAGAATTCAGGTATCACTGGAGCATTAGCGAAAGGAGAGGTCTATAAACCTACTAAAGAAGGCGTGATTATCTATTTTAAGACAGAAAACATCGATGAAACTTTAAACAGAGTTCTGACACAAGGTGGAAAAATTCTTTATCCAAAGAAAACAGATGAAAAGCATGGCTTTGCTGTTGCAGAATTTGAAGATTCAGAAGGAAACAGAATTGCTTTGCATCAAACCCTGTGATTACAATAATCTCTAATCTCTTATTCAGTATATTTAATAATAATAATTTAAATTTTACTATTTCGCATTACCATTCTATGCATACTATTTTGTAGATGTTATTTTGTATCTTTAGTTACCAATTCCACAAAAAATATTTGGTACATAGCTATGGCAGAAGAACTTTATTTCATAAAAACCAACCCGAATATTGCCAAGATTAATTTGTACAATAAAATCTGTCGTGAAGAAGATGATGCTCTTAAGTTTATACCGGAAGGTAATCTTGACACCATTAAAGATAAAATAAAAGATTCTGTTGAAGAACTTTCTAAAGAAGAACTTTCAAACATATTCACCTGGTTTTCTTCCATTTATCCGGCAGATAATGAAGAAATTAAAACTCAGCTTTTTATCAACGGAATTGATCTTTTCTATGAAATTCCCACCTCAGAGCATGTAAAAACGTTTTTACAGATCCTTTCTGATTATGAAAAATCGGCTAAAGAACATCTTGATTACATTGTTGATGCCCAGAATTTCAATCAGTTTCTGATCTATGGAATTTTTTTTACAGAGATTATCAGCAAAGACAAGAAACAAGATAATATCCTTTCCGACTACCTGAAATCGGATTATCAGACTTTATTTTTACTCGCCGAAAATCAATGTAAAGAAAAAAATTTCGAAGAAAAAAACGGGCTTATCCTTCAACGCAACTTTGTTGAACTCTATGACCAGACTAAATTTTACAAGGGCTCTATCATACAACTTGAACAGTAACGGGAATTATACTTTCAAAAATTTAATTAAACCTAACTGATCAATCTCCGGACCTTTATTTTTCTTCTTTTTTAAACCTTCTGAATGATTTTATTCTAAAAAGATAATATAATATTCCTCCGGAAAAATACGCCATCACATCGAAAAAATCTGCAGTAAAGACATTGGAAAGCCGGGGGCAAAGTACTTCAAACAAAAAAGACAGATAAATGGCTGAAGTGAGCACAAACTTTACATCAGATTTCCATGTATATCCCAAAAAGTTCATGATCATTTCTATCAGATAGCAATACATCGGAACCGTGATAAGATCCGTAAAATACTCATTGATAACCGGGAGATAAATACTGTTTTTTCTCAATCCTATGATAACAGCCCATAGAATCAGGCCAAGACAAAACCAATATGATATTTTCCCTTTCATCACATATGTAAAACAGCCATAATAATCCCGATGATGACCTGCAGAATTTTGGCTGTAATATCCTGTATTGCAGGTTCATTCTTCTTTTCGTTTTGGGCAGCTGATTCATAATCAAATTTTCTTTTACCTTCCATTGTGACAAGATTTGATAGTGCAAATATAATAAATTAGAACAATTGTTCTAATTATTGAAATATGACTTTTATCCGCTCTTATATTTTTTTTATCTTTGATGGATGAACACAAAAGAAAAGATTCTGTCAAAAGCTCTGGAATTATTTAATGAGAAGGGCTACAATACCATTACCACAAGATCTATTGCGGCAGAACTTGGGATCAGTGCAGGAAATCTTCACTATCACTTCAAACATTCTGAAGACATTCTGAAGATTCTTTTTTCTGAAATGACTCAAAAAATGGACGGGCTCATGGACGGGATGAAGAAAATGGAAAACAAAACCCTGGAAGATCTTTATCAGCTTACTCTTTCAAGCTGTGAGGTTTTTTATTCTTACCGTTTTATCTTTATCAATTTTGTAGATATATTACATAAAATCCCTGAAATAGAAACACAGTACGAAGGTATCAACTTCAGCAGAAAAGAAGAGTTTCAACAGATATTCTCCGGTTTTCAGAAAAATAATATTTTCAAAAAAGATATTCCTGATTTTCTCATGAAGAGCTTTACGGAACAGATTTTTATTATTGCAGATAACTGGCTCACCCACAACAGATTAATTTTAAAACTTGATAATGAAGCAGCAGTACAACATTATGCATTGCTTCAGATGAACCTGTTTTATCCGCTTTTGAATGAAAAACAGCAAAAAATTTACGAACAAAAATATATTGACGGAAAGAAAACGATATCAAAATGATCATAAGAAGGGGAAATGAAAATGACCTTGCTGAAATGAAACAGCTTTTTGCAGAAACGATCACCAGTATCTGCAAAGATGATTACACTGAAGAACAACTTGAAGCATGGAGATCAGGTGCTGAAAATAATGAACGTTGGCTCAAAGTCATCCACGAACAGTTTGTCTTGGTAGCCATATCAGAGCATACTATCGTTGGTTTTGCTACACTTGATCAAGGAAATTACCTGGATCTTTTCTTTGTTCATAAAAATTATCAGCATCAGGGTATTGCCTCTCAGCTTTACGAACAGATTGAAAATGCTGCCAGAAAACAGACTGAAAGATATATACGTTCGGACGTAAGTAAAACCGCGAAATCTTTTTTTGAAAAGCTGGGATTTTACGTTCTTAAAGAGCAAATCGTACCTATAAAAGGAATTGCTCTTACCAATTTTAAAATGCAGAAAAATCTTTAATGAGTATGCAGAATGTAAAACAGGAATATCGTGAACACAGAATTCCCGCAACGCAGGAATTTGAAAATGTGTTTACCCATTTTTACTTCGCCGAAAACGGTTCTGAACATCCTGTGACCAAAACCCTGCTTCCTACTTATCAGACGATTCTCTTGTTCTGTTTCGGAGAACAGGTTTCTATGTCTACCCATGAAAAAACAATAATCACAGTAGACGAATGTATGGTTTTCGGACCTGTGAGACAGTCTTTTGACTATACCCTGCCTTCAAAAACATCTATTCTGGTGGCCAATTTTAAAGACGACGCTTTCTACCGTTTTTTTGGCAAAGGGGCAATTGAATCCCATGTTGTACAACATCCTGATGATTTACTGAAAGAAAATTGTTTCGCCAACCTCTGGTATCAGCTTACTACCCTACAATCACCTGAAGAACAGGTTAACTTTATTTTGAATTTCTGCAGGCCTTACTTACGTGCTCGGGACCAGACAAGCCTGTTACTGAGTAATTTTGAACAGGACCACCTTAATCCTGTGAAAACGATTGCTGAACAAATCCAGCAGACAGAAAGGAATATTCAGCACAAGCAGAAAAAACAGTTCGGATATTCTTTGAAAGAAATCAATCGCTACCTCAGGTTTCTGAAAGCTATCCGACTGATAGAAGAGGAAAGTGCCGGACCAACCAAAATAAGCTGGTTCAATATTATAGACCAGTGTGGATACTACGACCAGAGCCAGCTCATCCACGATTTTAAGCACTTTTTACACATATCGCCGGCCAAGTATCTGAAGTTCCAACAGGATATATGCAACCCGAAATCTGAATAACCCATTTTGATTTTTACTATTTTCAAACATTCCTGATGCTGTACATTTGTTTTATCCACTTAAAAGCAGCACAGTGAGACATGTAATGATCTCTCCGGGTTTTTGCAAATCACGTTCATAATTCCTCTAAAACCATTCCCTGGATTTCCCATGAGTTAGGAAAAAACAAAAACAGTAGAAATATTAAAATTTCTACTGTCTTATGATAAAATTGTATTTGTTTTACTGTCGGAAGTATTTATCGAAATCTTTCCAAAGCCTCATTTTATTTCTTGATGAATTTAGATTTAAATACATCTTTTCCTTTGTCATCAATTGTAATTACATATCCCCCTTTTATCAAAGAAGAAATATTAATTTTTCCGTCATTGATACTTCCGGTATTCAGTAGCTGACCAGCTGCACTATAAATCTTATAGGTTGCTTTATCAGAAACTTTCGTAATATTTAATACATCACTTGCCGGGTTAGGATATAATTGGATAGTATTATTTTTAACCAAGTCTGATGTTCCTAAATTAGATGAAGCGGCCACAACACTATAGTCTTCAACCTCCCCATAGCTAACTGTTCCACAAGCATTTATCAGCGAACCACCTACATTAGACTGCCCTCCATACGTTAACTTAATTCTCATTCTCAAAGGCAGACCGGTCACAGCGGATTGAGGAACAGTAAATGAGCCGGTAACAGGGCCTGTTATCGCGCCAACTGGAAAGTTAAGAATTTTTTCAGAGTCATCAAATATACCGTTTCTATTAAAATCGATCCAGGCAGCCACTGCATCAAGATCCGGATTTCCTACGGTTACTGAAATTGGATACGTTGTACCTCTTACTACATTAATCTGAAGAGCAGGATTGTTTGTATAATTAGTATAAGCACTTCCGGTAGAGGTATTATTGATATTTGCAACTGTAACGTTAGCAATATACTCATCATTTATATTATTTGCCTGAGATGTACAATAAGTTAAAGTTAGTGTTGTAAAGTTTGCAGATGGAGAATAAGTTCCGGTTGTTCCACTACATACCGTAGCGACCTGTACTTCATACGTAGCACCGTCCTCTAAAGTATTTAATGTGGCATTAGGTGAAGTTAAACTTATTTCAGTCCAGGTAACATCGCTAGCTTTTTTGTAACGAAGTTTATATGTTGCTCCTGTAACCGGCTGCCAGGTAACATCAGCTGAATGCGTTGTAATATTTGTCACAACCAAATTGGTAGGTGCATTCCCGTCACAAGGAGCAAGCGTAGTAACCATTACTGATTTAACTGCGTAAAATATATTTCCTATTGCAGAAATTCTTAGTTTAATGGTCTGTCCGTTCAAAGAAGATGGAAAAGTATAGTTTTCAGAACCGTCATTTGGTGTGGAATCTGATAATACAGTCCATGTTGTTCCGTTATCTGTTGTATAATCTATCTTTACATTGGCTACATTATACGGAGCTGCTGCAGTATTGGCTACATCCCATTCTATTGCAGTAGGAACACTGTTATTAGCATATAAAGTATTGATTTTAAATGGTCCGTCACTTCCGACAATAACTGTTTGCTCTGCAAACTGAGTCTGCTGCTGATCGGGTGCGGGATTATTATCTCGCACTGTTACAGAGAATTTTGTGGTTCTCGGTACCATAGAAACGGACTCCCATTGGTTATTTGAATTATTTAAAACTCCGGACATTACTGATGACAACTTCGGGAAATATCTGGTTGGGCTGGCAGAAGGGGCAACAGATCTAAACGAACCTCCTGTAGAAGTTGTCCCTATATTACCACTGTTAATCCTTGTACCTGCATTATCTATCTCCTCCCAGGTATATGTTAACGGATCATTCTCCGCATCAGTAGCAGAAGCTGTTAATACAAATGCAGTTCCTAAAGGAATATTATAGGTTGGTAATGCAGCTATAACAGGTGGGTTATTTGTTATTGCAGTTTCTACATCACAATTTTTTGCAATTAAGTTGGCCTGAACCTGCTTAATACTTGCAATATGGAAATAAGGATCCGAATGAAGCTGTACATCTGTTGTGGTACCTGCAGGAGCACTTTGGTTTGTAATACCTGCATATCCCATAATTGTAGATCCGGAACCGGGCTCCATGTTAACACTATAACCTTCTAAATTATGTGAAAAAGTATGGTTTGCCCCTAACTGATGCCCCATTTCATGGGCTACATAATCGATATCAAAAGTATCTCCTGAAGGAGGGAATGTAGAAGAGGAATTTACTGTTCCTGTAGCAGGAGAAGTAATTCCAGCCCCTTTTCCTATATCATTAGGTCCCAAATTTGGATTGCCGGGTTCTAAACATACACACCCGATACATCCTGCATTTCCTCCTCCTCCGGAAGCTCCAAACAGGTGACCTATATCATAATTATCATTTCCTACGTTCGCTGTAAGCTGGCTTTGTAGTGATGTATTCCATGAACCAGGAGGAGACAGGGGATTAGTAACCGTTGCATACGGATCCGTAGCAGGATTATCAAAAATAAGAGCAGGATAGCTCAAAACATTTAAATGGAGTGCAAAATCTTTTTCAAAAACAGCATTTACTCTGGTTATTGTTGCATTAATTTGTGCAATAGCATTAGCAACTCCTCCAAAATACTGCGTATATTCTCCCGTAACTGACATTGCCAGTCTCATGGTTCTGTATTTTTTATCAGACGACCTGGAAAACGAATTTGACTGGTTAGCAAATGATTGTCCGTCTTTCAACAATTCTTTAATCTGGCTTTGTGATATTGCATTCTCTTCTGTTGAGCATAAAAATCCGTTTTCATTCTTTTTTGTTTTGGGATGTAGTCCATACACTGTTTTATCAGCATTTACCGGATCAATAAATTCATACTTCCCATCCTGAATAATCATCGATTGAAAATCATTAGGAGCAACAGAAAATCTCAAGTATTTGGTAGGATCGTCCAAACTAGCTCCGACATAAGATCCTAACTGATATTGATCAGCAAATTGTTTTGTCATAACTGGAAAACTGTACACTGCAAACCTTTCTATCTTTCCGCCCATAGTTGGGAGCAAAATTTCCACAGGTTTTGCATTCGGACCCATTTCCTGGGCATTTTTCAACTGTGATTTTATTTTATCCAAATCCAGTTTGTAATAATTTCGGATATTATTCGATCCTAATTTGTCTCCTCTTCTATAATCAGTAGGAGTCCACTGTGAAAAAACAGTGATTCCTAGTAAACTACAGAATAAGACAGTAAATAATTTTTTCATTTTTTGTAAAATTTAATAGAACAAATGTAAACAATATACCCCAGCAAAGTGAAAAAAATTTATTATGTTAAACACTGCAAACCAATACAATACAAATGTAAATTATTTAATTTTAATTAATCATTCTTTACTATTATGCGTTTATTTTATTATAAAAAAACAAAATACAAGTAAAATATTCACATTTGTTCTTATAATATCTTTTTAAGATTTTCCGGAAAGCCGGCTGTTGCATATACGATAGTTACATCCTGATGTTGAGATTTCGTTTTCTTACAATTTTTGAAACATCAGCTGCTCTAAATTTGTCTCATAATGTAAAACAACAGAGCAATGAAACACTTAATCATCTACGTACACCCGAATGAAAACAGCCTAAATCACAGTTTATTAAGCCATGTCAAAGAAATCCTCAGTTCAGGAAATAATGAGGTAAAGATCAGGGATTTGTATGCCCTTCATTTTGACCCTGTTCTTTCTCTGCAGGATATGCAGGGCTGGCATGCAAGAGAAGTTTCGGAGGATGTACAACGGGAACAGGAACATATTTTATGGGCAGATCAGATTACATTTATTTACCCTATCTGGTGGACGGGTTTACCGGCTGTGATGAAGGGCTATTTTGACCGTGTCTTCAGTTATGGTTTTGCCTATCGGTACGACCAGGGAATACAAAAAGGACTTTTAAAAGGGAAAAAAGCGGTTATTATCAATACTCACGGGAAATCCCATGAGGAATATCAGCAATCAGGTATGGATAATGCTTTGGCACTGACTTCAGATCTTGGAATTTTTAAATATTCGGGGCTGGAAATCATCCGTCACTTCTTTTTCGACAAAGCAGATAAAGCATCATCTGAAAATATCAAACATTGGAAAATGCAGATTTCAAATGCTTATTATCCCTCTTTACTGAACGCTGAATAAATTGATTACCATAAGGCACTTTAAAAATATCATCCTTATAGTGCCTTCACCCAAACATCAGATACCTGGGTTGATATCATGTTTTTTATTTTATTATGGCATGGTATTAGCTTCAAAGGATGTAAGTAAAATTGTTTTGAACCATTATTTTAAACCATTAAGATTCGAAAATGGTTAAGTTTTAAACTAATCTTGTTATAACCTTTCACTTATATCTTAATGGTTTAAATATTGGAATTTTCAAAAAAACTTTATATTTGTCATATAGTTCATGAAACATTTAAACAGCATATTGCGTCTTCCGTTTTTCAGTGAGTATTACATCCCGTTCTATCGTTCGGGAAGACTTTCTATAGCTGTAATTCAATAAAAATAACCTAAAATTATATACAGAGCCCGGACAGAATTTGTCCGGGCTTTTTCATTTTAAAACCATTCAATATGATCAACACATTACAGGAAAACGTGGCCATTATCCTGCCTGAAAAAGGCTTGGAAGAAAAATTACTGCAGGCCCAGTCAGAAAACAGAAAATTATCTATCAAACTTGGCTTTGACCCGACTGCCCCTGATTTGCACCTCGGGCACGCAGTCGTACTCAAAAAGCTAAAACAGTTCCAAGACCTGGGACATCAGATCATTATCGTCGTAGGAAGCTTTACCGCCAGAATTGGTGATCCTACAGGAAAAAATAAAGCCAGAAAACCCTTAAGCCCCGAAGATGTACAGCATAATGCCCAAACTTATATCAACCAGCTTTCCAAGGTTATAGACGTAGAAAAAACAAAAATTGCATTTAACTCTGAATGGCTGGATGCTCTTGATTTTTCGGAAGTTATCCAGCTTTTATCGAAAGTAACGGTGGCACAGCTGATGCACCGTAATGATTTTAATAAAAGATTTACCGAAAACACTCCTATCGGAATGCACGAACTTGTTTATCCTATCCTGCAGGGCTTTGACTCTGTAAAAATTGAATGTGATATTGAGATGGGAGGCACCGATCAGTTATTTAACTGTACCATGGGAAGACAACTGCAGGAAGTTCACCGCATGCCCGCTCAGATCGTTATGTGCATGCCCCTGTTGCGAGGTCTTGACGGAAAGGAAAAAATGAGTAAATCACTTAATAATATCATCGGACTGACTGATGAACCCAATGAAATGTTTGGAAAAACAATGTCTATTCCCGATGCATTAATTGATGAATTCATTGATCTTACCACCGACTTTCCCTTGGAAGAAAAAGCAGCATTGAAGTCAAAAATAGAAAATGGGGAAAACCCGATGGCTATCAAAAAACTCATTGCTAAAAATATTGTCCGACAATACCACGATGAAACTTCAGCAGAAGATGCAGAGGCATTTTTCATGAATCAGTTTCAGAATAAAAATTTTGAAAATAAGGCTTATGAAGCTATTTCAATCCACAATTTATCCCATGTCGGAAATAAAATGATTGCTGTCGACCTTTGTCATCAATTAAAAAGTGACCTCAGCAAATCTGCCGTTAGACGACTCATCGAAAGTGGAGGAATTCAGATCAATACTATAAAAATAACAGATCCGAATGAAGAAATAGAGCTTTTTCCCCACATGAAAATAAAAATCGGGAAAAGAGCGTTTTATGAACTTGTATAAAAAGGATGAAAGCAGGAAGTTGGAAGCGAGAAGTGTGGTTGACTTATTTCCGGCTTATTTGCATGTGTCAACATTGATAAGGTAATTCTTCCAACTTCTTACTCCTGGCCGCTGGGTTGTCATTTTTTTATGCCTGAACCATCATAATTCAATATCTTCGTTCCATTAAACTGATACCAGTGAGCTATATCATAGCTGATATTAAACCGGATGGACTGATTCCCGGAGATTTTTGTATGGTATAAAATTAGATTTTGAAAAAATATGGATATTGAACTTACTTACAAAAAAGCAACAGAAAACGATATTGATTATCTTTTTGATCTGAGAACAAAAACGATGGTTCCGCATTATGAAGAATCTAATCTTCCGACTGACCGTGAAACTACCCTTCAGAGAATTCTTTATGAGTTTGATAAAGCATACATTATCTTCATGGATCATCATCGTGTCGGATTATTAAAAGTCAATGAAACTGCTGAAAAGACAGAAGTTCTGCAGCTTCAGATAGGGCCGGAATTTCAGGGCCGTGGATTGGGTGGAAAAATATTAAAAAATATCCTTGATGATGCTGCCCAAAAAGGCAAGATCGTATGGCTGAGTGTTTTAAAAACAAACAAAGCACAACATCTTTATACCAGCCTTGGCTTTAAGGTCGTAGGTGAAGATGAGCACTCTTTTTTATGGAAGCTAAAAAGCGTTGATCTTAAGGTGAAAACGGAAAGGTGAAAATGAAGAAACGACGGCCAACTTAATAATCTTCATTTCGCGCTGCTATCCATTCATTCCGTTTACCATCGTCACATACATCAGCCTTCCTCCTTCTTCAGCGGAAAGTAATATTTTTTTACCATCGGTGAGCTCTACCATGGAACCCGGAAGGATCTCCTTCTGTTCCGTGATATCTTTCATTCCCTGTAAGCTTTGATTAACGAGTACCCATTTTCCCTGATGGAATGTGAAATATCCCACCGGCATTTTATCCTGCATGGTCAGGTTCTCATTGCGGATTATTTTCCTGGAAACATGCCACTTGAATACATATTGATTGTGATACACCATCAGCCTGTGATTTTCCGGTTTCCATACCTCATCATCAAATTTAAAATAGAGATCCAGCACCGGAAGTGTTCCCTGATGAAGAGTACCACAGAAAGGGCACTTAGGATGAGCCGTATTATCGAAGACATACCATTTTTCCGTACAAGCGGGATTCCTGCAAGGCTGTATGAGATCTACGGTTTTCAGCAAGGCGGTCTCCCATTCATTAGCCGTGGGGCGTCGGATCGGATCATGTAAACCGTCTACAAATGCTTTCCTGAATAAATCGGAAATATAAGGACCTGTAACCGAATGGGGAATCTTTTCAGGATCTCCCCAGAAAGCATCCCATTTCCTCAAATGATCAGCTTTTACCTGATTGGTGGTATTTTCCGGATCTTCTACAAACTGGGCTTTTTCGCCCATAGAGAGAAGTTCGTCTTTTTCCGGATCAAGATCCCATATTTTACCGCCACGCAGAGGATGTCGTCTCAGCAGATACATGTAAATCAGCACTGCAAGGGCGTGCAGGTCTGTTTTTTGGTTGGGATGAAACCGTTGAGGGTCCTGTAATCCCAGGTGTTTTGTTTTTAAAACTTCAGGAGCGATAAAATCAGCTGTCCCGATGACTTCGGGAGGAAATAATTTTGGAACAACGAGGCCGTCAATATCAATGATACATGCAGATTTGGTAACCGGATCCACCAAAATATTATTGTATGACAAATCGGAATGGGCCAATCCCATCTGATGGAGTTTTTTAACGCCGCGACTGAAGTTGATGGAAATCTGAAAATAGCTGAGCCAGTCCCCCAGCTCAGAAGGATCAAGCCTCAACGGATATTGCTGATTTCTGAACATTGGAGCCGTAAACCACTTTCCTACTTTATCTTCTCCCCGGATATTATCTGAACCGATGTATCCTTTGGCAAAGAAAAATTTCTGAGGATAAATAGGAACGACAATTCCCGTGAGCTTATTTTTTTCCACAATATCATAGGGCCATCTGAAAATTTCATTGAGAAAATAGCCGGAAGCATTGCCGTTTTGTATGCTTTGCAGGTAAGTGGAAACAATTCTTCTGATCCGCTCCTTCTGGCCTTCCTCCAGAGGATTCCGGTAAAAAGCGACTACATAATCTCTTTCCGGAGAAAAATAGACATCCTTCACACCTCCCTGAATGGGCTTTTCATCTACATACTCATAGGATTGGGTTGCATCCAGGATAGAGACAACTCGTATGGTCTTTTTCATGTTATTAATAAATTATTCCCAGGGTACGGTCATCATGATTTCCTCTGCTCCAGAAATCCCCCCAATGGAGAAGTTGCTGATCAATTTCTTTATCGTTGGTAAAGTCGACTTTCCGGCGGTCATCATTATTTCCGTTCAGATCATTGAAGAATGCCTTCCAGCTTTCCGGATCTTCGAGTTTATTTTCTGTGGCAAATTTAGGATCGTAAATACCGTCTGTCATCAGTACAAGATAGGCAAAATCATCAACACGGGTCATTTCGAAACGGGAAACAATCTGATCATTAAAAATTTCTTTCATGGTAATAAAGCGGGTTCCACCACTGAATTCCCCTACATCCATGGGGTTCAGAAGTTTTACATCGGAAAAATCAGAATCAATAAGATTAACCGGGCAGTCTCCTACTCCAAAGCTCATAATCACATATCCAAAACTGAATTTTTTAACCAAAGCAAAAATAAGGGTAGTATTCAGATCACTTAAAGAAAAATCATGCTCTGAGCTCCATGTTTCTAAGGTATTGTGGGTATTTAAAACACCTTCATACAAAATCCTGACAATATTCTGATGAGCTTCATACTGTACTTGCGGAGAATAATCTGTGGAATAATGAAGCCGGATATTTTCCTCAATCTTATGCAAAATTGTCGTTGAGTCAAAAAACCGGTTTATTGATTCCGTAGCTATTTCTGAGCCTTTTCTTGCCAGTTTTGCGGATCCGGCACCGTCTGCAACAGAAATAATATTCCAGTCCGCAGGAAGGTTCCTGACAGCAAAATCATCTTCCCGGAAATTGCCCTCATGGGCATGGGAACGGCCTCTTTTTGAAACCACTACAATTCTCTTATCTGAAAACTTCCCTTTGTAAGAATCTTCATCCGGCTTGTAGAATTCATCATGGATATCAGAAGGAATATTTTTCCACAAATCTTTAGGATTGGCATTAATGAGCAACTGTACTTTTTTTATTTCAACAGTATGAGGGTCTGCAGTATGAAAAAATTGAATGTCAAGATGATGGACATTGGCAGCAGCCGGAACCCCGGACAGTCTATCATTTTCAAAAAGAAGTCCCGTTTCTTTGAGGTTATCTATATTTTTAATCCTGATATCCGGAAAGTCCTCCATGTCGAAAATGAACTCATAAAATTGATCTGAATTCGCATTTTTCAAGACCCAATATACTTCTTTAAACTCTTCTTTCTTCCTATCAATAACAGATTTCTCCATAGGCTTTGATTGAATTTTAGAAATCAGCTGCTGAAACTTTCCCATGGTTATCCCAATGTTCTGTTAATGTCAAATCCCTCACTGGAAAAGCCATAATAGTCTGAAGTACCACACCATGGACACTTATTGTATCCTTCGCCCTTTAAACAATGGATGCCTCCACACGAACAGGTAGCCAATGCCACAGGATTGGCACAATGCGGGCACGAAGTTCCTCCCTGCAGTTCTTCTATGGAAATTTTTAAATGCGTCCTTTGGGAAGAAGAAAGCCTGTAATATGATTTTTCATCAATTTTATAAGCCCCGTCTAACCGGTAATACCTTGTAGACATGCCCGGAATTCCGGATGCTGCAAAAGTTTTTTTAAACTTCATCAGGTAGAGCTTTTCCGTTTCTGAACATTTACCGTTCAATACCACAAAGTTATTGTCCGGAAACCTCTGTTCTATATCAGGATCTACTTTTTCAAGAATCACAGTATCTATTTTTGACAAATTGATTCCTTCTTTCTTTGCTTCAGTAACACTCTGGCTTGTCGTCTTAATAGAATCTGTTACCCATTTGAAAAATTCTTTGTATGAATTTTCATCAGAGTTATTAAACAATAAAACATGTTCAGCCAGGGAACCCAGCAGTTTATAATTGGTATTTTCGCCAATAGATACCGCAATGGTACTTGACTTACCATTGTATTTATTATTCCACCTTTCAATAGCTTTGGTGGCATCGTCGGTCGGAACTCCGTCTGTAAACAGAAAAACTATAGGTTTCCAATCGCCCTTTCTTTCATACGTTGTTTTTACAATGTCCCTGTCTATGCAATCCATAATCTTAATCAGCCCCTGAGACAATGAAGTCCCGCTTCCGATTGGAATTTTCGGAGGATAAAAACTGATAATATCCTGTAACGGAGTAATTACTTCAGCTTCTCCGGCAAAACCGACAATGGAAATATAAACCGTCTCCAAGGAATAGGGATCTTTTTCAAATCCCTGATAATATCGGCAATACCTTCCTGTACCTGCTCAATAGGTTCTCCTACCATAGATTCGGAGATATCCACTAAAAAATAAATAGGCAGTCTTCTCATACCTGTAAAGAGATATTTTTAAATGATAATATTAAGTTCAGATGGCGGCGGCGGTAATGTTATGCTTTCTCCCGTACTTTGTGACTGGCCTCCCTGAGTAATGGAAGAGCTCACCCATCTGAAAAAAGAAGAAAGGGTAATGGCATCCGTAGTATCCAGTTTTACGACATGATCTGTCAATTCTTTTAAAAACTGTTCGTCTGCTTTCGGCCCTGCTGCACAACCGACAATCGCTCCGAACTCAAGATCTCTGAGTACGGGAATCATCTGTCTGTACTTCTGAATATCCGAAGGTTTTCCATCCGTAAATATAAAAAGTAACGGCTGCCAGTCGCCCTTCTCTTCAGAAGAACCTTTTACATGCTCTTTCTTAACGAGTTCTGCCACCATCTCCAAAGCAGCTCCTGTATGCGTGGGCCCGCTATCCGGACATGTAATCTCCATCGGATAGAAACTGGCAAGATCAATCAGAGGAACAATATTTTTAACATCCCTGTCAAAAGTAGTGACACTCAGATGAAGGCTGTCCATCGCCTGCGGATCTGCACGAAGCATGCTGACAAGTCCGTTGAACCCGTTGTTTAGTGCCTGGATCGGCTCCCCGTTCATAGAACCTGAAGTATCCAATAAAAAATATGCTAATAATCTTCTGGTCATGGTAAGACAAGTATTAGTTCTGAAGCCGGCGGGGAAAGTCGAAGACTTTCAAGCCGGCTTTGATATGTTAAATAGAAATCTAAGACTTAGTTTGAATAGGCGTATTGCTGTCTTAAAATATCAATAAAGTTATCCGTATGGTGCGGTTCACCTACAGCGCGGAACTTCCAGTCTCCATTGTGGCGGTAGGCTTCCGCAAAGACCATGGCACACATTCCGTTCATACTTGAATCCCCGGAAAGGCTGTATCTGGTAATTTCTTTTCCTTTAGCATCCACGGCACGGATAAAAGCATTTTCAATCAGTCCGAAATGCTGGTTATTGGTTCTTCCCTGGTAAATGGTAACAAGGAAAACAATTTTCTGATAACTCTGGTCCAACTGATCCAGTTTAACGATGATCTGCTCGTCATCACCATCTCCGGCTCCGGTTCTGTTATCTCCTGTTAGCCATACATTTCCACTCGGGTGTTGCATAGAATTGAAGAAAACCACATCTCCCTGATAAAGTCCCATCTGTCTTCCGTCATTCGTCTGAACGGTTCTTCCCAGATTAGCGACCTTGCCGTTTCCATCCAAAAGAAATGCGACTGCATCAAGATCGTATTCAGCTTCTTTATTAAATAATTTCCCAAAGAAACCACCTCCCTGCTTTCTGACATCCCATCCTAAACCGATCGTTACTTTTGAAAGGTCATAAACACTTTCTCCGCGGTCATTTTTTCTTAAATCAATCGTCTGACCTTTCTGTAAATTAATTGCCATAGTTATCGTTTTGTGTATTTGCTTATATTATTTGATAATTTGTCCTTTATAATACTTTTCCAGGAAAAAGCCTAAATCTGCTCTGTATCCGATTCCTGACGCTTCAAATTTCCAGCTGCCGTTTCTCTTATACAATCTTCCGAATTCAACACCGGTTTCAATGGAAAAATCCTCATCAAGTTCATATTTTGCAATTTCCTGGTTGGAATGGTTATCCACAACCCTGATGTATGAATTTCTGACCTGACCGAAGTTTTGCTTTCTTCTTTCAAAGTCTTCTATGGTTACCACAAAAGGATTTCCTCAACCCTTGAATCTACTTTATCAAGATCAATAATGATTGCTTCATCATCATCTCCGTCACTGTTTTTCCCACTCGGATCATCTCCTGTATGAGAGAGGGCTCCATCCGGGGAATTCAGGTTATTATAAAAAACAAAATATTCTTCGCTTACCAATTTTCTGTCCGAATCAATCATGATCGCTGAAGCATCAAGATCGAAGTCATAGCCCGTTCCTTCATTAGGATCCCAACCGAGTCCGATCGTCATTTTAGTCAATCCTATCTCGATTTTCTGTCCTTTCTGTAGATTAATTGCCATAGTATTTTAAATTATGAATTATTTTTTGCATTAAGATAAATGTGATTTATGAATTAACCAAATATATTGATGAAAATAATATTCGCACTACACCTTTGGGTAGTAGAAATCCACAAAAAAAGTCCAATTTTTCAATTGGACTTTATCTATAGATTATAAAATTAATTTTTTATAAATTCTGATCTGAAACGGCGGCATTTCTTGCCTTTGCCAGCATCGGGATAGAAATAAGCCCCATGACAAGCATAATCACAATCTGAAGCGGTAACGAAATAAAGGAATAGGTAAGCCCCATCTCCCCTCCAAGTTCGGCACTTTTCCCCATTGAAATAAATAAAGCCATAAATCCGAACTTCATCGCCAGATTATACGCCCCTATTCCTCCACTGGCAGGAATAATCATTCCTAACGTTCCTACAACAATAATGAAAAATCCGTCTGCAGGGCTGAATCCTGAAGTTTCCGGAAGGGCAAAACATACAAGATATGCTGCAAAATAGTAGCAGATCCAGATTCCCAGGGTATAAAGAATGAATTTTCCTTTTTCTTTTAATTTGAAAATAGTCGTCAATCCCTGGAAAATCCCGTCGATAAAATTTACAATTTTACCTAGAAAAGGAACTCCGGAAAGTCTCTTTTTAAATACAAAGAATAAAACAGTACCGGCAATCAGTATAAGAAGGACCAGCAGTATCTTATCAGGATTAAGCTGTACCCCGGAATTTTTATAGAATGACAAAATTGCTTCGTACTTAAATAGCAATGTCAATCCAAGAAATCCCATCATACATAATAAATCTACCACTCTCTCCAGAATAATGGTACCGAAAGATTTGTCTACGGGAACTTTTTCCACACCATACAATGCTGTAGCTCTTGCCAGTTCTCCACTTCTCGGGATGGTAAGATTCATTAAGTATCCAAAAGAAATTGACCAGAGCGAGTTTGAATTTGAGATGCTGTGCCCCATTGGCTCCAGCATAAGATTCCATCTGATCGCCCTGAACCAGTAAGCGAGTAAACCAAATACCGAAGCAAATACTACCCAAAGATAGTTGGCTTTGGCCAATGACTGCTGAATCACTTTAAAATCAAGCCCTTTTAAGGCAAGCCATAAAAAAAAGCCTGCAAAAGCAAGCGATATTACTATTGTGAGAACCGACTTTAAGGGATTTTTTGATGTTTTCTCCATGAATCAGGTAAGAAGGTTTGTTTTTTCGTCGGGGAAAACAATTTTCGGCTGAAAGTCTTTCGCTTCCTCCGGGGTCATCTGTGCATAGGCAATGATAATGATGATATCATCTTTCTGTACTTTTCTTGCAGCAGGACCATTCAGGCATACTTCTCCTGATTTCCTTTTTCCTTTGATAACGTAGGTATCAAAACGCTCTCCGTTATTGACATTGACGATATAGACCCTCTCTCCCACTACCAATCCGGCAGCTTCAATAAGATCTTCATCTATCGTTATACTTCCTATATAATTAAGGTCAGAGGCTGTTACTCTCACCCTGTGGATCTTAGACTTAAAAACTTCTATTAACATACTGCAAATTTATTAATAAAAATTAATAAAACAGACCTTCTTAATCATTTTAAAACTCCCACTAACACAGGTATTTAATTTTACAAAATACAATAAATACAAACTTTGATTATAAAATCAATAAGCATATGCTTAAAAACTTTAATACTTTATACGTAATTTAGAATTTAATAAATACAGAAAATAATATTAACTTTTTGCTAAAGTCAATACACATAAGCATTTGGCATGATTTTAGTAACCCGTAACGTAGATTTTTCGTGAAAAACCGAATTATCATATTTTAACTATTTTCCCTGAAAAGTAAAAAAATTGTATAAGTTTTAATAAAAAAATTGCACAATTAGAAAATAGTATTATATTTGCTATAATTACGAACTAACTTTAATATTAAAAATTATGAACAAGTCTGAATTAATCGACGCAATCGCAAAAGATGCAGGTATCACTAAAGTTGCAGCTAAAGCTGCTTTAGAATCTTTCATTGGTAACGTAACTACTACTTTAAAGAAAAAAGACGGAAAAGTTTCTTTAGTAGGTTTCGGTACTTTCTCAGTAGCTGAGAGAGCAGCTAGACAAGGTATTAACCCTGCAACTAAAAAACCGATCAAAATCGCTGCTAAAAAGGTAGCTAAATTTAAAGCTGGAGCTGATTTATCAAATGCAGTTTCTGGTGCTAAGAAAAAATAATCATTCAGATTACAAAAATTCAAGGGCTGTTTCTTAGAAGCAGCCTTTTTTCATGTGTTTATGTGAGCGATTTCAGATACTATCCTGGAAAGGTAGCTCTTGAAGATAATATAAAACTCGAAAAATGACATTTTGCCTCTCATCTTATCAAGCACCAAAAAAATAAGCGGACTCATGCCCGCCAGTGTAATTATCGAGGATAAATCTCTCTAAAATAATTTTCAACTCTCAACTTTCACCTCTTAAGGTGCTAATCTTGAAATCTTCCAATCCAAATTTTCGAGTTGATAGATAATTCTGTCATGAAGACGATTGGGTCTTCCCTGCCAGAATTCAATTTCATACGGTTTCGCAATATATCCTCCCCAGTTTTCAGGCCTTGGGACTTCACTGTTTTCGTATTTCTTTTCCAGGTCCTTCAGTCTTTCCTCCAGGAACTCTTTATTGGGAATCACCTGACTCTGTGGAGAGGCCACTGCTCCCAGCTGGCTTCCTTTCGGTCTTGAATGAAAATATCCGTCACTTAAGTTTTCAGCTACTTTTTCCAGGTTTGCTTTGATAATAATCTGTCTCTCCAGATTGGGCCAGAAGAAATGAAGACACGCCTTATGGTTGCTTGCTATCGCCTTTCCTTTTCTGCTGTCATAATTGGTATAAAAAATAAATCCTTCATGAGTATAAGCCTTAAGCAACACCATTCTTGTTCTCGGACAACCATCTTCTTCCATTGTAGAAACAGCCATAGCATTTGCTTCAGAGATCACAGCACTCTCACTTGCCTCCAAAAACCAATCCCTGAACTGCTCTATGGGATTTTGTTTTATCTCACTTTCAATAAGTTGGGATTTCTCATACACTTTTCTTTTGTCATGCAGGTTTTCCATAAATATTTTTTATTAAATTTGAGTATGAATCACTCATACAAAGGTAAAATATTAATCTCGACCCCTGACATTTCCGGCGATCTTTTTCAAGATCTGTAGTCTTGGTTATTGAACATAATGAAAGTGGTGCATTTGGTTTGATATTAAATAAAAAGAACAGCCAGATGAGTACTAAATTCAACGATTTTTTTGATTTTAAGATCGAAGTATATGATGGCGGGCCTGTAGAGAATGATAAAGTATTTTTTATTGTAAAAAGCAATAAAAAAGTTACTGAAATTTATACTGACATTACTGATGAGTATTATCTTACAGAAGATATTGAACGGATCATCAGTGCTGTTTTAAATAACGAACTGGATATCCACAACGTTAAAATCTTTTCGGGATATTCGGGATGGTCTCCCAACCAGCTCGATACCGAAGTACAAAGAAAAATGTGGACGGTAGTGGATGTTTATAATCTTGACTACACGCTTCCGAATGATCAGACTTTATGGAAATCTATCATGCAGAATCTTGGAGGTGAATTTTTACTATGGGCCAATTCCCCGGAAGATATATCATTGAATTAATAAAAGATCGGTAAACCTTTTGAAAATAATTAACAAATTTTAAGATTACGTTAACCAATTTTTAAAAAACTTTTCACGTTATTTGAAAAACCAAAATCAATAAAAATGAAAGGGATTAATTTACTTGCTATATCAATCTTTTCTACTTTGTTTTTATCGTTTACCCCTGTCAGCAAAAAGTACATTGTCATAGATGCCGGCCATGGCGGAAGTGACAGAGGAGCCGTATATGGTAACTTTTCTGAAAAAGATATTTCACTGAGTATTGCCAAAGAAATACAGAAACTTAACGTCAGCGATACGTATGAGGTGATTTTGACCCGAGATTCCGACAGCTATCCAAGCCTTTCTGAGAGAACAAAGCAAATCAATACACTTAATCCCGAAATGGTTATTTCACTTCACATCAATTCTTCATCCATGGAAGAAACTCCCAAACACGGACTTGAAGTATTTGTTCAAAATGCAGAAGAATCAAAGAAACTGGCGGGAAAAATCTATAAAATTTAATGTCCGTAAAATTGAAGAAACCAATCTGCACATGCTTCGAGAAACTAAAGCGCCTGCGGTATTGGTAGAACTTGGATTTATTAATAACTCGGCAGACAGAGCTTACATGACGAGTGAAAAGGGACAAAAAGAAATCGCGCAAAAATTCGTTGAGATCATCAACGGAAATTAATAAAAAAAAACAATTTCTGATGTTATCAGAATAAAACCCGGTAAAGGACTTTATAATGTTGTTTACCGGGTTTGTCAATTTTATGAGGTAAAACTCTCTTTCCAGCTTTCTACCAGTTTCAGGAAACGAGAGGTTTCAAAAGTTTTATTTCTGATTTTACCTACAGAGAAGATCCCTTTCTCATCAGAAATCATTAAAATTTCTTCAGCTTTCTGAGATTCAAAAGCAATGATCTCATGCTCCTGAATGTCTGCCAGTTTATTTTTATGTAAGAAGGTAACAAAATTTTCCATTAAAGGAGAAATGTAAGCGCCTTCAGTCTGTTTAGGCACCTTAATGACATCCCCTTCTAAAAAGAGAAGATTCCCTGAAGTGGTGCGTGCAATTCTTTTGTTGGGATTTAAAAGAATAACATCATCCAAATCATTTTCCTGAGCATAGATTCCGCCATAAATATTTTCCGGGCAATGGACTCTGATATTGCTCAGCAGGTTATTGTTGACATTAATTTCTTTAATCAGATCCAGCTCCAGCGGTCTTTGATGTACATCCAGAAAGTCGTTCATTTGCTGTACTTCATAAAAGTAAGAAACTGAAGATTTTGATAATGTTGTTCCATCATTATTTCTGAAGACCTGAAAATTGATAATTCCATTCTGGATTCCGGCATCTTCTATTATTTCTTTTTGAAAAAGAGATTGGAAATACTCCAGGGTGTAGGTTAAGGGAATATTCATTCTCATCTTTCTCATGGAAGCCATCAGGAAGAAATAGCATTCTTCATCCATGACCAATTCACCGTTTCTCACAAAGAAAGAAACCTTCACAGCATCACCTAACATAAATGCTCTGTTCTTTACATGTAATGCTTCTGATGTAAAATATAGATTTTCCAATTTTTGATGTGATTTATTTACAAAAAAATAATGAACGATAAATCGTTCATCAGTTTTATCATTTTAATACAGCCCGACATTATGCTGCACCTAATTTTATTCTAAGGTTTTCAATAAGATTTTCCCAATACATTGCGTTTTCCTCTTCATCACCTTCTTCACAGAAATCTGTAATATTCAGTGCTAAATCTTCTGTAATATCATCTATTACGATAGTCATTTCAAAGAAATTCTTAGTTCCTTCGTCTTCTTCCCATCTGAAACGCACGAAACCTTCAGGCTTATATCTGATCAAAGTGGCCTTTTCTGCGGGTCCTCCGCCCCAGCTAAAAAAGAAGTCATCGCCTTTCTCTGTTACCTCATCCGCAAACCATTCAGACAATCCCTCTGCAGTTGCCAGATATTCGTATAAAATCTCTGATAAACAGTGCATTGGAAATTCGTAATGGACTTTATGTTTCGCCATATAATCTTTGTTTTATCGTCCCGCAATATATAAATTAATTTTTTTATTACACAAAAAAGGAATTACTTTTTTAAAGAATCTTCATGATATTTATCAGAGATTTTAAATCTGTATTATGTTAAATAAGAACAATTTAAACTATGATGTAAAGCATAAAAAAATCTCTCCGTTTTGGAGAGACATGATATTTAATTTTCATTCAGAATGTCTAGTATAATCTGACAACCTTCCCTGATTTCTTGAGTGGAGATTGTCAGTGGCGGGGAAATTCTCAGATATTCGTTTCTGTATAGCTGCCAGAACACAATAAGACCTTTCTCCATACATTTTTTGGCGACATCCAATGTATATTCCGGAGTCCCCAGATTGACAGCAAGCATGAGTCCCTTGCCATTAATATTTTTAATTTTAGGATGCACCAACAGTTCTCTGAATAATTTCTCTTTTTCTGAAACTTCTTTCATCAGACCACTTTCTAAAACTTCTTTTAACGTAGCATGACTGGCTGCTGCAATCAGAGGGTTTCCTCCAAAGGTGGTAATATGTCCGAGTTTGGGAGAATGGGATAATGTTTCCATGATCGCTTTAGAACTCATGAAGGCTCCTACAGGAACTCCTCCACCCATTCCTTTTCCCATAACAAGGATGTCGGGAACGATTCCGAAATGTTCGAAAGAAAATAGCTTTCCGGTTCTTCCGAATCCGGGTTGAATTTCATCAAGGATCAACAGTGCCCCAACTTCTTCACACCTTCTCTTCAGTTTGATCAGGTAATCATGATGGGGAACTAAAAAACCTGCTGCCCCTTGGATAGTTTCCAAAATGACACAAGCTGTTTTCTCGGTGATTTTATCGAAATCATTTTCATTATTAAACTCTATAAAAGATACCATTGGCAGCAGCGGGCGAAATTCTCTTTTATGGATTTCGTTTCCGGAAACACTTAAAGCCCCATGAGTATTTCCATGGTAAGAATCTTTAAAGGAGACAATTTCTTCTCTTCCGGTATATCGTTTTGCCAGTTTTAAGCTTCCATCAATTGCTTCAGCTCCGCTGTTGACCAGATAAGTAACTTCCAAAGGATCAGGAGTGGCTTCTGCGAGTAATTTACATAACGCGATGGGTTTATCCTGTGCATATTCACCATACACCATTACATGAAGGTATTTATCGGCTTGTTCTTTGATTGCATTGACTACTTTAGGATGTGAATGTCCTAAGGTATTGGCAGAAACACCTGCTACAAAATCCAGATATTTTCTACCATCGGTACCGTAGATATAACTTCCTTCCGCTTTTTCAACTTCAAAACCGGCGGCAAACTTTGTTGTTTGTGCCTGATATATAAAAAAATCTTTTTGCATTTCCATGATCACGAAAAATTTCAGCAAAGCTATAAAAGATTCATCAAACTCCGAAATTTTTAGTTACAATAAAAATCACTCTTACCATAGGGATAAGAGTGATTCGTTTAATAACAAACTTACTTTATAGCACCTTTTCTACAGTCATATAATTATCATTGGTAATCGTATAACCAATAGTTTCACTTACTCCGGAAACTGCATAAAAAAACCGCCTTTCCGGCGGTTTTTTATCTATATTATTTTCTGGTTCTTTTTGGTTTTTTGGCTTCCTCTTTAGCCTTTTCGTCATCTATCGCTTTCTGCGCCTTATCGAATAATTCGTTATCAGAGATATACTGTATTTCTTCATTGTTGGGACTGTCAACCAGAATATCCTGCCATTTCCTGATCCGATCTTTGGTATTCCAGTTAAAATCCGGAAACTTTCTTTTTGATGGTTCTATTTTACTCATCGGATAGGTATCTGAGTTGGCACCAATACTACAGGAGATAATCTGTAAGGCTTTTTCTTCAAATAGTGCTCCGATAATACCGCAGGTTGACAAGGTAATTCCAATTCTTTCCGGTTTTTTAGTCTCCTGATCCGTATCATCTACGTAAACGATAGATTGGGCATTGCCTATAACTTTTGCTTCTTTAATGTCATTCTTTTCATAGTAGACTGTCATTAATTTTCCTTTCACCTGATTGAATTCATCTTTCAGGTTAAGAGAATCAACTTTACTGATGGCAAAGGCATTTCCAATTACCCTCAGAGAGTCTATATTTTCGTTTTCAGTATTAAAATAAGCTTCTACTTTATCACCGGTCACCTGTTTCTCTCCACTCCATAAAATCGGCTTTGTATACATATGCATAATACCGTCCGTTTCGTTAAAGGTGATGGAATCTGCTCTACCCTGGGCATTTGATTTGTAGACCCTGGCTTTTTTATAAGCCCGTAAAAAGCTTTTCTTTATTTTAATGTCAAGTGAATCCGGTTTTTGATAAGAGATTATTTTTTCTGCGGCAAAATACACGGAATCTTTCTCCATTGCTTTTACCGCATAGGGATTTTTGGTCATCATCGCAGAATCTTTCTTCTCAAAAATCTCACCGTATCCTCCTTTTATATATCTTCTTTCCTTAGGATCATCCAATGTTACATTACCCGTAGCTTTTCCGAATCCTGTAAGCTGATTAAAATACATATCATCACCGGTAAGGATCTTATCGTTATAAAAGATCTTGGAATTCTTATTAAGGAAAGCTTCCTTCGTTTCCATTCGATAAGTACCTCTTTCGGTGTACACCCTGTTTTTGGGATTGGCTCTGTTGGTAATGGTGGTGGGTCCGAAAAATTCAGCCACTTTGGTATTCTGGTTCTGTTTGATATTTACGCCCTCAATAATGTATTGAGCATTATCGATCTTTACATTTCCTACAAAGTCGATCATCTTTGTATCCAGAAAATACGTTGCAGACTTTGTATACATCACATTTCCCTGGCTGTCAGAGATTGTTCCGCCGGTATTGAAGTAGGCCTGATTGGCAAGCCTGTCGTAGTACAGAATATCTGTTTTTATGGTTTGTTTGGGATCGGTAAGGACAACGCTTTTCCGGGCTACACCTTTTTGGGTGTTTCCGTCGTATTCCATTTCTCCTGCGGTAATTACCGAGCCGTCAGCGTTCTGAAGCCTTGTATTCCCCATGGCCTTTACAAAGTTCTCTTCGTTGTATAAGACCACCTCATCAGCTGTAAGAACAGATCCCTGATGTTCTATCTGAACATTTCCTGTAAAGTATTGATTACCCTCATATTTTGCAGGGTCTTTTATGATTTTATCCGCATGGATGATCTTTATTTTATCCTCAGGTTTTTGCGGTTGCGGTTTTGCCGGAGAAGGAGCCTGCAAATAAGGATCTCTCTTCACTGGAGTTTTATCCTGCGCAACACTGAGCGTAGAAATAAAGATAAACAGAAAAAGGATTATTCTCATTAATTAGTCATTCTTAGTGCCATAGAAATATAGCGAATGAGAATCAATTTTTACGCCAAAAGCTTCTTCGATGGCTTCTTTGATTCCTTGGATTCTTGGGTCACAGAATTCAATAATTTCTTCAATTTCTTTATCAGAATCTTTTTTGTAGATCACCAAATGGTCATGCTGTTTATCAAAATAAGACTTCTCATAAGATGAAGAGGTTAATGTCTTTTCTCCGAACTGATGTTTACGGATTAGTCCTGCGTCAAGGAAAATCTCAATAGTGTTATAAATCGTAGCTTTGGAAACGTGATATTTTTTCTGCATCATCAGAAGATACAGATCATCCACATTAAAGTGATGATCCATATTATAAATTTCTTCCAATATTGTATACCTCTCAGGTGTGTTTCTGAACCCTTTTTCTAAAAGGTAGTTCCTTAAAACATCCTTGATCAAAGCTATATTTTTTTCTTTTTGTACTGTATCCATTAAAAAAATTATCTACAAATTTATCGATTTTTATTTAAATAGATAGTATGGTTTAAAGCCTTGTGACTTAAGAATTGTGACGGAAGTATCCGGATTGTTCAATCTTATTGTCGTAAACCGTCAATTCTGTGATGGGTGCAGATTCTACCTCAACGTTGTGTGAAGACACTCCCCATGCCTTAAAGTCGTCACTTCCGATATACTTCACAAAGTTGTAAATATTAAGGGTAATCTTCTGTTTAACAGTTAAAAGTATATCGTTGATATAGGTGTTATCTATGATCACATATTTAAGATCCGGCGGTATGTTATGGGCTCTCAAAGACGGGTGACTGCTTCTTGAAGGAATGGTTTCGTCTGCCATTAGATCCTTCAGAACCATATTGAAATAATCGTTGATTCTTCTGTCTACTTTGAACCCTAATAGGAAGTTAATTTTATATACTGTTCCGGGAAGTATTTCATCCACAGTGTATTTAAAAGTATAGGGATCTTCCTGATTGACTATGCTCAGGATGAAATAATGATCTGCTCTTTTTGGCTGCTTTTTGATGATAGAGTAAATAATTTTTGATTCTACTTCATCATTTCTTTTAGCACGACTTAGGTAGGCTAAGTTGGTGGCATATTTTGGAATAGACTCATCCAGTTTCATATCTTTAAGAATAGATACGTATTTTTCTATTTTCACAAACTGGATAAATCTGGTTTTGATCAGTCTTCCGTTGTACCATGCATACATGGAAACTCCGATAGAACCGGCCAATACAACTGTAATCCATCCACCTTCCATGAATTTGATAATGTTGGCACTGAAGAAGCCTAATTCGATAGCCATATAAACCATTGCAAAAACCAGAATCAATACTTTGCTTACTCTGTGTTTCAGTAGCCAGAAAACCAACAGGACTGTCGTCATCAGCATTGTTACTGTGATGGAAAGTCCGTAGGCAGCTTCCATTTTCCCTGATTCCCTGAAATGAAGAACCACAATGATACACAGGATAAGAAGTCCCCAGTTGATTCTTGGGATATACATCTGCCCTTTTACTCCCGAAGGGTAATCAATTTTTTGATTTGGCCAAAGGTTAAGAGACATGGCTTCTGAGAATATGGTGAATGAACCTGTAATCAATGCCTGGCTGGCAATAATTGCAGCAGCTGTTGCCAAAATTACTCCCGGGATGATCATCCATTCTTCCATGATTCCAAAGAACGGGTTTACTACAGAGAATCCAGGCTTGTCATAATTGGTCAGAAGCCATGCTCCCTGCCCAAGATAGTTAAGAATAAGCATAATCTTAACGAATGCCCAGCTTACCCTGATATTTTTGGCTCCGCAGTGTCCCAGATCAGAATATAGTGCTTCTGCTCCGGTTGTACAAAGGAAAACAGCTCCAAGGATTACAATTGCACTCGGAGAATTGACAATGAGTTTATAAGCGTAATAAGGATTGAAAGATCTTAAAATCTCAAAATTTTCGCTTAAATGCATTACTCCCAGACCTCCTAATACAAGAAACCAAACTACCATTACAGGACCAAAAAACTTCCCGATAAAGCTGGTTCCGAATTGCTGTACCACAAAAATGGCAATCAGGATCCCGATAGTAATAGGTACAACAGGAGTATGTGGATTATAAATTTCAAGACCTTCAATAGCTGACATAACGGTAAGCGATGGCGTAATGACGCCGTCTGCAATAAGGGCTGCAGCACCAATGATTGCTATAAGGTACAACCAGCCTTTTTTAAGATTTCTTACCAAAGAAAATAAGGCAAGAATACCTCCTTCCCCTTTGTTATCTGCTCTTAAAGCAATAATCACATATTTGATTGTAGTCTGCAGGGTAAGGGTCCAAATAATACAGGAAAGGGCTCCCTCAATGTATTCGTTGAATGGCATATTGCTCCCTTGGGATCTTGCATTCACAATTGCTTTCATTACGTAAAGCGGAGAGGTACCAATATCTCCAAAAACAATTCCTAGAGACACTAAAACTCCAATAAAGGAAAGTTTCTTGATGTCGAAGTGGTAGCCATCTTCTGTAACTTCTGCCATATCAGCTTAATTTATTTTAAAGGCGCAAATTTATATTAATTTTATGACGTCAAGAACTTTTCTTCATGAATATAATAAATGAAAAAACTTCCTTTCGGAAGTTTTTCTCTATGATGATTACTTAACGTACATTGCTTTTTTAATTTCCTCTTTTACTTTTTCAAGCTTCGGGAACCATTCTGCGAATAATGCAGCTGAATATGGAGCAGGTGCATCAGGAGTAGTAATTCTCTTGATCGGAGCATCTAAATAATCGAATGCTTTTTGCTGTACCATATACGTAATTTCTGAAGATATTGAACCAAAAGGCCATGCTTCTTCTAAAATAACCAATCTATTTGTTTTCTTTACAGATGCTAAAATTGTATCGAAATCTAAAGGACGAGCTGTTCTAAGGTCAATTACCTCCACAGATATTCCTTCTTTTTCCATATCTTCGGCAGCTTGCAATGCCAATTTCATGATTTTACCAAAAGAAACCAGGGTAACATCTTTACCTTCTCTCTTGATATCAGCTTTGCCTATTGGTAGGTAGTATTCTTCCTCAGGAATTTCCATTTTATCTCCATACATCTGCTCAGATTCCATAAAGATCACAGGATCGTTATCCTGAATTGCAGTTTTCAGCAATCCTTTTGCATCATATGGGTTAGAAGGCACTACCACTTTAAGTCCCGGGCAGTTGGCAAACCAACCTTCAAAAGCCTGAGAGTGGGTAGCTCCCAACTGTCCTGCAGAAGCCGTAGGCCCACGGAAAACGATCGGGCAGTTCCACTGTCCACCACTCATCTGACGGATCTTTGCCGCATTATTGATAATCTGATCAATTCCTACCAAAGAGAAATTGAATGTCATAAATTCTACGATAGGTCTGTTCCCATTCATTGCAGCTCCTACAGAGATTCCTGTAAATCCAAGTTCTGCAATCGGTGTATCGATCACTCTTTTTGGACCAAATTCATCCAGCATTCCTTTTGAAGCTTTATATGCACCATTATATTCTGCAACTTCCTCCCCCATCAGATAGATGGATTCGTCTTTACGCATTTCCTCGCTCATTGCCTGTGCAATTACCTCACGAAAAGTATATTCTGCCATATTTTCTTGAAAAATTTAGACTACAAAAATAGTGTTTTTTTATTATACACATCATAAAAAAGGCATCTCATTTGAATGAAGGGCTTCAATAACCATAATAATTCAGGAAAGAATATTTTATAAAATAAGGAAGTTACCGACGGACGAGGCCTATTAAAAATAAATTTCACCGCTTACCTCCTAATCATAAGAGATTGAATTTTCATAACAGGCATTAAAAAAAACAACATTTCATTTCTGAAATGTTGTCTTAAAATTCTATTTAAACTTATATTAATTAGCTTTTTCCCAAACCTGGGTTCTTCCAAGTAAAGATAATCCAAGGTAACCTCTTACGTTCAGCTTATCTCCGCTTTTTGTAATGGTACATTTATAGGTTTTCCCTGTTTTAGGATCTGTAATGCTTCCACCTGTAAACTCATCACCATCCTTTTTGAGTCCTCTGATGATTTCCAGGCCCAGAATAGGTTTTCCTTTTCTGTCGTCTTTACAGGCTGTACAGTTTGGATCGGCAGGTTTTATCAATAACTGGGAAACTTTACCGTAATATTTTCCATCTGATTTTTTAAATATCTCTACAATAGATTTAGCCTGTTTTGTTTCGTCATCTATCGTTTTCCACTTACCTTCTATCTGTGCAAATGTAAGCACACCAAACATCGAAAGCGCGAATGTTAACAACATTTTTTTCATATTTCTTATAGTTTTAATTTTAATTCAATATTCTTATCTACGTATTGATAAAAATATAAATTAATTTTCAACAAACAAAAACTTTTATTATACGAAGCATAAAGTGGTGAAAATAACAAACATAATCGCCGGCTTTGGGTACATCAAAGAGTTTTTAATTCAATTTTCTGTTAATTACCCTGCTCATATAATCCTGATACCAGGCTTTTGCGGTTTGCTTCCCTTTTTCCACTTCAGGGGTTTTAAGTTGGCTGATCAGATTCTTTTCAAGTCCGAGGTCTGATTTTTCATAGACTCCTATGATATCTTTTCCGTCAAAACGATAGATATAATTTCCGATGATAAATTGCTCGGTACTCCCGTCGGAGTTAACCACGATGGAAGTGTAGTTTTTGTCACTTACCAGGCTTTTCCCCCAGCTTCTTATAGGTTTATTGTATCCGATAAGGTCTGCCAAGGTAGGATAAATATCTGTCTGCTGTGCAGTTTGCTCATTCACTCCTTTAAGCTGATATTCAGGATTCGGGGAATAAAATATTAACGGAACGGCAAACCTGTTCATTGCCTTTTCATATTCAGAATAATAAATCTGATTGGTGTGGTCTCCTGTAAATACAAAGATAGTATTGTGGAACCAAGGCTGTTTTTTAGCCGTTTCAAAATACTTTTTAATGGCATAATCGGTATACTGTATCGGCTCATGCATTTCTATCTTTCCTTTTTAAATTTACCGTTATATTTTTCAGGAATTTTAAAAGGGTGATGGGATGAAGCCGTAAATACTGTGGTCATAAAAGGCTGGGACTTTCCTACATTTCTGGCAAAATACTGAAGGAAAGGCTCATCCCATATGGCCCACATCCCGTCAAAATCTTCATCATGATTGTATTCTGTCTTCCCGAAATAATGTTTAAATCCTAGAATATTACCAAATCCTAGAAATCCCATAGATCCATTTGGGGCCCCATGATAAAAAGATGTATCATAGCCCAGGTCGTTACAAACTGAAACGATAGATTGTATTTTCTGATTAGAATAAGGTGAACCTGTGAAAGCATCTGTAAGGCTCGGAATTCCTGCCAGTACACTGCTCATCCCGTGAATAGACTGTCTCCCGTTGGCAAATGCATTGGGAAAAATAAGGCTTTGCCCCGCCAGACTGTCCATAAAAGGTGTGTAGGAAACATAGTCTTTGATATTTTTATCTTTATTAAAGGCTCCGGAATATTCTCTTCCGAAAGATTCTACAATAAAAATAACGATGTTGGGACGGTTTTCTACTTTTCTTTCATACAGTTTGTAAGGCTGCACATTATCTTCAATATATTTTTCGTCTACAAAATGTACCTCTTTAAAATTATTAGTATTTAAGGTTCTGAAAAACGAAAAAGTGCTGTTGAGAACAATATTTCCCTGAAGCGGATTCGTTACAAAACGGGTGGCATCCACCATGTTGATAGGCCTTGTGCTATGTTTGAAATCTCCTCTGATTCCGCCTACCACCAAAACTACGGCAAGGCATAGAACAAGTATGGAGGAAAGGAAATAATGAACCATTTTTACGGGTTCTTTCTCCTGAACTTTGACTCTTTTATATAGAAAAACCCACAGAATCATTAAAACAATATACCCAATAAATACAAATGGGTGCTGCCCTATAGAAATGAAGAGTGTTTTAGAAACATTGGATTCATGCTCTGCTACCTGAAATACTGCTGAAGTAAGCCTTGACTGTGAGAATTTATAATAAATAAAATCTCCGAAATTCATAGCATAGGCAATCCCGTTGGTTAAAAAATAAGTCCAGAAAAGAACTTTTTGAAAGCCTTTCCTGGTATTGATTATCAAAGGTAAAAGACTAAGCAGGATAAATAGGGAATTGACATATAAAATTGCGGTGGTATCGAAAGCGATACCATGATAGGCAAGCTTTACATATTCTGATATCGAATCAACTTTTATGAGATCTTTATTAAAGTACCAGAATAAAAGTCTTGCGATCTGATAAAAAAAGTATGCTAAAAAATTCTATACAGTAATGCCAGAATTTCCTGTTTTCTCAATCCTTTTAAAAATTTCATGGGGCAAATTTACATCAAAATCACTTTCATGCCATTTTTAGTTCATATTATTTTGAGTCAGAACTTTTAAAAACTGTAATTTTGTGCTTATGAATTTTATAAAAAATAATCTGGCCAATGCCTTAACCCTGGCTAATTTATTTGCAGGTTGTATAGGAGCAATACATCTTATTTCCGGAGATTATCAGACTACGGCAATTTGCCTTATTCTCTCCGCCGTTTTCGATTTTTTTGACGGTTTTGTAGCCAGAGCTTTACGATCAAATTCAAATCTGGGACTTCAGCTTGATTCTCTTGCCGATATGGTAAGTTTCGGACTGATCCCGGGACTCACGATGTATAAAGCTCTTGAACCGTTTGGAGCAGAACTGATGGGGCTTCATTTACCATTTGAGGTAAAATACCTTGGTTTAATTGCTACCAGCTTCTCGTGCTTGCGACTTGCTATTTTTAATCTTGATGAAGAACAGAGATACTATTTCAAAGGTTTAAATACACCAACAAATACGGTTTTACTGTTTGGTTTGTATTATGCTTTTAAAGAAACCGGAAGTTTCAGTTTCCTTTTTGAAAGTGAAATCCTGTTACTTTTACTTACCCTTATTACTTCCTTTATGCTGATCAGTCCTGTTAAAATGATTGCCATGAAGTTTAAATCCAAAGCATTAAAAGACAATTACCCTAAAATAGCATTATTACTGGGTGGTATTGCAATTCTGGCAATATTTAAACTGGTTGGGATTCCTTTGCTCGTTATTTATTATATCCTGATTTCCCTTGTTTTTCAGAAACAATTAAAATAAAGTAGAAAACCAGGTTTATCCTTTATAATATTATTAATACTTTCAAATTACTACTATAAAAATGAACTTAAAACTCCATAAACCTCTTTGTGTATTTGACCTTGAAACCACAGGAACCAATATTGGAAAAGACAGAATCGTTGAAATCTGCATTTTAAAAGTAAATCCTGATGCTTCCAGAGAAAGCAAAACATGGCGTGTAAATCCTGAAATGCCGATCCCGAAAGAAAGCAGTGACATCCACGGAATCTATGATCAAGATGTAAAAGATGCTCCAACTTTCAGAGATATTGCTCCTAAAATTATGGAAATGCTTGCAGGCACTGATCTGGGAGGATTCAATTCGAACAGGTTTGATGTTCCCCTTTTGGCTGAAGAGCTTTTAAGGGTAGGTATGGATTTTGATCTGAGTAAATTCAGATTGGTGGATGCGCAAACTATTTTTCATAAAAAAGAGCCCAGAAACTTAGGAGCTGCTTATCAGTTTTATTGTGGAAAAACATTGGAAAATGCACACTCGGCTGAAGCTGATGTCATGGCTACTTTTGAAGTTCTGGATGCCCAGGTGGGTAAATATGATGACATCCCGAATGAAATTGCACCGTTAAGTGAATTTACCTTTCATAATAAGCATGCTGATCTTGCCGGGTTTATCGGATATAACGAAAAACTTGAAGAGGTGTTCAACTTCGGAAAGTACAAAGGACAGTGTGTAAAAGTAATATTTCAGAAAGATCTGGGGTATTTCGGATGGCTTCAGAATGCTGATTTCCCTTTATACACCAAAAAGATTTTTACAAAGATTCAATTATCAAGTAAATTTTAAAAAATGTCAGACCTGATTCGTTTTAAGTTTTATGAAACGGCCCTTGAAGCTAACAGGGACAAACAGATATTGGCTGAAAACGGCATCAACAGCTTCATTGCAAATGAACAGCTTATTCAATCTGATTGGTTGCTATCGCAAGCTGTAGGCGGCATTCAGCTGCAGGTATTTGAGAATGATGTGGAAAAGGCAAAAGAAGTTCTTCAGGACTATAATGATAATGAGAAATTCACTCTTGAAGTAGAACATACGATTTCAGATCCTGAATTTGATTTTGTATGCCCGAAATGCGGCTCTAACCATATCTACAGAGATGACAGTGCAACAAGCTTTTTTGGTATATCTTTTTTGACGAGCCATACATTCAAATGCTACTATTGTGGAAATGAGTTTAGTCACGAATAAATAGAAAATAAAATATTCAGAGTAATAAAAAGATTGCTTCGTTCCCGGCAATGATGCAGTTTGAAAAATAAATAACGAACTATGAAAATAATCTGCATAGGAAGAAACTACAGCGAACACGCGAAAGAATTAGGAAACGAAATTCCTGAAAATCCTGTTATTTTTATGAAGCCCGATACGGCTGTTTTAAAAGGGAATGATTTTTATATCCCGGAATTCTCAAATGACATCCATTATGAACTGGAAGTCGTGGTAAAAATTTCAAAAGGCGGGAAATACATTCAGAAAGAATCTGCTCACAAACATTATGAGGAAATAAGCCTGGGAATTGATTTTACAGCAAGGGATCTTCAGTCTGAACTAAAAGGAAAAGGGCTTCCCTGGGAACTTGCCAAAGGTTTCGACGGCTCAGCTGTAGTGGGAAATTTCTTTAAAAAAGAAAATTATAATCTTGAAAATCTGTCTTTCTCACTGCTGAAGAACAAGGAAAAAGTACAGGATGGAAACACAAAGGATATGATATTCAATATTGATGATATTATTGCTTTTGCTTCCCAGTATTTTACATTGAGGGTAGGTGATCTTATTTTCACAGGAACCCCAAAAGGAGTTGGAAAAGTTGAGGAGAATGATATTCTTGAAGCTGACCTTGAAGGAGAAAAAAATCCTGGACATCCGAATATTATAAGTATTTAACACCAAAGTCTGGTAAATTTTTCCTATCTTTAGGTAACAAAATGAAAGGTTATGATAAATATTGTATTACCCGTAGATTTTGGGGACAAGACAGACCAATTGGTGGAAGGTGCCATAAAATTTGCAAAACAGCTTAACGGCAGAATTTACCTCATTCATGTAGCACCATCAGATATAGGATTTGCTATTGGTGATATGGGATTTCAATATTTTCCGGAAGTGGAAGCCAATGAAATCAGAGAGGAACTGATTCAGCTCAACAAAATTGAACAAAGAATCATTGCTCATGATATCGATTGTGAACATCTGTTAAAGCAGGGACTTGCCAAAGACATTATTCTGGAACATGCCAGGGATAAAAATGCAGATTATATTGTAATGGGTTCTCATGGCAGAAGCGGAATCTATGATGTATTTGTGGGCAGCCTTACCAAAGGGCTTACCAAGAGTTCCCCGGTTCCGGTTTTGGTACTTCCTATCCACGACTAAGAAAAGAAAATTTTAATCGTTAGTAATAAAAAAACCGATCAAATAAATTATTTGATCGGTTTTTTACTATATAACCAATTAATTAACCTTCTTTTTTATAGATATTCGGATCGTAGTAAGGATGCTTACCTTCCGTTGGAGAATAATAGTCTTTATCTTTATCACCACCTAATGTTACAACCAATACGTAGCACCAGTAAGTGAATAATACACAGCAAACTATAAATAGAATCCAGTTTAAAACATTTCCAAAAGCATCAAAGAATCCGAAACTCCATTTGAAAACTTTGCTTAAGAATAGAAAGAAAGACGTCATTATTTTCCTTTTTTAAATTAACTTTGTACAAATTTATAAAAAATGTTTAAATTACTTTCAAAAGAAAGCAATATTTTTTCAATTCCTGTATATATTGGTTTTCTTCTTTTAGTAGTAATAATATTTAACATACTGAATTTCAATACTTACGAAGCAATAATTGCCGGAATTACTTTTCTGGGAATTGCTTTGGGATATTTTTGTTTTCACAGTGTTGCACTTAATTATCAAACTCACCTTCCTCTATTTTTATATACTTGTTTTGCCTTCGGGTTGTATCCCGGAAATTTAGATATAGGAATTGCGGTTTCTCTGCTTACCAATTCGTTTCTTATCCTTCTTCTGACCAGTGCGGATGAGGATATCAGAAAAAAATCTTATGTTTTGGTAGGAGCCATTGTAGCATTAAATTTTATATTTCTTCCTACCACCTGGCCCATGGCTGTATTTGTTATCATCCATGTTATTGCAACCTCGGCGAAAATAGGATTAAACCTTTTCAGGTTTTTACTGGGGATCGTGCTGATTGCATTCAGTTATTTTTCTGTCATGTATTTCGTACATTTTACTTCATGGAATATCGATTATTTTCCTTTTGGCAAGATGAGACCTATGGCTGATTATACGGAATTACTTCCTTTGATTCCGGTAGTCATGATGTTAATTTATGCAGTATATGACCATTTTCAAAACTATAATAAGAAAAGCCCCATAAGCAGGTATAAATACACTTTCCTGCTGGTCTTTTCTCTGGCACAGCTTGTTACCATTATCATGTATATGAATACCAACTATGAGTATCTGCTCCTGTTAGCATTTCCTTCAAGTATTATTCTGAGCAGGATGATGAGATTTTTACCAAAATATTGGATGCAGGAGGCCAGCTTATGGCTTATTATTATCAGCCTGCTTACCTTTAAGGCAGGTACAGTTTTTGACTTATTTTAAAAAATTATGATTCAGATAGACGATAAATTGATTTCTGAGGAAATTTTTTCCGAAGAATTTGTTTGCAACCTTACCAAGTGTAAGGGTGCATGTTGTGTGGAAGGAGATGTGGGAGCTCCGTTGGATAAAGACGAGCTTGAAATATTGGACAGTATTTTTGACAAAATAAAACCTTATCTCACTCAGGAAGGCATCAAAGCCCTTGAAGAACAGGGAACATGGACTACTGATCCGCACGACGGAATGTATGTTACTCCTATGGTGGAGGATCGCGAATGTGCCTATGTAACTTTTGATGAAAAAGGCATTACGAAATGCGGTATTGAAAAAGCCTACGAAGACGGTGCTGTAGACTGGCAGAAACCTATTTCCTGCCATCTTTACCCGATTCGTATTACAGAATATTCTTCATTCACTGCTTTGAATTATCATGAATGGAATGTGTGCAGCGACGCCTGTACTCTGGGAAAAGAGCTTCAGGTTCCTGTCTATAAATTCTTAAAAACTCCATTGACAAGAAAATACGGAGAAGATTTTTATAACGTACTCAGCGAAGCAGCCGAGGAATGGAAAAAGAATACGGCTCATAATCTTATCAGGATTTGATTCAAATAAAAACCGCAGAAAATTAGTTTTCTGCGGTTTTTATTTGAAAGAGCAGCAATTTTATTGTTTTGCTCCTTTATGCTCTTTACTGTCTGTCAATACTTCAGTTTTATCCGTCTTTTCCCAGCCATCTTCCGGCATTAATACGGCGACATTACGACCTTTAGAAAGATATTTTTTAGCCACTTCCTGCAGGTCTTTTACGGTAAGTGCCTTTACTTTTTCCTGGTGGTTCAGAATATCATATGGATCGCTTCCGTCTACCTGACTCTGAGCAATACCCTGCAACCAGAATCCGTTGTCTTTTAGGCTTGTTTTGTATTCGTTGTATTCACCTTCTTTATATTTGTCGAGGTCTTTTTGCTCAGGACCTTTATCAATAAGCTTTTGAAGTTCGGCCGTTGCACTTTTGATTAATTTTTCAACATTTTCGGGCCCACAAGGGAAATTAATACTAAAACTATAGGTACCATACGGAACTTTGCTCAAGCCGCCACTTGCTCCGCCGCCATAAATGCTACTTTCATCTTCTCTCAATTTTTCGAGAATTTTAATGGTAGCCACTTCTCCCAGTGCCGAAAGGGCCAATGCTTCTTTTTCGTTATATGGTGTTTCTCCGCTGTAAGAGATGTTTACCAGGCTTTTAGGTTCTTTGCCTTTTTTGTAAACCTTTGTATAATTTCCTTCTACCGGTCTGTACCCTGTATCTCTAAAAGTAGAAGGCTGTCCTGAAACAGGAAGATTAGCAAGATAATGAAGGGCTTCATTTTCAAGCTGCCCTTCGTCTATATTTCCAACAAAATAAAAATGGAAGTTCGCTGCATTGGCAAATTTCTGTCTGTAGATCTCATAGGCTTTTTTATAGTCTGTGTTCTTCCAGTCTTTTTCAGTAGGTTCAAGACCTATAAATCGGGGGTTCTTTTGATTGACAAACTTTGCATATTCACTGGAAAAATAATATTCAGGATCAGCAGCCAGATGAGTCAGCATCGCAGATTTCTTTGTCTTATATGCATTGAATGATTCCGGATTATAATTTAATTCCGTAAAACAAGCATAGATAAGCTCCATAGCTGTTTTTAAGTCTTTCTTGGAACTTGTTCCCGACACCCCTTCTGTCAATCCGCTAATGTAGGAACTCGCGCTCACCTGCTTACCTGCAAGATAATGAGTGAGATCCGTTTTTGAAAGGCCACCAATTCCTGCTTCTAATAAAGCATCAAAGGCAAACTGTGTTTTATTGTAATCCGCATCCGGAATAATGGAGCTTCCACCTAAGCTTACTGCTGCAAATAGAATCTCATCGTCTTTAAAGTCTGTTTTTTTGAAAGTAACTTTTATGCCGTTGTTTAACGTCCAGGTTGTTGTTCCCAGTTTAGCATCTGTTTCTGTCTTTGTGATTTTTCCTTTAGATTCAAAGGGTTTTATTAAGGTTTCAGCTTTTACCTTTTCTACGTATGGTTTGAGATCTGCCACTTTCAGATTTTCAAAAGTATTCAGAACCATAGATTCTGTCGGCATTTTTATATCATCTTTTGCAGGGCCGGTAATGACTACTACTCTGCTGTCGTCTTTCACAAGCTTGCCAATAATTGCGTTCGTTTGCGTCAGTGTTATCGTGGGTAAAAATTTTTTAATCTGGTCATATTCCCAGCTGATTCCGGGAATGGGTTCCTGTCTCAAAAAGTTGTCGACATACCCACCGATCAGGGCACCACTTTCATTTTTATCTCTGTTATTATAGGCCCATTCATAAGAGGAAAGAACCTGAGATTTCGCCCGATCCAACTCAGAAGGGGTAAATCCGAATCTTTTGCTCTTTCAACCTCTTCCAAAAGGATCTTCAGTGCATTAAGCTGATCACCATCTTTGGTTACGGCCGATCCCTGAAATGCTTCCTTTGTTCTTGCATAGGTTCCACCGTGATATACAGCGCCATAGGTAAAAGGTGGATTCGTTGAATTGATCAGTTCTCCTAACCTGCTGTTCAGCATGATATTCACAAGTCCTTCTACAACTCTTTGCTGATATTGCTCAACAGTACTATCCGGTTTGTAGGCTTCCTCGTCTTTGATCATAAACTGTACCCCGGAGCTTGTGGCATCAGGATCTGTTTCTATGGCTACAAGTGTTTGTTTGTGGTTGGGAAGATCAAAACTTTTTCTTTCTTTGGGATTTACCGCTTTTTTATACTTCCCGAAATTATCCCTGATTTTCTTTTCAACCTCTTCTACATTGATATCTCCTACAACGATAATGGCCATCAGGTCAGGCCTGTACCAATCCTGATGAAATTTTCTGATCAGATCAGGGGTAAAGCTTTCCAGCACTTTTTTATCACCAATGGGAAGTCTCTCTGCATACAGAGATTTATACAGCTGTTTGGGAAGATATTTATCCTGCATTCTTTTATCAGGACCAAGCCCCAATCTCAGCTCTTCCAGTACGACTCCTCTTTCTTTATTGATCTGTTCGTCAGAAAGGGTAGCATTAAATGCCCAGTCTTCCATTACCTTCAATCCTGTATCCAGATTCCCGGGTTTGTCCAGCGGAACCGGGAGCATGTAAACCGTTTCATCAAAACCTGTGTATGCATTAAGATGCTGCCCGAACTTTACTCCAATCGACTGCAGGAAATCTACTAATTTATTATCCGGAAAGTTTTTGGTCCCGTTAAAGTTCATATGTTCCATAAAATGGGCAAGCCCTCTTTGATTTTCATCTTCAAGAATGGAACCGGCATTGATTGCCAGGCGGAAATCGACCTTCTTTTCAGGAAGCGCATTTTTCTTAATATAATACTTCATCCCGTTGGGAAGGGTACCGATTTTTACAGAAGGGTCTACCGGGATATTTTGTCCGAAAAAAACTTGTGGAAATCAAGCTGACAAACATCAATGAAACTAATCTTTTCTTCATATGCTTTCTTTTTCACTACAAAAGTATACATTATTTGTAGACTATGTCCTTAAACTATAGTTAAACCTTGATAAAAGGTCATAAAAAAACCGGAAATCATCCGGTTTTCATTTTATTAGAGTTATATGACTGCTTATTTGAAATCAGCATCCGTAACTCCTGAATTGATTACAATTTTAGTAGTTTTAATATTCACTTTCTGTCCTGCACCTTCAGCCTCTATTTCAGCAGGGAACTGCAATCCGTCTACAGTCATATAGCTTTTCATCGTTACATTTCCTTCCCCTGCAATAGATTTGTATAAAAGCCCCGTTGAAGCGTCAAAGTAGAATTTTCCTTTATCTGAAGTAAGCACATTATAATCTTTCCCATCCAGTTTTTCTACAGTCACATTCTGAAAAGTGGCCGCCTCAAAAGCCAATGCATCTACAGGTCTTCCTTTTTTAAATTCAGCAATTTTATCAGCAGGAATATCAGTCTTTGTTCCCATCTGATCAAAATATCCTTTTTCACCGTCAAATAACTGAACCATCTGTTGTCCCATCAATGATTGTACGGATTTGAATTTATTACCTAACTTTTTTGTTGTCATGGTAATTTCCATCCCCTGAGCGCTGATAACGTTGTCTGTAATAACAGATTTTACAGCATCTAATTTATCTTTTCCTCCTAAAACTTTAAAATAATTATCAATTACCTGTTTAGGTGTCAAGTTTGATTTTGCGGCCTCCGTTTTCACAGAAGCGGCATCTTTCTTCTGAGCTACAGCCGGAACAGAAAATAGTACGGCACAGAAAAATGGAATGATGATCTTTTTCATATTATATTAATAAGTTTAAAGGGTAAATATATGAATATTGACGGACATGTAAATAACCGGTCATTAATAATTGACAAACGGGTCTTTAAGATCAGTTAGTTTCAGAAAAATGAAAATAAAAAAACCGCCAGCAAACTGACGGTTTCAAATATTTATATCGGTGTATAATTATTTTTTAAGTTCTTCTAAAAATTCGTCGTGAGAAATTTTAGTTTCTTTTTTGCTAGCTTTTTCAAGAATTACATCTTTTAATTTTGCCATAGCAACTTCAGAAGAGATTTGTCTTACCTGCTCCTGATCTTTCAGCATTTCAACAGCATATTTCTGGATTTCCTCATCACCTAAGTGGTGGATTCCGTAGATAGCCAATTGGTTTTTCACTAATTGCTCAGCTTGTGCCAATACATCAGCGTAGTCAAGGTTGATTTCGTTATCAGTCATCAATTTACCTTCAATGATCTGGTATCTTAGCTGGCTTTTCTCTGCTTCAAGAATTTCTTTAGCCTGATCTTCAGACTGAACATTCTGGTTAGAGAATAGTAACCACTTTACAAGGAAAGTTTCCGGAAGTTTTACTTCTTCCTTCTCTGTTACTTGCTCTAATACTTTATTCACAAAGTGAACATCAGCATTTTGCTGGAAATATTCATCCAATTCAGTCTTTACTTTGTCTTTCAACTCGTCTTCAGACTTGATGTTTCCTTCTCCGTATACTTTGTCGAAAAGATCCTGGTTAAGTTCAGCCAAATCTAATGAATAGAAGTCTTTTACTTTTACTTCTACTTCGTTGTGGTGTAGGTGCTCAACTTCTTCTTTGCTGAATCCTAATTCTTTAGCCAGTTCTTCGTCACCTCCAAGAGTTTCTTTCGTCACTTTTACAGATCCATCCATTTTTAACCCTTTTACTAATTTGAAAGCTTCTTTGTTTTCAGCTGTTATAGTAACATTTTTTGGGTGGTGGTGGTGCTCTCCTTCAGCATCTTCTTCTACAACCTGAGAAACTTCTAAAGCGATATAAGAATCTTTGGTGATTTTATCTTGAGGAACCTGCTCAGCGAAACGCTTTTGCATGTTTTCAATGCTCTTGCTGATTTCTTTTTCAGAAGCTTCTACTTTATAGTGAGGAGCTTCATATTTAGCTAAATCTATCGTGAATTCAGGCTCATATCCTACTTCGAAAGCAACTTCCAACTGATCAGCGTTGTAATCTAATTCGTTTACTGGCTGAGGAATTGGCTGACCAACTAATCTTAATTTGTTTTCATTAACATAGTTGTTCAAAGCATCAGAAACCTGTCTGTTGATTTCTTCAAATGCAATACCTGCTTCATATTGTTTTTTAACCATACTCAAAGGCACTTTCCCTTTTCTGAACCCAGGAACTTGCGCATTTTTAGCATAATTAATCAATTGCTTTTCTACTTTTTCTTTGTAGTCAGATTTCTCCAATGTTACAGTAAGTAATGCACTTACATCATCATGGTTTTGTGCGGTAACCTTCATTATTGATTAAAATTTTAGGTTGCAAAAATATGAATTTTTTATGAAAATCACTCATCTAAAGTCAACTTATAACGTCAAATATTGTTAAAAGAGAGATTATGTAATTTTCAACCATCTCTATAGCGGGAAAGATATGTAAACAAAGAGGGTTCAAAATGTCTGACTCTTCTCATCATAAATAAATTATATTACTGAAAACCAAATATTTAAATATCACTAAGCGTATTCCAAAACATCCACATTATTCCTGTAAAACCTCTTTTGAGTTTCTATATTTTTTTATACCCAGCCATAAAAAAGCCACCGGAGTTTTCCGGTGGCACAAACAAGATTAATGATCCTAATTAATTACTTAGGTTGTATTTTGCTTCAGCGTCTGTTTCTCCGCCTACTACGCTTCCCCATGCTGTTCCTGATTTGGCATCATTTACACTTTGCGGAGAATGGATAAGGGTTAATTTTAAGAATGGCGCTGTTCCGTCAACCGCTTTTACCACTGTCCACTTCGTTCTTAGCCCTACTCTTTTCCCGTCATTTCTTAAGTCACCTCCATCTGTTCTTTCTACAGTAATATTAGATTTTGGAAAATCAAAAATCAAAAAGTGCTCATTTTTAGCATCAATGATCTCCTGGGTAGCATCTTCATTTCCGTTTCTGAATTTGGCCTGAACAGTGTAGGATTTCCCGTCTTTAAGAGGGATAGTTGGCGTTCCTCCTGCTCCTATACTGTAATCATACGAAATTGTATTTGTAGTTCCGTCTTCTGTTACCAGAAGAACAATATTGGTAAGCTCTTCCTGCGGAAGATCATCTTCTTCTGCAGAACCGTTTCTCTGACAAGAGGTAACCACGGTAACCGTAATTAATAAAGCTGCTAATAATCTGAAGATATTTTTAGTATTGAATAGTTTGTTCATTGTTAATGAATTTTAAAAATTGTAATTTTTTAACTTGTTGGTTTTGAATCTTTAGAATTTGTATCTAAAGTTTAAAATAAAATTTCTTCCGGGCTCATCTGCAAAGAATCTCAGACGGTTCAGATACTCCCTGTAAGAAGTATTGAAGAGATTGTTCACAATAAGACCTGCAGAAAGGTTTTTGCTGATGTTGATTCCGGTTTGGATATTCCATAATGAATAGCCGCCGGGCGGAGTACTGAAATCGATTTCTTTATCCACCAATTCACCGTTGACGTAAAGTTCCAAGGGTGCATTTCTGACCGGGAATCGGGTTTGCTTTACAAACGTCTGATTTTCCACGGTGAAATAGAAGTTACTCCATTCCTGCTTTTTGAATTGGAGAGCATTGGAAAAATTAGGCGGCATCATTAAAATCAACGGTTCATGGTGCGTGTCGTCCTGCCCATACACATAGCTTCCTTTTCCTACATATGTAAGGTTATCTGTAAGCCTCCAGCTGACATCCAGATCTACCCCATACATTTTGGCATCAATCTGTTGGTATACCCATTCCGGGAATACTCCCCTGATAGTCCCCTTGATACCAACCGGAATTTCATTAATGAAATTTTTGGTGATAAAGAAGTATGGGTTTACAGAAATATTTAACCCTTTAAGCACATTGAATTTTGAATCTATATTCAGATTAAACTGATGTCCCTGTTCGTTTTTCAATCCCATGTATCCGGTTTCGATAATTCCGGCCGAATGATGAAGCCCGTCTGAAAATAATTCCGCTACATTAGGAGATCTTCCTACTTTAGCATAATTAAATTTCAGATCAAAATTGGCATTTGGACGGTATTCCAAACCTGCATTGAAAGAAACATTGTTATAATTAAGCTGTGGCCGTGTCAGCACTCTGTTCTGATCTGTTTTCACATAAAACTGTGGATACTGATCTGCATACAGTTTCACCCAGTCGCTCTTGTCATACCATTTGGTCACATCGTACCGGGTAAAATCATATCTTACCCCAGCTTCAAAATTAAATTCCGGCGAAATTTTATATTTGAAAACCGAATAAGCGCCCGCAGAATATTTATCATAATTCGGGATAAGGCGTCTTGCCTTTGTTGCCGGATCTGAATAGTTGTTTTGAAATACTGCATCAATTCCGGTTTCCAAAGACCATTTTTCCCTTTCCAGTAAATCATTAATATTAAACTGGTGCGTCATCAGCTCCAGATCCAGAGACGGAGTATCCTTAAGATCTCCCCTTCGGATGTCATATTCCTGTCTGTGGTTGTACTGATAACTGTAGGTAGCAGACAGTTTTCCGATATTTTCAAACCTTTTGAAAGCGGAAATTTTGGCAATATGATGCTCAATAACCTGTCTCGGGTTATCAATATCATAACTGAATTTACCTGAATAAATGGGTGGATTGGCATTCATTGCCCGGTCATAATCCTCGGAAGTAGAAACGTGAGAGTCTCTTAAAATCCCGATAGTCTGATTAGTCAGGTAATAATCAAAGGAAATTCCTCTTTCGTAGGTATTATTCTGTACCGTAAAATTGAAAGAAGAAAAATCCATTCCTGTATTTTTTAAGGTTGTAGTCGGGAGCGCTCTGATCACCAAGCTTTTTAATGCTTCCTCCTGACTTTACGGCCCATCCGTTTTTCCATACTTTGGCAACGTCTACATCGAGCCCGAGACCTCTTCCGTTGGAAATTCCCGTAAGCCCTACTGAACCTTTGATGGTATCCTTTTTAGGAAAGATTTCAGGTTCCATAACGATCACTCCTCCAATGGCATCACTACCATATTTCAGAGCAGATGCCCCTTTGATAACATCGATATGCTGAAAGTTATTAATATCAACATTCGGAGCATGTTCTACCCCCCATTCCTGTTCTGCAAGACGTACTCCATTGTTCAAAATGCTGATACGGCTACCATACAGGCCATGAATGACCGGTTTTGAAATATTATTTCCGGTTTTCAGGGCTGTCACTCCCGAAATTTTAGAAAGGAAATTTCCCAGATTATCTGTAGAGTTTTTCTCTATGTCAGATTTACTGAGTGTTTTAACCACAAGTGATCCGTTGTTTTTGTGATTTCCGTGTATGGTTACGGTTTCGATATCATTGCTGTGATGTTCAAGGGTAATTGCCAGATGAACATCCTGATCAACTCCTATATTTTCAGTATAATCATTGCAATCAGGATGTTGGGCAATGAGTGTATACTTCCCTGCAGGAATTTTATCAAAGGAAAACTTTCCTTTTTTATCTGTTTTTGCTGTAAAGTTTCCGATTTTCACAACCGCATTTTCCAGCATGGTTTTATCATGAAAATCATGAACGGTTCCCTGTACGGTATACGTTTTTGTGCACTTGTAAATACTGATCCGCAAAAGATCAGCAGCAGGCAATATATCAATTTCATTGTAAATAGATTGATTGCATACCCTTCAACAGGGTATATTTTTCGTTAAAATTTATTGAATGGGTACAGAGGTTCTGAATTTTTAAGACCAAGAATTAAAGCCAGGAAATTCCAGATCAGTGATTGGTTATTTTAACATTACATGACCAATCGTGCGCTACCTTTTTTCCAAAGGAATTAAACATTGAAAATAAAAAAACTGAACTTAAAAGTATAAAAACTTTAAACCCTTTGAGAATCTATCGATTAAGAAATTGCGGGAGGTCCCCGAAGTTGGAAAGTGAATTTGGTCTGAGACCAGATTTTCTCCTGAATCGTGATGATTTGCTTTACTTCCTGGGTATAATGCTCAAGAGTTAAGCTGAAATCTTCAGGAGCGAGGGTGTGTCCGGTTACCAAAAAGTGGCAGGCCAGACAGTCGCCAGCTTTCTCTTTAGTAGCAGCTTTCGTCATTGTATTTTCTGTTTTTTTAAGATTGAAGGCCTTAAAATAGTCTACAGAATCGTGATGGTGAAAGCTTTGAGAAAGCAGCGCGAGGAAGTACACTCCAAACAACAGCTTGGAGATAAAACTCTTTAGGTTTCTGCTTTCTTTAAAAATCATGGTTCAAAATTATGAAAATAATTTAATTGTTTCCTTAAACTTTCATTAAATTACTTTATGATTATTGATAATATGTAGGAATGAAGAAGATTCCGTTACAAAAAATGCTTCATAATTTTTAGTTTATGAAGCATTTATATTGTCATTTAATCAAGTTGAGTTCCCAGATATTCCCATTCCTGGAGGGCGTTATCCAGCTCTTCTTTGGCTTTGTTATATTTTTCCAAAGTTTCGTCCGAAGGGTTTTCCCTGGTGAAAGAAGCTTCCATTGCCTCTATATTGGTTTCCAGTTCGGAAATTTTCTCTTCAACTTTTTTAATTTTATTCTGAATATTTTTTTGCTCTTTGCTCACAATAACGGATGCCTGACCAGCACTGACAGCAGGTTTTTCTTCTGCTTTCTTAGGTTCAGGTTTTACGTCTTCATTGTGAAGCTTGGCTTTCTCTGCCGAGATTTCCCTGATCGTCTCCTTTTGTCTGTATTCCAGATACTCATTGATGTCTCCGAGGAATTCTTTCATTTTTCCGTCACGGAATTCGTAGATTTTATCACAAAGTCCCTGAAGGAATTCTCTGTCGTGAGAAATCACAATCAGCGTCCCTTCAAAATTCTGTAAAGCCAGCTTGATAATTTCTTTAGACTGAATATCAAGGTGGTTGGTAGGTTCGTCCATGATCAGGGTATTGAAAGGACGAAGCAATAGTTTACAAAGCGCAAGACGGTTTCTCTCTCCTCCGGAAAGTACTTTTGTTTTTTTAGAAACAGCATCTCCCTGGAATAAGAAAGATCCTAACAAATCTCTTACTCTAGGTCTGGTTTCTTCTGTAGCAGCATCTTCTGCTTCTTCAAGAACTGTTTTATTAGGGGTCAGTACTTCCTCCTGGTTCTGGGCAAAGTACCCGATGTTTACGTTATGTCCAAGATTCCAGCTTCCTGAATAATCTTTAATATCTCCGGCCAGAATTTTAGCCAGCGTTGTTTTTCCTTGTCCGTTCTGACCTAGAAGGGCAATTCTGTCTCCTCTCTGAACAATGAAATCCACATCATCAAAGATTTGTTTTGAACCGTAGGCTTTACCTAAATTCTCCGCTTCAAAAATTACTTTTCCGGGAACCATAGACTGTACGAAACGGATATTGAATTTGGAAACATCTTCATTATCGACTTCAATACGTTCTATTTTGTCCAGTTTCTTGATCAGTGACTGAGCAAAAGATGCTTTTGTAGCGCTGGCACGGAACTTATTAATATTATCTTCCATTTGTTTGATCTCCGCATCCTGATTCTTTTTAGCCTGAATCAGTTTTTCACGGCGATCTTCTCTCATGACAAGATATTTTGTATAATTGGCTTTATAATCATCAACTTTTTTATTGTTGATATCAAACGTCCTGTTACAAACGGCTGTCATAAACTGCTTATCGTGGCTTACGAGAACGATCGCACCCGGGTAATCTTTCAGGAAATTTTCCAGCCAGATGATAGACTCCATATCAAGGTGGTTGGTAGGCTCATCGAGAAGCATGATATCATTCTTTTGAAGAAGTAATTTTGCCAGCTCAATTCTCATTCTCCATCCTCCGGAAAATTCATCAGTAATTTTCTGAAAATCATCCGCTTTAAAACCTAAACCAAATAAGACCTTTTCCATATCGCCTTCAAGATTGTAGGCATCATGATTCATCAAAAGGTCATTCAGTTCGGTCATTTTATTAATTAAATCCGTATAGGAATCACTTTCGTAATCTGTCCTGGTGGCCATTTGGTGATTGACTTCTTCAAGCTCATTTTTCCAGGCATTGATTTGCTCAAAAGCCTGCATGGTTTCATTCCAGACGGTTCTTCCTTTCACAAAATCAAGATCCTGTTTCAGGAAACCAATGGTAACGCTTCCCTCTGTTATCACTTCTCCTTCGTAGAAATTAATTTCCCCGGAAAGCATTTTCAATAAAGTGGATTTTCCAGCTCCATTTTTACCTACAAGACCTACTTTATCATCCTTTTTAATGGTGAAATTGACATTTTGAAACAAATAATTTCCAGAATGATGTAATCCTAAACTTTGAACAGAAAGCATTTTAATTAATAATTAGTAATGAATAATGAATTTTCGGCTGCAAAAATACGGAAAAAGAAATGAATAGGCCAGAAATAAAAAAAGCTGCCCGAAAATAGGCAGCCGTTTGTTTATTGCTAATGAATTTTTGTTAAGCGTTTATCCCTGGATAAGCGGAGGCGTTTTTTGGCCTGCTTCTACCATTGCAATCATTTCTACAAGGCTTTCTGCAGCCTCTTTGTACTTTACCTGTCTGATCCCGTGATGAGGTCCTATATCGTTTTGCAGTTCATTCAAAGTAGTTGCCTGAGCCATTGTAATCGGTTTGCTACCATTTTTAATACTGATCTCATAGTTACAGGTATCTAAAAGTTTGTTTGCTTTTTTAAGCCATGCTGAAACTAACATAATATTTTGTTTTTGGGATTAATAAATAATTGTACACCAGATGTTTTGAGCTCAAAAATTCTACACTCATCATTATGCCCACTTTATGGTATATAATTCTGCAATATTTTTGGGCCTCGTTTCAAGGCCATCGGCTTCAACATCTGTTCTTGAGCTGCTTTTTGTGTCGATAATACTCATCGGAGTGGGTCCGTTTCCGGGAGGAATCATCGCTGTTGTGGAAAATTTCAATCCATGATCATGCTTTTTAAAAATATCATTCTCAAAGGTACTGACATGGTCTCCTGTAATCGTTCCCGTTCCCGGAGCTTTTCTTTCTGTAGCATTCATATCTACTCCGGCCTGGTTATTCCAGGCACGGCTAAAGTATCCACGCATATCCAGCAACATTGAAAATCCGTTCGGTCCCTTTCCAAACCTATAGTTAAGAATTGAATTCAGCCTTGTATAGTTGGCATCCAATTCTATAGGTGCCATACATAGAGAAAACTCTCCTTCAGGCGCAAACTCGGTAGCAATGTATTGTCTTCGCTCACCGATGACTCCCTGAATGATACACGGGAGGTTCCTGAGTGCCACCCAACCTAAATTGGTGCAGCATTGGGAAATTCTTATTTCTGCATTGGGAACTTTTGAAGAAATGCCAAGAATAAGCTTTGTAGCTGACGGATTTATGGTATGCCGCAGGTTCAATTCATAGTCTCCGGTTTGAGATACGGTCACCGAGCTGGAATCCATTCCGTCAGATAACTGCATTGTTACTTCCCCACTCACTTTTAAGCTTAAAACAATCTGAGCGGAAGCTGTCTTTCCCGGAAGCATCTGTTTCCATCTGGGAAATTCGTGCAAGGCCTGCTTAAAGGTCATTTCATCTGAAGTCTGACTTTTAAGAATAACCAACTGACCGGAATTTGAATCAAACGAAATCTTTCCGTTTGCTCCGTTATCATTGTATAACCAACCATCGGGAATGCCATAAATAAGCGCGCCGTTTTTTGATGTCTGATTACTGAAGTAACGGAAATCATCATTATACACCAGATTATTTTGTCCTAATGCATACAGATAATCTTCGGTAGTAATATTTGTATTTTCCATGACCTTTTATTTTTTTGTGGGAAGTTTTCCTATTCTGAATACATTGCTCAGTGAATCAAAATAAACATCCATATCCTCCTGAAAAATGACAGAAAGGTATTTGCTTATGGTGAAACCCCTATTCTGCATATTAGAGGGAACAAAAAGAGATGAGGCAATGGCCATATTGGAAAAAATACCACTAGCGGTAAAAAGCCAGAGCTCGTCACTGTAATCAAAATAATTAATAGTGTTGACAGATGCTGTGTCTACGTTGCAAACTCCAAAGACACCGTTTATTTTCTGAGCAATACCAGGATACAAAACAGAAGTAGATGCATTTTCTATTCCTAACAAATCGGGAGGACAAATTCCGGGGGTACCATAAAAACCAATATTGGAGACGGTATATCTCTGCCCGTACTGAGCATCCGTGGAAACATTTTCTTTGTATGTTTCCATACTCTGGGGCTGATTTCTACTCGCCAGCGCTTTCCAGCAGTCTGAAAATGTACACGGATTATTATTAATAAATGGAGCAAATGCCAGACATATATATCTGAGATCTGCAGCTCCGGGATAAGCCCTTATGATACCTACCATCTGATTGGTAGTATTCAGATAATTGACTCCGTTTTTATCAAAATATATGTTTAATGTAGTATCCATAATAAAATCCCGAAGGAAAAATATCCTTCGGGAATGTGTATTTTTAGAAAATGTTTAATAACTGTGTCAATGACTCTCCTGATGATACCGGGTTTACTGGTGCTGTTCCAGGTACACTTTCGATACCATAGGTTCCTGCAATCATTTGCAACTCATATGCTACATTCTGAGCACTGAATATAAAATTACATCCCGGAGCTGTAGCATTACCTGTTACAGATCCTGACGTCATATTGGTTTGAGCAGCAAATAAAACCACTTTCTCGTTTGGCTCCATGCTTACTGAACCTAGTGGTGTACATGTAAATGCGCAGAATGGCAGATATTGACCGTTTACTTTTGCAGCTAATCCTATTGTAATATTCGGGGTACCTGCTCCTCTTTCATTTTTCACGGTAATTACTCCTGCCGGAGCTGATCCGTTGGTGGAGAAAGAACCGTCCTGATGAAAAACGACAGCTGTTCCTAAAGGCACTTCATCAGATAATGCCTGCATTTGTATAGTAGTATTGGTCCCAATAGTTGACTTATTGAAAACATAAACCTTATATTTCGGTTCGTAATCAATTTCTACCGCTCCAAACATATCACTGTAGTTAATGGCAAACCAAGCCGGTACTCCTGTAGAAACCTGATTAGGTCCGGAAGCACCTTTGTACCCCATTAGCTTGTAATTGTTTTGTTGTAAGTACTGAAGAATCGCTTTTTGCTCACTTGATGTAAAATCAAAATTAATTGAAAATATTGTAGTAGCTGCTGTTTTGATAAGTGTCTTTTCCATGTTTTTAGTCTTTGGTATTCTTACTCTTTTTATGATTAGGCTTTTCAGAATCCGCCCTGTTCATATTTTATTTTGAAGCTTCAAATGAACAATTCAAAGTAACGGGAATAAAAAAACAAAAACTACAGTATAAAATACCAAATTCACCATTCAGTACTTATACTCAATGATTTAGAGCACTCAAAAATAAAGGGAGCATCGTTTGAGATGCTCCCTAACCTAAATTTAAAACTGAAAAAAGTGCCCGCACTAATTATTGATTGGGTTTATGCTTACCACTGAAGGGCTCTTTACAATCGACCTGATCCAGATGTCATTATTTGGTACACTGGTTCCGTATAAAAAGTCTGCGACAAAACTGTCTTCGGGAAGATGAAGCTCTACCGAAAGTCTCCTGTCACACGTCTGATCTACAGAAGTACTGCTGGAAACGTTCAGTCCGTTATTGATAAGTTCAATATTAATTTCGTATTGTGATCTCCTGAGCAGCTGATCAGTGCAGAGTCCAAAATTGGCTGAAATATGGATATAATCTGCCAGCTTTTTGAAATCATACACCGGTTTTTTACCGGCAGAAAGGTCCTGTACATATTCCCGCAGGATCTTATAAAAACGTTTTAGAAATTCATGTTTATTATAATCGGTACCAAAATAGATATCAGAATCTGTATTAAAAACTGTAGCAACTGAATTGGTCTCGTCCATCATCAGTTTTCCATACATTTTTGACAGGTCATTATAGACCTTATCCCGGCATAAGTAAGCCTGGAAGAAAATTTTCCCGTTATCAATTTCATATCCGGAAAGCAGGTCATCCCATATTTTATTTCCGGCAGCATCTGTTTTGGCATTCCTTATATCGGAAATATAATCCTGTAAGTCATTATCATTCACAAAATCTGTAGAAATATAAACAGATTGCGGTCCTTCCAGATAGCCTCCTCCTATATCGGCATGCGCTCCGGGAACAAAAATCTCTTTCCATACTGCTGACAGACTTTCGGATTGCTGGTCCTGCATTGCTTTAGAATTTTCAAAAAATCCGGTCAAAGGGAAAAAGAATCTGCACTCATTGACTGCACAAATATGCAATGCATGCTCCACCTGATCAGGTAAACTAAGATTATAGGTATTAAAAGGTTTTGATTCTACCGTATCGAAGACACCAAGAAATCTGATCTTGCATTGCTGCAAAGGATAATATGATAAAAGCTGATTACAGAAAGTTCTTACCAACATGCCCCCTCTTCCGAATCCATAAATATAAAAGTGATATTCTTTTGTCGTATCGCGGATTATCTTTTGAACGAAGTCGTCTGCTTTCCGGAGTTTATCATCTGAAGAATATCCGGTTCCGTAGGGTGGATTGGCACATGTTGCCATCGCAAAATTATTATCTTCATTACCCGTTAAAGTTCCGATTCCTTCGATGTATACTTTTTCGTCTCCGTTAAATAAGCTGTATAATTTATAGATATTGGTGAAGGTGCCATAGTAGCTTTCATTATTGTTCCGCGGTTTATCCGGTGAAAGAATATTTACCCCATTATTTCCTGTACCATCAAAGAAAATCCCGATGGAAATCACTCTGCTGCCATTCATGCTTTTATTTAATTTTTATTACAAATCCTGTCTGTGTTTTTATTTTTTTATAATCTCTGAGAGAGACATTTCAAAATAACAGAAGAAAGGAAAGCTAAACTAGAGTGGAAAGTACCAAATAAAAAATTCCGTATTTCTACGGAATCTGGTTATATTTTTTCAAGTGAGTAAATATTGTTGACAATGGCATATATGACAATTCCCACAGTATTCTTGGCTCCGATCTTCTCCAGTATTCTTTGCCTGTGACTCTCAACTGTTCTGGGGCTTATAAAAAGTTTTTCGCCTATTTCATTGTTGGTAAACTCCTGACAGATAAGCTTTACAACATCCTTTTCGCGTTCAGACAGCTCATCCTCTGTTTCAAAGAGAGAATTTTTCTTGGCTGTGCTGTTCATATAGGTAAATAACATCTGGTGGTCTTCTGCAGTAAAGAAGACGCCATTTTTATCAACCATGGTAATGGCATCAATGAATGTTTTCTTATTTGAGTTTTTAGGGAGGAATGCAGATACTCCCAACTTGACCATATATCCGAGAATAGAAGTCTTGTAATGGGAAGAGAGAATAATAATTTTAAGGTCGGGATACTTTTCTTTGAGAATTTCTACCAGCTCAAAACCATTCATCGGTTTCATCTGAACATCCACCAGTGCAATATCAGGAAAGTCTTCTTCTGAAAGCAATTCCAGTTGGTCAATAAAATCGGGGCCGTTATCAGAGGTGAGGCGAACCGATATATTTTTTTCATTCGACAGCAGCATTTTTACCCCTTCCAGGATCAGCTGTTCATCATCAATCAGGGCTAATTTGATTTGGGAACTCATTGTGTGTTGGTATTTTAATGATTAAACGACTTCCTTTATGTAAAAAAGTTTTTTTCCATTTGTGGGTAGCATTCATTGATTTTATACGGGATTCAATATTCTTGATACCCATGCCTTTTTTCACCCTTTCATATTCAAACCCCTGCCCATTATCTGAAATGACGACTGCCATATATTGGGAATAATCTTTTAGATAAATCCAGAGATCAGTTGCGGTAGAATGCCTGATGACATTGGTGGTAAACTCCTGAATAATCCTGTACAGCTGAACTTCCACAAAAAGATCTTTTTTTTCATACCCTGGCATTACCCGAAGAGAAATATTAATTTTATGGGAAAGGTTTGTGATAAGCTCTTCTACATATAAGACTAACCCCACAGATTCAAGGTTTACGGGATATAATGAATGGGAAATCCCTCTTGCAGCATCGATAAGGGCAGACATCTGATCATGGATATTTTTCTTAATCAATTCATCTCCCTGTGTATCAAGATTATTGAGCCATAAGGAAAGAATATTGAGTCTGTTTCCAAGGTCATCATGAATCATTACCGCAATTTTTTTCTTTCTTCCTCCTGAGCCTTGATGCTTTCCAGTGCCAGCTTTTTCTGATGAAGAACTTCAGCCTCATGCTGTACATTTTTCTCTTTAATGATCCTGCTGATGAAAGCTCTGTAGGCAAGCAAAATAAAGGATACGATAACTGCTATGGTAACAATTATAAGGATTAACAGGTTTATATTTAAAGTTACTTCTTTAATTTGATGAAAATATATAGTAATGAGCAGTACAGAATACTCGAGAGAATATTATTGGCACTGAGAATTGTATAAAAATCACCTTCGGACAGGTTTGCAATCTGATGCTGAACGATAAAGACAAACACTGAAACCGAGTAATAGAAAAAGATACTTGCATCTACCCATAGAAAACGGTTCTGTACAGAAGTATCTTTAATTTCTTTTATCAGGGTAAAGCCTGACAGGCATATGATTATAATATTAGAAACTACTTTTGCAATATCGGCATTTGCAGGGTAATTGAAACCATATTTTGAGATCATTAAACCTGTAGCCAGAATTCCGGTACATGCGAGAAAATATCCGTGCCAGTCGAGCTTCCGTATAAATAGACCGGTCAATAAAAAAACTCGCCTGCAATATATAAAGGATAGAGAAATGAAGTATCGTTAAATTTGAAAATATAAGGCAGAATAAGATTTAAAAGTTCAATAAAAAAAAGAAAAGCAATACAATAAAAATACTGCCTTTCTTTATTATTCAGTATATTATATTTGGCTACTCCCCACAAAATAACAGATAGAAGCAGCGCATAATTCAGGAATAAAATTGCCTTATAAATTTCAGCCATCCTTTTTATATTAAAAGCCGTCCATAGGTATTCTGCACACCGGCGGACACGGTTTTGCCCAATCGTATGTATTGGCCTCTGTAAGGGCACTACTACCGGTATTTTCAAGATTTTCAAGGAAGGAAATAAAAATAAGGGTCACCAGCATTCTTCCGTATATATCATTATATTTCAACCCAAAAGAACATACAATTCTTTTTAGCCCAACGTTTTCAAGACATAAATCTGCAGTAGGAACATAAAATTTTGTAAATATTCTGGCACCTTTATAATCTGTACATTCCTGATAAAACCATTCCATCCCTTCATTTCTCCATTTTTCAATAGCTTCCAGTGCCTTATCCTGTTCAAGAACCGGTTTGTTTGAAATCGGAAAAGACATGTCAGCATTCTTATCAATATCTTGAAGATCTTTAGAGAGAAGGGCATTTTTGACAACAGTATACTGCTGTATTTCCTGGAGTCTGAGATCGTACTGAAGAGGAGAAAGTAAAGTGCACGGATATTCATCCATATCTTTCCTGTATCCTTTCTCATCCATAGGATACAAAATAAGGATCACCTGTGCATCATACACACCCATTGCAGCACAAAACTCTTCATATTTACTATTCTTCCTCATCCAGTCGAGATGACCGGCGTTAATTTCAAAAATGTAGTTGGTAGGAAGTAATTGTTTAAGTTCAGGAAAATGAGCAAGATGTAAACTCCACTGATCCATTGCTGCCTGGCACTCTTCTTTTCGCAGCATGAAATCTTCACTGTTTAATGTTATCATAGTCATGATTTTTTAGTTCTATAAAAATATAGAAACTACACATCTTATGCAAGAAAGAATTTTAATTAATAATTTCTCACAGTAATATGATAACAACTCTGCTGCTTTTCTTTGATGTAATAAATTCTACCAGCATCTACATAATGCTTTAAAACTTTCTCCATCGCTATTTCCATTCTGGGATTGTATTTGTGAACATCATTGAATCTGACATAGGAGATATCAAAAGAATTCCCGTAATTGTGAGAACTTATTCCTAATGATGCATTAGAATTGACTCTTCTCAGCCTGCACTGATCTTCCAGCGTTCTGGTCATTGAAGAAACGGTAAATGTTCCGCCTTTTGTATCCTTACTGAATTTGGAAGCTATTTTTTCCAGTGTGGTTTTCGCTTTAGATACCATGTACGCCCTGCTGTAATCAAGCTTTTGAATGCGGTACCCTTTGCCGCTTTTTTTTATTTTATGAAATTTCCCGTTGTTGATATATTTCTGTACAGTTTTGGAATCTTTGAGTAACTGTACTCCAAAACTCTTTGAAGCATCGAGATGCGGTTTGTAAAGCGCTGTCGGCTCTACCTTCAGAACAGAAGTCAGATCATAGCAGGGAAAAGCTTTTCTGGCTGCCTGTGCATGATGTAAGGTATAAACAAAAGGTACGAAGACCACACAAAGAAACTTTCTCATTAACCACCCTTTTAAATTACTAATGAAAGATAAAACGTTTATGTTATCTCTTTCAACTTTGATAATAATACACTTTACCCAAATCCCAAACAAACATTAAACCAAATTATCAATTTAACATTTTTTGTTCTCTTGTTTTTGAAATATTTTTTCAGTTTTAACTTTTTAATCTAAGATATAAATTCTACATTTGAGATACATTTTAAAAATAAACAATATGATAAAAAAACTTTTTGCTGAATTTTTCGGCACATTTTGGCTTGTTTTCGGAGGTTGCGGAAGTGCTGTTTTCGCGGCTGGTGTTCCTGACATCGGGATCGGACTTTTAGGGGTTGCCCTGGCCTTTGGTCTTACTGTTCTCACGATGGCTTACGCGGTAGGTCATATTTCCGGGGGCCACTTCAATCCCGCTGTTTCTTTCGGGCTTTTGGCAGGAGGAAGATTTCCTGCAAAAGATCTTATCCCTTACGTTGTAGCACAGTGTCTGGGTGCGCTTGTTGCTGCAGGATGTTTATATACCATCCTCAACGGAGCCGGAGTTGTTGATTTTTCAAAACCGGGAGCTTTTGCCACCAACTTTTACGGGGAAGCTGTATATAACGGAAAAGCATTCAGTATGGGAGCTGCGTTCCTTGCAGAGTTTTTATTGACTGCCTTTTTCCTTATTGTGATTATGGGAGCTACTGATAAATGGGCCAACGGTAAGTTTGCCGGGATCGCCATCGGTCTTGCACTCACTTTGATTCACTTAATCTCTATTCCGATCACGAATACTTCTGTAAACCCTGCAAGATCCCTTTCGCAGGCCGTTTTCACAGGTGGGCTTGCCATGTCACAACTTTGGTTGTTCTGGGCTGCTCCTATTCTGGGAGGAATTGTAGGTGGTTTAATCTACAAATTCTTACTTCAGAGAGATACTGCAGAAATCACAGATTAATTTACGAACAATAATTAACGATAAAATCCTGTCATGCGACAGGATTTTTTTATTTTGACTTTTTAATAATATCAAACGGATTTTTAAAAATAAGCTCTTCGTGTTTCCCTTTGATCTCCATCTTACGCTGCAGCAGATTCAGAGCCATCTTCCGGATGAAAAGATCCTTGTCGTTCAGATTCCAGTATGAGTCCTGATGAAGGTTTTTAGGTGGCCGGATCAGGAAGAATTCAGTATCCCAGGTATCTTCATTATGATAAAACTCTATAATGCCGCAATGTTCAGGAATAATGCCGGCATCTACCATACCCATCGGAAGTAAAAAGCTGAATGCATTACAAACATAATCTCCACAGGAGATTTTATCGTGTTTCAGAAATTTTTCTCCTGTATCTTTATTGAGATATGACTTTTTGAAATCATTTTTAAAATCACTTTTCGAAAGCTTGATTTCGATTTCATGACTCATTCCTTCTCCGTCAATGATCAGTATATCTGCTTCCCAGTCAGCCTGAAAATAGTTCGTCAGCACGAGTTCTTTTTCAAAATCGCAGTGGGTATGAATGTATGCATGAACAAGTTCTTCTATTTTAATCATTTTGACAGAAGGGAATTATATTTTTATATCTTTGATTTCAGCGATCAGCTTACCAGAAGACTGCAGCCACGGATATCAGAATGATCTATCCGTCCCAGCACCTGAAATTGATCACCCATTATTTTACCCAGATCCTGGGTAGCAATAAACGAGCACGAATGCATGTTGGCAAGGTCTATAATATTAATTGCCCCGGTTCTGCCTTCTTTTTCGTACGAGAAAGGATCTTCAGCATTTCTCACCATGATCCTCATCCAATTGGGGCATTTATATTCATTATTCCCTAAAGAATAGGCTTGTGACAGCAATTCTGTCATCGAATATTCGGAATAGATTTTATCTGTTTTAAGACCGTCCTGCAAGATTTTTAAAAGCTCATCTTTGGTCATTTCCTCCTTCCGGCCTTTCATCCCTCCTGTTTCTATGACGATCATATTTTCAAGAACATGCAGAGATTCCTCATTCAATCCCGAATGACAGTAATCTAAGAAATCCAGCAGGGCAAAGGAAACCCCAAAAAGAATAACTTTTTGATTTCCCAGCTGATTTAATAACTGAAGCAGCTCGGAATGGTTATAAAGAAAATATCCGTTTTCAGGTTTTCCTGATTTTTTCATCAGATAATCTACCATATAGATCAATGATGAGTTCTGTTTTTCCAGGTAACTTGGCAGCAGTCCTAAGAAAATAAAATCCTCAGGTTTCCCGATAAACTGTTCAAAGCTTTTATAAATACTCTCTTCATACAAAGCGGGATCGGCAATATGATGTTTCGAAAGATTCATCTGCGTGGTTCCGGAACTTTGGAAAAAGAGATCAGCTCTGACATTTTTATCAAGAATATGATGATTTTTAAACATTTCTATGGGAAGAAAAGGTATTTCGGCCAAGGTATTCACCTCATCGGGGTTAACTTTTAAAAAGTCAACGAACTTCCTATATATTTCAACATTTTCATACTGATAGCGAAATGTTTTTAAGGATGCATCCAGGAAGTCCTGTTCAGTTTGTATGTTGAATATATTTTTCACTTCCATATTTTTTAATCTTCATTATTACTTCATTATAAAGCAATTAACAGAAAAGACATTTTTATTTAATAATTTTTTAATAGAACGAATATACTTTGGTAAAATTCTTGCAAGTACTTAATTGGAATATGGATTAAAAACAAGAATAGATTTCGGTCTATTCGAAAATTACCTCTTTTAGGGGTAATTTTTTTTGTTCTATTTTTCAAAGACTTTCAGTTCAAAATCTTTTTCAAAAACCCCGTAGGTAAAATAGGAAATCCAGTCTCCAAGGTTAATATATTTTGAATCCGGTTCCAGATTGAGGACCATGGGAAGATGTCTGTGTCCGTAGATGAAATAATCAATCTTTTCAGTCTTCAGTTTTTCTTTGGAATAAATGATCAGAAACTCCCTGTCTTCACCTAGAAATGCTTTATCTTCTTCGCCGGAAATCATTTTATTCTTTTGAGAAAGGTACAACGCGATTTTCATGGCAATATCGGGATGCAGCCATTTAAAAAACCATTGAGCTACAGGATTGGTGAATAATTTTTTCATTCTTTTATACCCTTTATCTCCGGGTCCCAGACCATCTCCATGGGCGAGCAAAAACTGCTTGCCACCCATTTCAAAATATTGTTTCTGGTAAAAAACCGTACAACCGATTTCTTCTTCCAGGTAATCTTTCATCCATAGATCGTGATTGCCCACAAAGAAATAAATGTGAATTCCCCTGTCTTTCAATTCGGCGATTTTCCCGAGAACACGTACATATCCTTTGGGTACAACATGTTTCCACTCATGCCAGAAATCAAAAAGGTCACCCATTAAAAACAGAACCTGTGCATCTTCTTTGATCTCATCCAGCCAGCGAATAAACCTCTCTTCACGCACACGACTCTCTTTGGGTGTGGGAGCACCAAAATGCTGATCTGAGGCGAAGTATACCTTTTTCCCGGGTTCTAAATTAATTATTGTCTTTAACACCGTTTGAGTTTTGTTGAATACTTTTATTGATTATCTTCTGCAAACCATTCTCCATAAGAGTTTTCTGTCTCATGAAGTTTAAGATAAGCTAAAGAAATACCTTCAGGAAGTTTTGATTTTATTTTTGAAGCAATGGCATACAACATGTTTTCACAAGTCGGCTGAAAACTGCAATAGATTACTTTATGACCTCTCTGTTCAAGATCATCTCCCAATTCTTTGTGAGGAGATAAGGCATTAACAAGCACTGCATGATCCCATACATCAACAATTTCAGATTTCACGATACTTTTGATATCTCCAAAATCGACCACCATCCCGTTTTTAGGGTTTTCTATATCATTAATCGGTTTTCCTTTCACCGTTACAAACAGTTTATAGGAATGTCCGTGCATATTTTTACACTTCCCATCGTAATTGTAGAGTACGTGAGCCGTTTCGAATGTAAAAATTTTTGTAATACGTATCATACTGCAAAGATATGATAAAACAGTTGAACACAGAAAAAGACTGTATCTATTAAAGGTATTAAAGTATTCTTTTAGTCGATTTTCAACGTTAAATTATTATCCCTTGTTCCATCTGTATTGGAAGAATAGTAAGGAACCGAAAGCCATCCGTTTGTATTCATCACAAACTTAAAACCATATGTTTTCCCTTTTTCAAAATAAGATTTGGGTAGGGCAAGTTCAAAGGTATTGTTCTTTTTCAGAATCATCCGAAATGCTTTATCACCGGTATTCCAATTATTAAATGAACCTGCAACGGTAAGATTTCTGATATATTCAGTGCTCTGTTTTTCTGGAAACTGGTAGGAAAAAACGACTTTATCTTTTTCTATACGATAGCCATAAGTTTCTTTTTTATGATCAGGATAAACAAGAGGTTCAGACTTTGTGTATTCTTCTGCCACCATATAAGGATTCAGCAAACGTTTATCCATAATTCCTGCTATCTGATTCACCATTGGAAAATAAACCGGAAATTCTTTGTATCCGTTATACATTAAGATAATAGCCATATCGTTTTCGGGAAAAATCCTGTATGCACTTACATTTCCACCGGAAAAATGATATGATTTGATGTTATTAAATTCTGAAATATCCCAGCCATGGGTGAAAGCCACTTTTTTATTTTTATATTCGAACGGTTTCCACATCAACTCCCGTGTGCCAGGTTTTAGAAAATCATTTTTGGCAAGATGAATGCTCCATTGTAAAAAAGCAGGCAATGTAATCGCCAGTCCATTGGCTGAATGCGCCCTTCTCCCTTCTACAAATGTGGATTTATCGTATTGACGGGTTTCTTTATTATAAATATATTTCACGATTCTGTTGGGAATTTCCTCCACAGAATCTGATGAAAACACCAACTGATTCCGCAAGTCAGGAAATTGATTTTTCACGATATAATCTTCAAATTTTTCTCCTGTTACCTTTTCAATGATCATGGTAATCAACAGATAGTTTGTCTGGTTGTATCTGTAATCACTGCCGGTTTCAAATTCCATATTTTCTTTTGACAACCGATCAATAACCTCAGCATCGGTGGCATCTTTCGAAATATCGCTGAAGTGAATCCAGTCCGGAAGACCCGAAGAATGGGAAACAAGATTTTTAACCTGAATATTTTGCCATTTTGCCGGTAAATGGTCTATATATTTTGAAATGTTGTCGTCCAACGATACTTTTCCCTGTTCAATCAGCTGAAACAGACCAACATTTGACATGAGCTTTGTCGTAGAATATATCCTGAACATCGAATGCGAATCGACCTTTTTATTGGTTTCCAAGGTTTCAGTTCCATAATATTTCTGGAAAATTACCTTATTATTTTTTACAATCCCAACAGCCATTCCCGGGATCTCATTGACCTGAATAACATTCTTTACATAGGTATCAATTGCTTTTGATTGCTCAGGAGTCTGGGTATATCCCAACAGTGAAAAGTGTATAACTAGGGGTATGAAAATTTTGTTTTTCATTGGTTATGATGTTAGTGATTCTTATAAAAGACAGTTCAAAGCCTCACTATATTACAGTTCATACAAAGTGAGTTGTTTTTCTTCACTTTAATTTCTCCAGCCAGTCGTTTTCCAGTCTTTTAATCTTCTTTGCCTGAGGATCAAATAAAATCCAAAGTGTAGCGGAGTCTACGACAAGCTGATCATGGCAATAAAATTCCACTTTTCTCGGTTGCTTTGCACCTTCAGGGGTTTGAGGGTAAGTTTTGACGGTGATGATATCGTCCAGATAGACTTGTTTTTTGTATTGAATATGATGATCAAGAAGCATCCATACATCGTTTGCATAGTCGGTTTTATGTTTTAGGAGATCCCAATGTTCTGCTGCTACTTCCTCTACCCAGTGTACATATTGCACGTTGTTCACATGATTGTTCCGGTCAATATGTTCTTCTGCTACTCTGATCTGTTTCTCGTATATTAAATCCATCTCTGCGAAAAGTTTACTCAAATGTATCACTTAATCCTAAAAAAATCCCGCTTTTATCCATTAAAAGCATCCATTTTATACAAAAAAAGGAACCAGATATATTCTGATTCCTTTTAAACATTTATAGTATATTATACTTATTTCTTAGCTTTTGTAGCCGGAGCAGAAGCGGTTGCTCCTAATTTTGTTTTTACGGATGCTGTGATATCTTCAGTTCCGTCTGTGTAGATAAGGTTATTATTGTCAGGTTGCGAAACATCAAATACGAAATTTAACCCTTTTTCTTTAGCAACGGCAGAAATAGCTCCTTTTACTTTTTGTTGTAACGGAACAAAAAGTTCATTTTGTTTTGTAGAAATTTCTTTGCTGGCCTGTGCTCTGGCTTCTTCTATTTTTTTACCTAATGCCTGCAGGTCTGTCTGGGCAGCCATCAATTCTTTAGTTACCGCCTCTCTGTTGGCTTCGCTCAGGGTTTTCTCTTTATCTTGTGCAGCTTTTAGCTTTGTCTGATACTCCCCTATTAATTTTTCGATTTCTGTCTGTTTTGTTTTTGTCAGATTATCAACGGTTGAAGTAATTGTTTTTACCTCAGATAAACTTGCAAAAATCTCATCTGTGTTTACACTTCCGATCTTTTGTTGAGCGTTGGCAGCATTAGCAGTTAATGTTAAACCTAACGCGATAAAAAGTCCTTTAATTAAATTCATTCTGTATATTTTTTTTCGAAAATTTTCGTCCCCAAATATAATATAAATTTTTATTCATCATCATCCTGGTTTTCTGCCTTACATAAACACAGTAAACAGCTATTGAGCAAACCATAAAAACCTTCCCAGAAACGAGAAGGTTACATCAAAAAATAAGGAAAAATGACTAATGAAACTGGGCAGTTTCCGTAGAGTCTTTCATTGCTACGGTAGCCGATGAGCCATTGGTAACAATATTCTGTATTTCATCAAAATATCCTGTTCCTACAAAAGACTGATGCTTCACTGCTCTGAAACCTTTTTGTTGCAAAGCAAATTCCCGCTCCTGTAATTCAGAATATCCTGCCATTCCTCTTTCTTTATAAGCAAGAGCTAACTCAAACATTGCTGTATTTAAAGCATGGAATCCTGCCAAGGTAATAAACTGGAATTTATATCCCATTTTGGCCAGTTCCTCACGGAAAGTAGACATTTCTTCAACACTCAGTCTGGCAGCCCAGTTGAATGAGGGTGAGCAATTGTATGCTAACATTTTTCCCGGAAACTTGGCGTGAATTCCTTCTGCAAATTTTCTTGCCTGTTCTAAATCCGGATTTGAAGTTTCCATCCAGATAAGGTCGGCATAAGGTGCGTAAGACAGTCCTCTGTCTATTCCTTGCTCTACTCCGTTTTTTACGACATAGAATCCTTCGGAAGTTCTTTCTCCTGTCACGAATTTTTTATCTCTGTCGTCAATATCCGATGTCAGCAAATCTGCAGCGTCAGCATCTGTTCTTGCAATAATCAAACTTGGAACTCCTAAAACATCAGCTGCCAAACGCGCTGCCACCAATTTATTGATGGCTTCCTGTGTAGGAACGAGTACTTTTCCGCCAAGGTGTCCGCATTTTTTTGCAGAAGAAAGCTGATCTTCAAAATGCACTCCCGCTGCTCCTGCTTCAATCATTTGTTTCATGAGTTCAAAAGCATTTAAGTTTCCGCCAAAACCTGCCTCAGCATCAGCAATTATCGGGACAAGATATTCTTTATCTCCGGTTCCGTTTACCGATTGTATCTGATCTGCCCTTAACAGAGCATTATTGATTTTTTTTACTACTGAAGGAACAGAGTTTGCAGGGTATAAAGACTGGTCCGGATACATCTCTCCTGAAAGGTTCGCATCAGCCGCTACCTGCCATCCTGAGAGATAAATAGCTTCCAGCCCGGCATCCACTTCCTGTACCGCCTGGTTGCCTGTGAGTGCCCCGAGCCCTGCCACATACTCCCGGCTGTTCAATTTATCCCAGAATTTTTCTGACATTTCTTTTGCAATGGTATACTCAATTTTGTACGAACCACGAAGTTTTAAAACTTCTTCTGCAGTATAAGGTCTTTTTATTCCGCTCCAACGAGGGTTCGTCAGCCAATCTTGCTCTATAGCCTGGATTTGTTCTTGTCTTGTTTTCATAATATTTGGATTTTGTTATTTTTTGTAATGATATAGGGGTAAAGTTTTGATCATGAAGCACCGACATTCCTCATCGGTTTACAATTCTCCATTCTCCATTTTCAATTTTCAATTTTCAATTAAATAAAAGGATATGCTTTGAGCGTTAAAAATTCTTCAAATTTTTCCGAGAACACCAATTCATTGAAAAGTTCTTTAGCCAGGTTGAATTTTCCTTTTTTAAAACGTTCCTCTCCAACATATTTTTCAATATTTTCCATTTCTTCGGCTTCCCATTGCAGGATCATATGGCGGGTCAGGGTCCTGTCATCACTTAAAACCGCTTCATTTTTCAGCCATTGCCAGATCTGTGTTCTTGATATTTCGGCGGTAGCTGCATCTTCCATAAGGTTATAAATCGCTGCTGCACCGGTTCCCATCAGCCAGCTTTCAAGGTAAAGGATACCTACGTTAATATTTTTTCGGACTCCTTTTTCGGTAATATCGCCTTTAGGTATTTCCAGAAGATCGGTTTCTCTGATATGGTATTCAATTTTTTTGTCTATCTGGTTTTTTGAGGGCATATGCAGGTCAAAGACCTCTTTTGCTACTGCAACTAATGCAGGATGGGCAACCCAGGTACCGTCATGACCGTTTTTCACTTCCCGTTCTTTATCATTTCTGACCTTTTCAAAAGCAATTCTATTGGCTTCATCATCGTCTTTTACAGGAATCTGAGCGGCCATACCTCCGATAGCGTGAACATTTCTTTTGTGGCAACCTTCAATTACTCTTTTTGAATAAGCGCTCATGAAAGGTGAAGTCATTGTCACCTGATCTCTGTCCGGAACGATAAAATCCGGCAGGTTTCTGAATTTTTTAATAAATGAGAAAATATAATCCCATCGTCCACAATTGAGTCCGGCGCTGTGCTCTTTTAATTCATATAAAATCTCATCAATCTGAAATGAAGCGGTAATGGTCTCTATTAAAACGGTTGCTTTGATTGTTCCTTCCGGAATACCCATATAATTTTGTGCAAAAACAAAAACATCATTCCACCAACGGGCTTCTTTATAATGTTCCAGCTTGGGAAGATAGAAATAGGGGCCACTTCCGTTAGCCAGCAAGTTTTTTGCATTTCTGAAAAAATACATTCCAAAATCAATTAATGATCCTGAGGTGAGTTCACCATTGATTTCAATATGCTTTTCAGGAAGATGTAATCCTCTTGGACGGACTAATAAAACGGCAGTTTTTTCATGAAGTCTGTAGACTTTACCCTTTTCGTTCACAAAATCAATAGACCTGTTGATGGCATCGGAAAGATTGATCTGTCCCTGCATGCAATTCTCCCATGTCGGCGAGCTGCTGTCTTCCAGATCAGCCATGAAGGTGCAAGCTCCCGAATTCAGGGCATTAATAATCATTTTTCTGTCTACGGGCCCGGTAATTTCAACTCTTCTGTCTAATAAATCTTGCGGTAATGGTGCACACACCCAGTTTCCGTTTCTAATGTCTTCCGTTTCTTTTAAAAACTCGGGAAAAATACCTTTGTCGAATTCCTGCTGTGTTTTTTTTCTTTCCTCTAAAAGTTCTAATCTTTTCGGATTGAATTTCTGGTGAAGCTCAATCAAAAAATCATTTAGATCCTGAGTAAATATCTCATCAAACTGTGTCTGTGACTTAATAACTAACTGGGTTTTAGTTTCCATAACTTGTTGATTTTGTGATTCTGTTTTACAAACATAAACAAAAATTTTCACAAACAGCGAACGTTCGCTAAATTTATTTAAAAATTATTATGCGAATAATCGCATCTAATTATCTATATTTGAGTAATGAATTCAGACAGCGACTTTATCAAAACAGTTTTCGGGCTTAAACTGAAACAGCAGCGACAAAAGAAAAATTGGTCGTTACAGGACCTTGCCGTAAAGACCGGGCTTTCAAAATCTTACCTTAACGAAATTGAAAACGGGAAGAAATATCCGAAACACGACAAGATCATTCAACTTTCAGAAGCACTCAGCTGTACTTTTGATGATCTGGTTTCTACCAAACTGGATAAGAGTCTGTCTCCGTTTAATGAAATTTTACAATCTGATTTTTTCAAAGAGGTTCCGCTGGAATTATTCGGTATTAATAAAAACAACCTCATCAGTATCATCAGTGATGCTCCTAAAAAGGTAACGGCCTTTATTAATGCGCTGATTGAGATTTCCCAAAACTATAATCTCGGAAAAGAGAGGTTTTATTTTGCTGTCCTAAGGTCATTTCAGGAGTTGTATGATAATTATTTCCCGGAAATTGAAGAAAAAGTAAACCTGTTTGCCGAAGAAAATCAATTGGAGATCAACAAGGATTTAAAATCTGATGTTCTGGAAAAAATTCTTTTGGAAAAGTTTAATTACACCATTCAGTCTGAAGGTTTTGAAAAATATGGCACTCTTGACAATCTTCGTTCTCTTTTTATCCCGGAGCGCAAATTGCTGCTTTTGAATAAAAAGCTTGAAAAGGATCAGAAGACATTTATTTTAGCAAAAGAAATAGGCTTTAATGTCCTTGAATTAAAAAATCGTCCCAATACTTATTCGTGGCTTGATTTCGGAAGTTTTGAAGAGATCCTCAACAATTTTTATGCTTCATATTTTGCCGGGGCCCTTCTAATTTCCAAAGAAATTGCCATTGAAAAAACTTCAGAATTTTTCCGGCAAAACCAATGGGCTCCTGAAAGCTTCGGAAGCCTTATCAACAGTTTCACCCATTCTCCGGAAACCTTTTATTACCGGCTGACTAATATTCTTTCGGCGGAAATGGGAATTAGAGATTTATTTTATTTGTGTCTTGTCAAAAAGAAAGGTTCAGATAAGATCCAGATTTTAAAAGAACTACACCTTAATCATCAACAGGCTCCTCACGCCAACGCCACCAATGAGCATTACTGCAGAAGATGGATAGCTGTAAAAAACCTTGATGACCTGAAGGAAAACGAAACGCTTACCGACGCACAGATTTCTCATTATAAAGATCAGGGGGTAAGTTATCTGGTTATTTCGACCTCGCAAAAAAATCCTTTCTCTGACGGAAGCAACAGAAGTTATTGCCTTGGGATTTTACTGAATTCTCAGACGATCAAAAAAGTCAATTTTGTCAAATCCCCTACGTTGCAAACCATTAATGTAGGTGTAACCTGTGAATCCTGCAGCATCCCGGACTGTGAAGTAAGACAAGCTTCGCCCGTACGACTGGAAAAGGAACATTTCAATCTCAGCATGAAAAATTCTATTGAGAAGGTGAGAAAAGATTTCGAGAGGTAAATTCAGAAATCCTGTTATGAAAGAGTGTTAAGATAAAAGGTTGATACCCATTGAAATGTATTTTATATCTTTAAGAAAAACACACTCATGATACTTGACCTATTATTTCCTAACCGCTGTATTCATTGCAACAGAATGATTGATGCTGAGTTATTGGTATGTGATTTATGTTTTGATCAGATTCATTTTACGCATTACAATTATTTTGAAAACAATCCTATCCGCGAAAAATGCAGCTTGCTCTTTCCTGTTGAGAATACCTTTGCTCTGATACAGTTTGAAAAAGAAAACCTGAGCCGGAAGCTTATCCATGAGCTCAAATATAAAGGAAGGGAGAAAGTCGGAAAAATTCTTGCAGAATGGACCACGGAAGTAGTGGATTTTAAAAACCGGAAACCCGATCTCCTGGTAAGCGTTCCTCTTCATCCGAAAAAATTAAGAGAAAGGGGATATAATCAGCTTCACCTTTTCACGGAGACATTGTCGGAATTTTACAGGATTCCGTTTGATCATCAGCTTATCAAAAGAAATCACTATTCAAAAGCCCAGGCATTAAAAGATAAGAAACACAGGCTGGAAACTGTGAATACCTTTTCTTTAACCCAACCTGTTAGCGGGCAACATATTTTACTGATCGATGATGTCTTTACTACCGGCAATACCATCTCTTCTATAGCCTGGGAGATTTTAAATTCCGGCAACAATAGGGTGAGTGTATTGGTAATGGCTATAGATGTTTAATTTTTAATTGAAAATGGAGAATTGAGAATTGAGAATTGAAAGTTGAGAGTTGAGAATTGAAAGCAGAAAATTTCATTTCTCAAGGATTGCTGTTCGACAATTTTCTTTTTTCCGTTCTTTTTTCTTAATTTTCAGGAAAACTAAATAGCAATGCTCAATTTGATTTTACTACACGGAGCCTTAGGTCACAGTGATATATTCACCCCTTACCTGGAAACATTATCGCAATATTTTAATATTCATACTCCTGTATTTTCAGGACATGGAGATACAGAACTTCCTGCGAACGGCACCAGTATAGAAAAATATACGCTGGAATTATCAGACTATTGTACAAAAAATAATCTGACAGATGTTTATATTTTTGGCCACAGCATGGGAGGCTATGTTGCTCTTTGCTATGGAATGAAAAATCCGGAAAATATAAATTCCATTATGACTTTGGGGACAAAATTTGAATGGAACGAAGAACAGGCTTTACAAGAGAGCAAAATGCTTGATCCCGATATAATCCTTGAAAAGGTTCCTCAATATGCACAGCTTTTAGAATCACAACACGGCTCAAAATGGAAACAATTACTTCCTGCCATAGCTGATCTGATGGTTAATTTAGGTAAAAATCCTCCATTGGAAAACAATCTGGCTACGATTACTATTCCTACTCAGATTATGGTAGGTGACCGAGACCATATGGTAACCATTGAAGAAAGTCTGAATGTCTACAGAACCCTCCCTAATGCAAAAATGGCCGTACTTCCGGATACAAAGCATCCTATGGATAAAGTACGACCTGATTTATTAGTAAGCTTAATAAAAGATTTCTGGAATCTTTCTTAATTTATCGCTGAAGTTTTTCTCCGTAGCTTAGGTCTCCCGCATCTCCTAAGCCAGGGGTGATATACCCTTTAGACGTTAAGTGTTCATCTATAGCTCCTACCCAAATGTAAGCATCGGGATATGCCTTTTGAACAGTTTCCACACCTTGTCTGGAAGCAATAGCTGCTACAATATGAAGCTGGGTTGGATTTCCGTTTGTCAACAAATCTTTAATAGCTTCAATTAAAGATGCGCCGGTTGCCAGCATTGGATCAGCTACAATGAGTGGTCTGTTTTCAATACTTGGACAGGTAAGGTAATCCTGTTTGATAGAAAAATAATCATTCGCATCATGTTTTCTATAAGCTGCAACAAAACCGCAATCTGCTCTGTCAAGATAATTAAGGATTCCTTCAAACAATGGAACTCCGGCTCTCAGAATAGTAGTAATAACCGGCTGTACTGCAATTTCTCTGCTTTTGATGGTATCTAAAGGAGTCTGGATTTCAACTTCTCTTTGCTCCAGTCCTTTGCTTATTTCAAAAGCTGCGATTTCTCCTATTCTTTCCATATTTCTTCGGAATCTCATCCGGTCATGTTGAACTTCAACGTTTCGAAGTTCATTAATCCATTCATTAACAAGAGAAAAATTATCTGATAATATAGTAAGCATGAAGATCTTAAATTTTTAATTAGGGTTAGTCTACATTAATTCCTGCAAAATTACAACTAAAAAACGAATTTGCATTTTAACACGAGTCATATAGATATATCTATAAAAAATCTGGCAAGGAAATCGCCTCGCCAGATTTTATGTAAAAGTCATTTTTATTTTTGTCTGAAATACACTTCAATCGGAACTCCGGTAAACCCGAATTGTTTTCTCAACTGGTTTTCAGTAAATCTCTTATAAGGCTCCTTCACATACTGTGGCAGGTTGCAGAAGAATACAAACTGTGGCGAAGGTGTAGGAAGCTGAACGCAATATTTGATTTTAATATATTTCCCTTTCAATGCCGGAGGTGGGGTGTGTTCGAAAATCGGAAGCATTACTTCATTCAATTTTGAAGTTTTGATCTTCTTTTACGATCTTCATATACTTCCATAGCAACTTCCACTGCTTTTAAGATTCTTTGTTTTGTTAATGCAGAAACAAACAGAATTGGAATATCCTGGAACTGACCGATTTTATCCTTAATTGATTTTTCAAAATCACGCATGGTATTGGTTTGCTTGTCTTCGATCAAATCCCATTTGTTGACAAGGATAACAATTCCTTTCCTGTTTTTCTGTGCAAGGCCAAAGATATTCATATCCTGAGATTCCCATCCCTGGGTAGCATCTACCATAATGATCACCACATCAGAATATTCGATAGAACGGATAGATCTCATTACGGAATAGAATTCCAGGTCTTCATTTACTTTAGACTTTCTTCTCATCCCGGCAGTATCTACCAATACAAACTCGTGTCCGAATTTATTGTACAGCGTCTGGATGCTATCTCTGGTCGTTCCTGCAATATCTGTTACGATATTTCTTTCTACATCCAATAAAGCATTGGTCATCGTAGACTTACCTACGTTAGGACGTCCTGCAATGGTAATTTTTGGTAATCCTTCGAAAGGATCTTTATATTCTGTAGTCGGAAAGTCTTTAACGATATCATCAAGCAAGTCTCCTGTTCCGGAACCCGTTGCTGAAGAAAGTGTGTAATATTTATCAATTCCTAACTGATAAAATTCTGTTGCCGGAAGTTCTTCCTTAGAAGAGTCTACCTTGTTAATAACAATATAAATCGGCTTGTTGGATCTTCTCAATATCCTGTAGATCTCATGGTCAGTATCAGTAAGCCCCTCTTCCACATTCATCATAAAGATGATAGAAGTTGCTTCATCTACTGCCAGCTGTACCTGCTTACGGATCTCTTCCTCAAAGATATCATCTGTACCTACATCATATCCTCCGGTATCAATTACCGTGAAGTCTACTCCATTCCAGTCAGATTTTCCATAATGGCGGTCTCTGGTTACACCGGCTGTAGAATCTACGATAGCTTCTCTTCTTTCTAGAAGACGGTTAAAAAGCGTGGATTTCCCTACATTGGGACGTCCAACGATTGCGACAATATTTGACATAAAAAATGTTTAATAATCCTTTGCTATGCTCAGGATAAGTTATTAATGGGTTACTCCAACTTTTGGAGCCCAATTTTTTGCAAAGATAAGGTTTTATTCTTTAGGAGTGTGGATGTAAGAAAATTTGAAAAAAAATTAAAAAATTAAAACTTTGGATATCAATCCATAAAGCCTTTACCAGTATAATTCCGTAAAATAATCTTTAATTTTCATTTTTATATTTCAAATAATTTATATAATTTCGCAGCATCAAAAACAGACCCATGGTGTAGCGGTAACACTACTGATTTTGGTTCAGTCATCTGGGGTTCGAATCCCTGTGGGTCTACAATTTAATAATTAACCACTTGATTTTCAAGTGGTTTTTGTTTTTCTAGTCAATATTTAGTCAATAAGTTTTATCTAAGCAAATTTTTAGTATTAATTCTAAATACTAATAACTGTCAAATCATTTAAATTTAATCGATGAAGGTAGTAGAAGTTGATTTTATTTCTTCCAAATATCATTACGGAAAACCTTAATCATCATTTTACAAAGAAATGTATATTTGTAAAAAAAAAAACTATATAACATAGCATGGATATAAATCAAATATTAGAAAGAGTAGATGAGTTTAATTCAGATAGAAGATATTGGTTTGTAAGAACAGATAATGGTAGACATTTTCCAGACTACATAAAAAATAACTATATTGCAATAGGTTGGAGTTACATAACCTTAAACGATATTAAGAACAGGTCAGATTCTGAGGTTAAAGAAAAAATTGCAAAAAAAGAAGGTTTAGATCCATCTAATACAAAACAGAAAGCAAAAATAACTTCAATATATAATAAAATTGAACGTTTTTCTAAATTAAAAAAGGGGGATATTATTGTTGTTCCTAGCAGAAGATCTGAAAGACTTGCATTTGGAGAAATAACCGATGATGCAAGTTTTGAATTTGACGATGCAACTGCAAGTGGCCACACTAAAAGAAGACATGTTAAATGGTTACAAAACAAAAGTATTTTTGAACTCGACCCATATTTTTTCAGATTGCGAATTAATAGGCATTCTATTAGTGATATAGGTAGTTTTGCACCATATATTGATAAAGAGATAGGAAGTCTTTTTAAGAAAGATGACAAGACACATTATGTTTTGAGTATAGAAAAACAAGACAATATTAATTTCAGAGAATTAAGTGGATTCATGGATAATATTGAAAGTTTACTCGCTGACATTTCGACAGAGTTTAATTTTAAGGAGAATAATGAAGAGTTTTATGTAAAAATGAACTTACAATCTCCTGGGAAAATGGAAATCATTAAGGGAGGAAAGTCTTTAGCTGTTTTGGCTTTTTTACTATTTTTTACTTCTTGTAAACATGACCCTGAAACAATAAAGGATCCTAAAGTTAAGAAATTTGTTATAGAGCATAGAAAGACTCTAGATAACGCTGGGGCTGAAATTGACAGCTTAGATATTAATATAGATGAAATTATAGAACCTTTTAAGAAAAATGGAAAGTAATTTTTTTTCTGGCTCAGAAAATTTGTATAAATATTTAGTTAGTGTTGGCGCATTAATGATGATTTTATCTGTGTATTATCCTTTAAATGAGATGCAGAAACTTGAAATTGTTAAAATAAATCTTAATTCTGATGTTAAAAATTTGGATTACGATATAAAAGAGAATCAAAAAAGAATAGCTAAACTCAAGAAAGAAATTAAGGAAATTACTATTTTGCCTGAGAAAAAACGCGAACTATTGAACAATATTAAAATTTCTCATAAAGCAAATATTATTAATCAAATCAAATCCGAAGCCAAGGTAGAGGAAATTGAGAAAAGAGAAGGCTATATTGCTCTATATAAATGGATTTTCTTCATATGCTTTCCATTAGGATTTGTCGTGGGGATATGGGGGTTTTGGCATTGGAGAAAGGCAAAAAAAGATGAAGATGCTAAGTGTAAATTAGAAAGAGAACTTTTACAAATCCAAGTCAACAAGGCTAGAAATGAGATAAATAATAATTCTTCGCAACCTTAATAAAGTTCCCCATTATTTAATGGTGGGAACTTTATTATAACTATTAGATTAAATATTGAATAATTAATTCATTATGACTCTTTAACATGTTTTAATATGTGGTAATGATAAAAAACAACCATCATAACAAAAATTTTTCTATATCTCCAAAGGCAATAGATTCTCTACTATTTAGCTTCTCCATCAACTTTAAATATCTCTTAGTGGGCTTACCCTTATAAAATTTCTTAAAATACTTTTTATGTAGTTCCTCATATACACCATCATCCAAACAGGCACCAAAAGACTTATCCCACTCCCTCCACCTTTTACTATGGAGCTGTTTTTCATAGTACAAATCAGAAAAAGCTGTACGGTGTAAAAAGTATCCACAATTTAAATGCAACTTTCTACAAACTTTAAAAGTACTGGGACAAACAAAAAACCAAAGTAGACCATTTCCCAGATTAGAAGGTCTTGTCATAAGCTGCACAGTGTAGTTAATCTTTTGAGATTGGTTGTAAGTATAGTCAAAGGTTATACTTCCTTTTGTCTCATTAGTATCAATAATAACAGCAATTGAACTGGTTCTATCCCCATTCTGGTTTGTCCAGTAGATGCTTTTATTTAGAAATACATTAGGTTCCAAATAGCCTAACTTTCGTAAGTCTGAAATACTTATACATTTCAATCTTTCTATTTCGTCCGGATAATTACTCAAACGTCCCATATAACTTAATTTTATTTTTAATTTTTAATCTTTCATTTTATTTCGAATAAATAACCTAAATTATTAAGGAACTTTCTATTTATCTTCAGCTTATTCCCGAGCATATCCTTTATTTATCATGCTTAGGAACGCATAAAATATATTCTAAAACACATCTTCATTTAAGTCATTTGCTTTTAAATTCTTGCATCATTAATTTTAGACTTTTTAGCCCTATATCTGAACGGTAATAAAGTCTAAACTTTTGTTTTTCACCTCACATAAGTTATTGGTAAAAAGGTCTAATCTTTTCTCTGTTAAGTTTTCTATTTTCTGCTTAATCAGCTCCAAAACTTTTCCTTTCAGATTTTGAGAATATTTTAAAGTCATTTCCTGAAATTTTTTCTTATGATAATATTTATCTTTTTTGTTCAAGTTAACCCAATAGTTCGGGTTGCGATAGTCTTTCAGTTTATTGATTTCTGATCGTCTCATTTTGGTTTCATCTGTTGTATAATCATAGAAATATATTTCATGAAATTCCTTTAATAGAAGGTTTTTGAAAGAAATAAGCATTTTAGATTTAACAATATCTGATAAATAAACAACTCCTAAATCATTCAAAGTACTCATTTTTAAAAACTTTATTTCAAACCGTAATGTATTCGCTTGCAATTGTTTTTCTATAGTAGCTTTCAAACAATGAATCTTTCTCTGCTCATTCTCCTTTTCAATATTCGGCCTCCTCGCTAGTCTTTTTAATTTCTTTTCATACTGAGCTGTTTTATTGTAAATTTTAATAATGTATTCTGTTTTAGCAGACTGATAATAAAAAGAACCTGAAATGGTTTTGTTAAACTCTACTGATCGGTGGAAAAGTAAGTTTTGAAGTATTTTGTTAGGATCAAATGGCAATTGAATATTTACACCAATTTCAATATTTTCGAGCCTGCAACATTCAGGTTTCAATCCAAGTTCTTTTTCAAGGTCGTTTAATGCTGTGGAAATATTATGTACATCTAAATCATTTCCATTAAAATCTGTACGATTAAAAAATTTATGAATGCTTCCCTTAATCAAAATTCTGTTAGAGGGGTATTTCGTGATTTCTATTCCAAAATAATCGCCTACTTTTTTATTATCTGTCTCACCCGTTTCATCATTCACAGAAATAATAAAATCAGTTTTATTGGTGGGAAGCTTATAATCGTTGTCCGTATAATGAAATTTTACAAAGTCGGCCGGCATAATCTCAATCTTTGAACAGTCCAGTGGTCACATCTTTATAAAGTATATTACTTAAAAGAATATGGCTGATACTTGCTTGTTATCACTATACTTTGAACTACACCTTTTATCTTTTCAGCAAGTTCTGATTTCTTACACGGATAAAACTCACGAACAATAATCAATTCAATTATCTGAGCTTCTCTAGGATAATATATAAGGCATAAAACCTTTTTATTTTCGACAAATAAATCCACAAAGTAGAAATGGCTTATTCCTACAGGTTTTAATCCAAGTTTTGTACATATAGACCAATTAGAAGCATCACGAAACCACAAAAGATTATTGAGCCCACTAAAAGTATTATATCCATTGTTTTTCTCAAGACGAATCACTTCAGGCAAAACAATTGTGCTAACAGATTTTGTTACTTTTCTGTTTTTATACTGCCTGAAAGTTTTTCTAACCTCATCTAATTGATAGATAATAGTCTGGTAGTTACTAGAAGCTGTCATAATAGAAAATTTAATCGTTAATTATCATTGCATTTTCTATTTCGTCAAGTCTGTAGTATACTCTTGAACCCAGTTTGTAGGATTTCAGTATTCCACGTTTACGCCACTCGTGAATTGTAGGCTTGGTAACTCCAAATCTTTCACAGATGTCATCTGCTGAAAGGTAACGTTTGGGCTCATTTTCTTTAAATGTTTTTTCTAAATCGGTCAGTAAAGATTCTTTCACTTTACTTACAATTTCGCTGATGAGGTTGTCTGGTTCTACACCAATAAAATTTATAGATTCCATTGTATTGTGAGTTTTATTTGTTTCACAATACAAAGTTTGAAATTATCTTTACCCTATTTTATTCTCTTGGGGTAGCTTTGTGGTAGCTTTGTGGTAGAAAATCACTTAAAAAAGTCTTTAAAAAGTCTTTGAATTATAGAAATTTCTAATTTTATTTTTATGTTTTTCTGTAATCTGATAATCTTTTGAGGATTTATTTTTTGTTTTTCTGTTCAAGCAATACTTTTTTACATTACTATAGCTTCCCCCAATCAGATTTTGGATAATTTTATATTCATTTTCTGGAGAAACTCCATCTTTAATAAGTTTAGCAAAAACTCCTAATTTCTCCAATAAAACAATTTTTTCAGGAATGGAAAAAATACTTTTATCATCTGTTGCTGCCTTTGTATTATTTTCCTGCTCTTTTTCAGGATTTATTTTCTCTAAAATAAACTGATTTATTTGTTTTACCTCATCTAAAAAAAGAATATATCGGTCAAAATTAAAGAGAATACGCGCTTCTCCAGACTCTCCTTCTTCAAATAGAATTTCCCCTCTCTCATTTTTTACTGGCTCATCATAGTCATCATATACTACTCTTTCTTTGACAATGACTTTATTTATATAAAAAAAGGGGGTTAACAGGTAAATAACATTATTAAATATAAATCTTTCATGACTGACGTAATCTGTAAAATCACCATCAAAACTATAGAGAAAATCAGCTACTTTTTTATTATTGGTCAATTTGAATTTCTCCTTAAAATTGCTTTCTAGCACACCTATAAAAATGGAAGTATAATTAATAATGTCATATTCGTACGCAATCCCAACAGCTCCGAATGACATATCTGAAAGTACATATCTATGATCCTCTTGATCAAATTCTCTATAACCGACGTAATATCCTGCACAAGAATATAAATTATCAAGATATTCTACTTCTGTTCCTGTAGAGTTTTCGTTAAGCCATTTTTTTAAATCATTCTGATAATTATCTTTAAACTCTTGAAATGTATAATAAAAAGGATAATCCATGTAATTTAGTATTTGGAATCACTAAGATAATGGAATAATGCGACAAATTATGTCGTATATTATAAAAAGTATTTTTAAATACAAGATAATTATTGGGATTGAATGATCTTATATTTTGTTCTTGTTAAAAACTACATTAAAACCAATTATGAATTTTCTGAACTCAAAAATTATCATGTTCTTCAATAATGGATTGTCTCGTTCTGGAATAACTTTATATTCATTTTTAATGTCCTTTGTTCCAATCAATATTGATGTCAATTACTTTAGTAATATATCGTTTTTATATAGTAAAACCACCGCAGTCGCAGTGGTTTTTACTTTTATTCAAGGATATGAGCGAGACACTAGCCCTAGCAAAGAGGAGCTTAGCGAAATTTTTCATGAACTCCATCATTTTTAAAATGTTTTAGTAAATCTAAAAGTTTCATATAGTTTCATTTATAACACTTTAATATCATAGTTTAATCCTTTGAAACACTAATTTTTTTATTTTCCATTAAGAATCTATATCCAAAAGGTATTGCTAAATATCCTAAAATATCAGCACGTGTAAATGCAACATGATGATAGTGGACTGTCATTAAAGATTCGATATTATCATCATAATCATCAGTAATTAGCCACCAGCCTGACATATTTTCAGGTGATTCATACCTAATCGCCTCTATATCTTTACCTTCATAAACTCCTTTAGAAATAACAACCATCTGGTTGAAATTAGGAAATTGAGTTGGCAATCCATAATGTGCACATATTTCCGACTGATTTCGAATAATTGAAATTGCAGTATCACAACCTTTATTAAATTCACTTCCATCAGAATTGATTTCATATATATCATAGAAATTTTCTTCTAACCGAAACTGCAATAGCCAGGAGTAATATGCAATATTCTCTTTATCAGAAATTATTGGTCTATTCTCAACAATATAATCAATAAAAAATTTTATAATACTTACATAATCATCTTGATCATTAACACCCTTAATTACTCTTATTTCCTTACCTATGTAAGACGCTAACCCTTTAGTTTTAACATAAATATTATCATTTATGCTTATTTCAATTTCTTTATATATTATCATAATTGTAATTATATTAATTACTTATCTTTGGTAAAACACCTTGTTTTTTCATTCCCCCAATGATCCCACCTTGACTTGAGCTGCAAAATCTACAATGAGGGTAAAAGGTTTGAGGCCATCCACTTGGGATTAAAGCATTTGCAGGTTGATGATCTAAAATAAAATTACCCGATTTAGTTCCTGGACTTTTTTGCCCACATGTGTGGCAACCCAAACTATATCCTTGTTCATTAATAACTTTTCTTTCATCAACAGTAAAATTTCTACTTTTTCCATTTTTTGCTACTAGCCCTTCACCTGCGAAAGGTCCAGCATTTAATGTTCCATTTTTAGCAACTGCATTTTTTGAAATCGCTTTAGCTTCCTCTTTAAGAATACTTTTTTCTACAGCTAATAGTTTTAAGGCATCATCTGTATTTCTTGTCATTATCAAGAAAGGCAATGCGGCATACTTCATATTGCTCTTATCAGAACCAGAAATAACCATTCCTATTCCTTCATAAATTCCCCAAGGATCACCTGCTCCTCCCATATACCTGATTGGACCATCATTTCTCACCCCTATCATGGGATCAAGTCTTCCGCCTCCATTCTGGTAATTAAATCCTGCAAGGGACTGATTAAATGCCATTCCCATTGCTAAGATATTCGGAAGATAGTTATCTCCTAAATTCCAATTATAAAATTTTCCTTTTCCAGTGATATTAACTTCAATGGTAGTAACAATCGCGCCAATACCGCCTTCCTCATAGTTGGAATTAAGACTTTTGTAACCACCATCATATCCTAATAAAATACCATTTCCATTCTCTAAACCAAATTTTGTATTAAACCACGTCCCAGATCCTAAATTAAAAGCGGTATTAATCAATCCTTCAGCAGACATTGAAGCACCGCCTCCGCCACCACTGTATCCTGTGTCTATAGATCCAAATTCAGCACCTCCTCTTCCTAACCAATTAGGATTGATCCAAGTTGAGGGAGCATCAGGTCTGGTATCTGTAGGCATCGAAAACTGACGAGGTTGCATCCCATCCGGATCTATAAAGCTTATCGGGTTGTTAAAGGCATAATTATAAGGAGAATATCTTCTCATAGCTTCTGCCATAGGATCTATAACGCCCCATCTTCCTAGATCAGGCATATACATTCTAGCTTCAAAATCATACATTCCTGTTTCCTGGAGTTCTTTACCTCCAAACTTGTAAGAATGATAATTAGAGAATGGGGACATGTTACTGCCTCCAATATGGTTGAGCCCAAATGGATAGTAGTTGTTGGTTCCGGTAATTTCAGGAGCACCTGCGCTGTTTCTTGTGAAACTTACTCTTACATTACCTAAATGGTCTTTGTATTGGTAAATATAACGGTTTTCCGTGAAACTATAAAAGCCTTCTGCGGTAGGGATAAAATCCAATGTCCATAAAGGTCCGCCGGGGAAAACAGGACCAATAATTTTGGTATAGGCCTGCTCTTCATAGGCACTTTCAGTTTTACAGGTACGGCATCCTTGTCCATCATCTATATTGGTATACTGAAAGCCATCCAGATAATCTGTGGTTTGCGTTCTGGGTAGTCCCATATAAGCCTGTTGAACAGATATTTTTCGGAGTTTTGCTCCGTCTGCTCTATAGATGTGATCAATATTTGTGTTAGACACTTTTCCTGCCCCATTGGTTGATGAAATAGATAACTGATTCTGAAGACTTAACAGATTATAACCCATCTTCTGAATTCCCTTATCCTTCATATTGATCATATTTCCGTTCAAGTCATAGTCAATCGTATTATTTCCGCCTTCATATCCGGTGTCGTTCAATGCGTTTTCAATGACTTTATCCAAACGGTTTCCGGTATACTGATACACCAGGTCATCAACCTGAGTGGCCGTAGTTCCTGTTATTGGAAAAGCATTCCTTTTCAGGGTTTTGATGTTTCCGTTCAGGTCATAAGTCGCATATTCATTATAATAATTGTTATACGGATTGGTCGTATTGGGTTCTGTATATATGGCATCTTTTAACCTGTTTAACGGATCATAGGTGTAAGAATATCTTTTCAATACGCCGTCTGAAGCAGACTTCCAGTCAATTTCAGAGATATTTCCATTGCTTTTTCCCGGAGCAATATTGGTGTAGGCCGGGTTCTGGTATTTCAGTTCATACCCGAACAGTTTAGTGCCCAATGCTACCGGATCATTGATTTTCGTAAGAGCCCCACGAATGTCATACTGATAATCGATACTCTCCAGACCATTTCCTACTTTTTTGTTGGTGATCTGTGACAATTCATTATAGGCATTTTCAGCCAGCATTTCCACAGCTTGCCCTCCTACCTGATGACGATGTCTGATCATTCTGTTTTGTCCGTCATAATCAAAACTTTGGGCAATGACCATTTCTTTATCACCACTCAGTCTTTTGTGATATATTTTGGTCTGTTTTGTTACACCTGCAAAATCCAGCTCATTTTCAATTCTGCTATAACCACCTAGGTGATTGATAGTGTATGTACTTATCAATCTTCCTTCAGCATCGTAATACGCATAATTCTTTGTCCAGTTATCATCCTCAATATTTTTGACAAAACTGAGGGTAGGCATTGCCTGTGTGTTTACCACTGCATTTCCCGTATCAGAAATAACAGGTTTTCCTAACACAGAAGATGGAAAAGGCGGATTAAAACTGTAGGCTGGATAGGTATCATAATAGTTGATTGATAGCAGTTTTACCCAACCAGCCACAGGATAAGTACTATTAGGATTATAATATACATCCATTCCTTCCCGGTTAAAGAAAACAGATGAAGTTCTACTAACATTATTGCTACCATACGCGGTGGCTATAATCTGTTCAGCACTTCTTCCTCCACCTGAATTTATCCCGGTAAATGTTACTCTTCCGAACTTATCATATTTAGTGTACAACCATTGTCCTTTTTCTCTTAAGTTGGCATCCTGAGTGGCTACCGGTCTGTCCTGAGCATCATAGATCATATAATCCCAGCCTCTCCCAGGGACTTTTTTCTCTACCAACCTCCCCTGTCCGTCGTAGCGATACTGGTAACAGAGATTATCCAATGTGGCCTGATCAGGAGTCGTACCCGTTACGGCCATCGGAGGAATGACATAGACCAGTTGTCCGTATTCATTGTGGAGATAGTAGGTATCTACATTTTGTGCCCCGTCATTTTTTCTAACGAGGATGGTTTCTCCTTTTCCGTTTTTAAATTCCGTACCGGTATTTCCGTCGGGATCGGTTATCGTATTTTTTCCCAATTGATTGGCAGGGTAAAAAACAGGCCCGGAAATAGCGGTTTCCGTCCTGCCGTCTACCCAGGTAGTGGTTACGCTATATTTTCTGACTTCGCCGTCAATATTGGTTCCGTATCCAAGGCCTACAGGCTTTTGAGACCATGTATTTCCGGCAGGAACCACCTGGCTGACACGGCCTGCAAACAGATTATCATATTTTTTTTCCGTATAAATTTTTTCATTCCCATAGCCCGCAGCAGGAGCATTGGCTAATGGATTGGCGTAAAGTGCCCCGTTCTGACTTCCGTTTTGAGGAACAGGATAATAACTTTTAGCCTGTCTTCCCTGGGCATCGTATTCCACAGGTAATACCACATCTCTTCCCAAAGGGGTCGCTTTAATGGCTATCGACTGGATGGGTCTTCCCAATCCATCAAAATACTGTACAGATTCTGATTTTTTAGTACAGTCTCCATCCATACAGGTTTTACTGTAGACATAGTTCTCATTAGTGCTGAGGTTGGTTTGCGCAAAGGAAATTCCCGCTACAAACAAGAGATTGAATCCTACTATAATTTTTTTCATGGTATTAGTGTTTGTAGTTGTATTGATTCTCCGTCAGGGTTTTTCCATCTGAATCTTTTACTTTAATTAATCTTCCCGCCGTATCATACGCATTGGTGGTTCTGATTCCGTTAGCTGATATGGAATTGGTTATTCCAACCAAAGGATCATACGTTGAAGTGGTAATACTGAAGTCTTTCAGCGCCGGATCTTTTCTTAAGGTATCCAATGCCTGAAGCAATGCAGGTTCATTAGCTGGGTTATCATTATCTGCATCAGAAGCTGCAATGGCAGCAGTTACACTGGACAAAGAAGCAACTTGAGCATAAGATGCTCCTGCAATAACAGCAATAGGCAACTTTTGATTATATCCCCAGACGGTCGTACTTGGAATACCGTTTTTTCCGGTGGCTTGCACCAGGTTTCCTTTACTATCGTAGACATCAAGGGTAGAAGTCGTAACCGGAGCCTGGGTTTGTCTGTCGTATACTATAACAGAGCTTGGATACAAATGAGATCCATTATCAAATTTGGTTTCCGACTTCCCGATTGTTTTTCCGTTTTCTTTTACTTCTGACTCAAGTAAAACCCCCGTCATATTGGCTTCCAGTAATCTGGTGTGGTTTTTATCCTGAGCATACTTATAGAACGTTTCTGTTACCGTTCCGTCAGGAGCGATACTTTTGGAGCTGGAAGGTTTGAAATTGTCTGCTCTCACATTATTTTCCCCTGAACTTTGCAGGAAAGAAGATGCGGTACCGGAAGGATACGCCACAGAACTTGTTTTGGTCTGGCTGGTAAATGCAGGTTTGGAGTAGGTTTTTGTGTCTCCTATTTCATAGACACTATTATCTACTTCCGTGAAAGTATAATTATATTCATCTTTGGCCAGCAACTGATTACTATCACTATAGATTTCTTTTTTTTCTAACACCCCTGACTTCACCAGATTATGGTAAGGACGAAGGGGAACAGTGTTTCCATTATAGACATAAGAATAGGAAGGATATTCTGATGGAAGTTTAAAATAATATTGACTGTAGCCCTTTCCTGAATCTTCGCTTACCTTTACATTCCTGTATATCACTTCACCTGATTGCATCTCTCCACTGGTATCTGTTGAATTCAATTTATTATAGCTGTATGACATCGACTGGATCGGCATTGTGCTACTTACATCATTATATCTGTTGATGGATTTGATTCTCATCCCTGCAGGACTTGAGTTCCTGTAAGGACCCGGTTTATACATCAATTCTGTATAAGAAAAATTACCGCTTCCCCCATGGACATAAGGAATCGTAATGGTAACGGTATATTGTCCCGGATAGTTATAAAACTTCTTTCCCGACACCTTAGTATTGGCAAAAATGGTTTCATTCCCTCTCTTTAAAGTATAGGACATTTTCTGGTTCTCCTTTATGGGTGGCGGTATGGTAGGAAATCCTGTATTGGGATCAATCGGTCCTGGTATAAGATTATACTCAATAGCAAAGTCAAACCATAATGTTTTTTTCTTGGTAGGATCTCCCGGAATGGTAAACGTGTAAGTTAGCGATTGAGTAGTATCAAAATTCTGCAATGGATACTGCTGAGTATATTGAATACACATATCAATAAGGTCGCCACTTATTGATTCCAGATAAGCTGCTGAGTTTCTATCCTTATAAACCTCTCCGGTTTCATAGACATATTCTGTTGCGCCTTTTGTCGGGAAAATAATTTTATTCAGCATTCCGTAAGGTTTGATGATCTGTGTGCCCCCACAATTTAAGCTTCCTGAAGAGTTTGAACTTAAAGGGTTATATAAAAATGACGTTTCTTCCAAAACGGTCTGCCCATCCATTTTTTTGATCTTATCCAACTGTCTTATTTTTGAAGTACTTTCTACAGAACCCGAAGGAAACGGATAAGAATATTCAAAGGCATATTCTGCGGTTTTGGCGTATTTGTTATTGAGAATAATCTTTTTAATACTATAAGGCTCATTCTTTGTTTTTTCCAGTGCCTCATCATAATCGTACACCATTTCTATATTTCCGAAAGCCGTGCTTATTTTTTCCAGCTGGCAGGTTTTATAGAAAAGTGTGGTTTTATCGTCAAGATATTTAGCTTCTTTTTTATAGGTAAAGCTGGCGACCTCCACTCCGCTGGCATTTTTGATGCTGCTCAGATAAAATGCAGAATTGAATTCTGTAGAAGAGATCTCACCAATATCATTACTACTTAATAGCGCAGCAATTGAACTGTCATTAAAGTGATAGGTATTTCCCTGGTCATCAGTAATGGTAAAGGAATCTACGATAAGCGTTGCTACGTTATTTTTTCTGGTATAGGCTATCTTAACATGATTGAGTGGGGAGAGGTCAATCAGGCTAAAGCTATTCTGCTGTATATTTCTTTCGATTTTAAACTTTCCTGAAAGACCGGGAACACTGTAATAGTATTCGTCATCAAACACATTTTTCTCATAATCCGGGCTGTTCAGATCCTGATGGATTTCATCCAGCAAACCGTTAATTTTTCTGGAAATAGCTCCTCCTTTAGGCATAAACCAGCCTGCCCCCATTTCTCCTACCGTTTCACCAGAACCCGCACGGTCATAGCTGAGCTGCAACCCCACTCCGGAACCATATCCCGGAAGACTCAGTAATGGCATTGAGATTTCAGGAACTCCCGACGCAAGAGAAGGCGGATTATCATTAAAACTGGCAAGAGGGGCCAGAGAAGGAACGGGATTGGGCATATTTCCAAAATTGACTCCTTGAAAGTTATTAAGCTGTCCCATGGCAGTCCCGCACCATAAGGCCAGAACCGCAGCATAAAAATAATTTTTCTTCATATTGGTTATTGTTTGATAAGCTTAGCGTTAGCTGTTTTATTGGTATCTGTTTTTATCGTCACCAGATAAGCACCCTGTGCTAAAGCCTGCGTGTTGATCTTAGTTACTTTATTCTTCGTTTTCAAACTCTGAAGCTGTCTTCCACTCATATCATACAACACAATCTCAGCTTCTTTGAAATCAAACCCTATTTCTACATACGCATAGTCTGAAACAGGATTCGGATAGATTTTAATATCGTATTTAGGAATCAACTGATCTACTTGTTTGTCGCCCAGCTTCACAATCTTCCAGTTTTCTTTTCCTAATTCTTTGGCACTGGTTCCGGCCAAGATAATGGAGCCGTCTCGGTTTAATTTCAGGTCTGCCAGTCTTTCCTCTTTTTGTCGGGATTCTCCGCTTACGTGCTTTCTCCATTGTTCATTTCCGTTTCCGTCCAGGTAAAGCATCCAGAAGGTTTCGTCATCTTTTTCAACGCGTCCTTCGGCTTGAGTGTAACCACCTAAAAGAATTCCTTTTGTAGATTCTCCGTTGATGACGTTCATTCCCATCAGAATGTCGCGGTTTTTGAAATTGTAGGACTTTTGCCATTGTTCATCGCCTCTTTCATTTAAAGCAATTAACCAAAGGTCTGTTCCTTCTTCAATCCCTACAGTTTTGTTTCCTGACCTTTCCGATCTTGATTCTCCACCGATGACAAATCCTGTAGACGTTAAAGCAAGCGTTCTGATATGATCATCTCCTTTCCCGCCAAAATTCTTTTCCCATTCTACTTTGCCTTTTTTGTCGAGCTTTACAATCCAGTAGTCACCTTCCCCGAAATTGCTGCTGGATTTTGGCATCTGGCTGATGGCTATTGAAGTTGTTGTCCTTTCAGATTGCTCTCTGTTTCCTGTTGTTGATGACGCATTTCTCACCCCAGTCGTAGCGCTTCTGGAATAGATGCCCAATAATGCTCCACCATCTTTCGTAGGAATCATTTTTTCAACCTCATCAAGACCTTTTCCGCCTAGGATTAATTGAGAAAGTTCTTTCCCATCTTTATCCAGTCTCGTGATCCAGACATCTTTTAAGCCATAGCCTTTAGATGAGTTTTGAATATTCCCGGCCACAAAGAATCCTAAATCCGTCGTTTGGATGACGGCTCTGGCTTCTTCATCAGAAGTACTTCCCAACGTTTTCTGCCATAATTCATCTCCGAATTCATTGATTCTGATCAGCCAGATGTCTGCTCCTCCTTTGGAATCATCTTTTTATCTAATCCTTTTCCTGACCAGGACGTACCAGATAGCAGAAAGCCACCCTCCTGTGTAGTTACGGTAGCCGATAAATAATCGTGATTTGTTCCTGAGAAATACTTTTCCCAGACCTGTTCTCCTTGCTGATTAAGTTTAATGAAATGAAAGTCATAACCGTTGTTTTGTTTACTTTCCTGCTGTAATTTATTGCCCTGAATAGAGCTTCCTGTGATCAGATATTGTCCGTCAATAGTAGCGGTCACCTGACTTACAAAATCCTGCGTTGAGGATTTAATGTCTCGTTGCCAAAGAACTTCCTGAGCATCGAAATAACCAAAGACCGTGCATATCAGAAATGCGCTGAAATAAAGTTTTTTCATTTTTGTTATTTAATAATTTGATGTGAATTTAAAAACTAATTACAATTCCCAGTATAGGGAAAATCCCATTTTAACATGGGTTTTTTACGGTAGACTATTTTTAGCCCGATTGATAATGCATTTTCATAGATCTGATTTATATTATGGTATTTCAAAGCTATCAAACCAATGCGACAAAGCATGTCGCATATTATTATTTTAGGTTGCATTTCGATAAAAACGTATTAAACACTATTTTACGAAATGGCTTTTAAAGATGTCAAATAATGCTTTATAAAACAATTCCAGTATGAATAAAATACAATTCCATTTGGAATAAAGTTTTTCTATAAAAATATTACCTTTACAAACATAAAAATTATGTAATATGAATAACGGCATAGGTTTCAAAATAAAAAGATTGAGAGAACAGAAAGAAATTTCTCAAGAAACTTTGGCATATCAATTAGACATTTCTCAAAGTTATCTCAGTAAAATAGAAAACGGAGTAATAGAAAAAATTGATTTCCTTTTTATGCAAAAGATAGCCGATTTTTTTAAGGTAGAACCGCAATATTTTTTGGAAGACCAGATCGTTCAAAACAATACCGATAATAACCATAATTCTGCTGTGGGCAATATTTATAGTACTGTCACAATACATAATACAATTTCTGAAAATGTCTTAGAAAATTTAATTGAAAACCAAAAACAGCTAACGGTACAACAGGAACAAATAACTCAACTTATGACAATGCAAAATAAGTTAATAGAAAGTTTACTAAAGAATTAAATTTATAGAGAATAAAGTCTGCTGCTATTAGGAATTCTTTATAAAATAAATTTTTAGACTATCTTTTTATTCTTTTTCACATGCGTGGTGAATAGTGGGATAGAGATCAAAGAAAGTATTACTTGTATTTTCGCGCATAATGAGATAGGGATAAACTCGGCTCATGGTTTTATTCCAAACTGGTTTTAAGGTTTGTGATAACCTAAATCACCAAGAAATTTTGAATAAAAAAAATACCTTTTAATATTATAATCTATTAGGTGATTAAATCTGGCCTGAGATATTTTTTATCGAGTAAGAAAAACGGCTATATCAATAATTCTTTACAATTCAGAATATATTTTTTCAAGTCTCAGTTTTGATAATAGAAGATATTAGTCTTTGTTCATAACTAAACTCTTTTTTACAAGTAAGAATACTCGGTTGCCCTGTTAATAATTACCGAAGCTCCTGTACATAAAGTGAGCTTTGCCGATTATGTTATGACATGCAAAGAATCTTACTCAAGTATAGCATTTATTTTCTGATTCTGTCAACGTTTAGGTTTACGTCATTTTCTGCTATGCATAAATACTTAAAAGCTGACAGGACAAAAAAAAAGATCAAAATAAAAACCAGTGGGTTATTTTGGTTTTGCAATTTCAGATATTTTCAAATTCTGGATGTCAAGTTTTGACAAGTTTTTATCATCTTCTGTTCTTTGTTTTTCTATATTTAAAGTATTTTAATATTGGTTTTGTAGGTTTCAAACATTAACATTTACTCTACAACATTTCATACTTTTTGATTTGGGTTATTTTACTGGGTTTTTGGGATTTTATTTCTCTTTAATATTAATTAAAACACTTTTAAGTTTCATTTAAACACTATTTCTAACCTCATTAGCATCTTTTTTAGTTTCCTTATCCAATTGCTCCCAATAAGAAAACATCTGCTCAGAAAGGGTACTGTTATCTATTCCAATATATTCCAGAAACTCCTTTTCTGTTTTATGACCTGTAACACTCATAATGATAGCAGTAGGAATTTTTGTATAATACATCGTGGCAAAGGTTCTTCTACAAATATGGGAAGAAGCTAATTCATGCATAGGATAATCACCAAATACAAAATGTTTTTTATCATAATCATATACCCGTCCATACTCTATCCTATCAATACCTGCCAGTTTGCAAATCTTTTTAGATTCTCATTAAAAATAGTTTTCGCACTTTCTATATTTTCTGAAAATCGAGCAGGAAACTTGCCCACTCTTTTATCCAGTATCTTTCTTACTTCAATATGAATAGGAACCAAAACAGGAGCCTTAGTTTTCTTCTGACTCAGGTTAATAAATTCTTTACCATTAATCATAAGAATTCTTTCAGTGGTCATTCTAAAAAGATCAGAAGCCCTCTGACCAGTATAACATCCAATGATCAGCCAATCACGAGTTTGTTCTAGCCTTTCTCCTACAAGCAGTAAGTCCTGTATCTTTTTTAGCTCTTCAATTTTTAAATAAGGGGTTGGGGTAAATGTTGTAAATCCTTTGATTTCTGTAAGCTGATCATGCACTTCTATATTATCAATTTTAGCATCTTTAAATATTGTTTTGGTATACTTCAGATATTTCCCAACCGTGTTATCATTTAAATTCTGTTTTCTCAAAAAAGAAACAAATCTATTACCGACCGAAATATTATAGTCCGATACTTTCAACTTCTTTTTTTCAGTCTTCAAAAAATCCTGAAATTTATTTATTATAGTCAGATGCTTTTGCTGAGTTCTTTTTGAAATGGGTTTACCTTTATATTTCCGGTATGGCAGAATATTAAGTGTATAATGTACTAAATAATTTTCTATAAAATCCAACTGCTCTGTTTTTCTCCCACCTGAATAATAAGCTTCTATGATTTCTTCTAGCCACTCTCCATTAATAATCTCACTCTCTGAACGTTTTCTGTACTGTTCTAAAATAAATGCTTTCAGCTTATCTAAAACACTTTCCAATTCATTTTGTCGATATTGATCTTCCCTGCTTAATGCCGTTCTTTGGATCACCATTCCTTTTTTAGCATTCCAATCCTCTGGATTAATAGTCTCTCTTGTAGCTCTTTTATATACTTTATTTGCCCCTATAGAAAAACGAGCATGTAATGTGGAATTAGGTTTCTTTGACTGGAGTATATATTTTAAAGTGGCCATAATTGAATGGTTGAATTTTGAATAAGACAAAATTAACCATTTAGTCAATATCTAGTCAATTTTATTGCTTTTTATTTTAAATCTATTTTAATTCATTTAACTAATAGTGAAACAAAACCAAATATAAATAGCTCATTATCAATAATTTAAATAATCTCAAAATACAACCCATATAATATAAATTTAAGTTAATTAAATCATTACACTCCCTGTGGGTCTACCAACCACCCTTTTTTAAGGGTGGTTTTTGTTTTTCTAATATATAGTCAATAAGTTATTTTTTTCATAATTTATACCTTGTTTGGATAAAATATGATTCCGTTCCAAGAAACGGAATCATATTTCATATTTCAAAATGTCATTGAGGAGTTTATTCATAGAGGAAACTAAATAATTCACATAACGGTTTTTCATCTGGAATATCATCAGCAGAAAGTATTAAAAAATGAATTACAGGCACTGAAACTTCTATAACCTTAGATATTTTTTCCAATGTTTCATCTGCAAATAATATTATCCTTTGATAACTTACGATATAGCAGTTGTACTTTTATCTATACTTTCAGGTAATGAGGATGACTATGGATCAAAGTTCTATATGGCATACATTACACTAAAGGATTTGTGTGATATTTTAAAATATGAAATAATATAGTATAAAGAATCAAAAATAAAAGATGATTATTAGTAGTCTTTTTTAAAGAATAAGAAGTATAGTTTTTAATCCCACGCTGTCGCGCGAATCCTTTCGCATGGCATTTTTATTACAACTACTTTGTATAAATCCTCCTAATTTATATTTTACCAAAACCTATCTTATAAATAAAAAGCCTGTTGATAATATTCAACAAAAAAGACAGCAACCCACTGTTGCTGTCCCTTTGATATAAAAACATTACATTATTAAACAAGATCAAATCGGTCCAGATTCATCACTTTCGTCCAGGCTGCCACAAAATCATTAATAAATTTACCTTGTGCATCTGCACTTCCGTAAACCTCAGCCACAGCTCTTAATTCAGAATTGGATCCAAAAACAAGATCGGCACGGGTTGCTGTCCATTTTGGCTGACCTGTTTTACGATCTGTTCCAATATACACTTCTTTTTCGTCTGACATTGCATTCCATTGAGTTCCCATATCCAGAAGATTTACAAAGAAATCATTCGTAAGAGCTCCGGGACGGTTGGTAAATACACCATGTTTCGAGCCATCAAAGTTAGCATCCAGGGCACGCATACCTCCTACCAACACCGTTAGTTCCGGAGCCGTAAGGGTTAATAACTGGGCTTTATCAATCAACAGAGATTCTGTAGACACGGTGAATTTTCTTTTCAGATAATTACGGAATCCGTCAGCAACCGGCTCCAGGTATCCCATAGATTCAATGTCGGTTTGTTCCTGAGAAGCATCCATTCTTCCCGGAGCAAAAGGAACTTTTACCTCATGGCCCGCATTTTTTGCAGCAGATTCTACGGCGGCATTTCCTGCTAAAACAATTACATCTGCTAAAGATATTTTCTTACTTCCGTTTTGAGCATTGAATTCGTTTTGGATTCCTTCCAGTACTCCTAATACCTTTTGCAATTGGGCAGGATTATTGACTTCCCAGTTCTTTTGAGGCTCCAGCCTGATTCTGGCTCCGTTTGCTCCGCCACGCTTATCACTTCCTCTGAAAGTAGATGCTGAAGCCCATGCCGCAGAGACCAGTTCAGAAATACTCAATCCTGAATTCAGTACTTTAGCTTTAAGAAATTCAACATCAGAATCATTAACCAATTCATGGTTTACTTCCGGAATAGGATCCTGCCAGATCAGTTCTTCCTGCGGAACATCAGGTCCAAGGTAGCGCGCACGAGGCCCCATATCTCTGTGGGTTAATTTAAACCATGCTCTTGAGAATGCGTCTGCAAAGGCATCGGGGTTTTCATAAAAATGTCTTGAGATTTTTTCATACACAGGATCCAGCCTCAGCGAAAGGTCTGTCGTTAACATAGTAGGTCTGTGTTTTTTAGAAGAATCGAAGGCATCAGGAATAATTTCTGCTCCGTCTTTCGCTACCCATTGGTGAGCTCCGGCAGGGCTTTTTGTCAGTTCCCATTCATTTTCAAATAGGTTTTTAAAGAAATAATTGCTCCATTGAGTTGGAGTTTCTGTCCAGGTTACTTCCAGTCCACTCGAGATTGCATCTCTTCCGCTTCCGGATTTATAAGTACTTGCCCAGCCAAGACCCTGTTGCTCAATTCCTGCACCTTCCGGTTCTTTACCCACATGATCTGCAGGACCGGCACCGTGAGTCTTACCAAAAGTATGTCCTCCTGCAATCAAAGCTACGGTTTCCTCATCATTCATCGCCATACGCCCGAAAGTATCACGTATATCCTTAGCGGCTGCGATCGGATCAGGATTTCCGTCAGGACCTTCAGGATTTACATAGATTAATCCCATTTGTACCGCGGCCAGTGGCTTTTCAAGATTTCTTGAGTGAATATCTCCGTCTGCGTCATCATCTGTAGGAAGTACTGCAGAACGTCCCTCTACTACGCCTTCCGAGCCATGGGCATACCGTAAGTCACCTCCCAGCCACGTTTTTTCTGATCCCCAATATACATCTGCATCCGGTTCCCAGACATCCTCACGTCCACCTGCAAATCCGAATGTTTTGAATCCCATAGATTCCAGGGCAATATTTCCTGTAAGAATTAAAAGGTCAGCCCATGAAATATTTCTGCCATATTTTTGTTTGATAGGCCATAATAATCTTCTTGCTTTATCCAAACTTACATTATCCGGCCAGCTATTCAAAGGGGCAAAACGCTGTTGCCCAGCTCCTGCTCCTCCTCTACCATCTCCTACACGATAAGTTCCTGCACTGTGCCATGCCATACGGATAAACAGAGGACCATAATGTCCGAAATCTGCCGGCCACCAATCTTGTGAATCAGTCATTAAAGCATGAAGATCTCTTTTTACAGCTTCAAGATCAAGATTTTTAAACGCTTCGGCATAATCAAAATCTTTATCCATAGGGTTCGATAAAGATGAATGCTGACGCAGAAGATCTACTCTAAGCTGATCAGGCCACCAATCCTGGTTTTGGGTTCCTCCACCTGCTACATTCTTTTTCATGGCTCCGTTGTGAAACGGGCATTTACTGATGTCATTCAAATCTTTTTCCATTGTCGTTTATTTATTTTTTATGTTGATTAGCAATTTTCTCTGTTGTAAGAACATGACAAACTTACAACGTTCATTTAATAAATACAATCTATTAATAATTATTTCAATGATAGTTAAAAACTATAAAATAATATTTCCAACGTGATGTGTTCCAAGGTGGAATTGTGGTATTAAGTTAGTCATTTTTTACATCCAATCAGTTACTTATACCCAATTTAGAATAACTCAATGTAAGGGAGAGTTTCAGTTGGAAGCAGGAAACCTGGAGACTGGAAGTTGTAGCAGACGGAAAAATAATTTTGTGTACATAAAAGTAATAAGTATAAAAATTGAAAACGTGGCCAATCCGTTTTCAATACTTTCCACGTCATTTTTCCAGCTTCTGGCCTCAGCCCCCTTCTTCAAAAAAATTACTTATCTTTATATTTCACTAAACATGACCATTTATGAAAAAAATATTAGTTATCATTCTTGTGGCATTTATTATGATTCAGTTTTTTCCTATCGATAAAACCAATCCTGCTCCAACTCCGGGAATGGATTTTCTCAGAATTAAAAAGACGCCGGATCCCATTGCCAAAATCATTCGTACTTCGTGTTATGACTGTCATTCCAACGAAACGAAATATCCATGGTATGCTAATATTTCACCTGCCTCATGGTACGTCAAAAATCATATTGACGAAGGAAGAAAAAATCTGAATTTTTCTACCTTTGCAGTATACGAACCCAAGAGGCAGCTTCATAAACTGGAAGAATGCATAGAAATGATTGAGAAGAAAGAAATGCCTCTTGAATCCTATTATATCGGACATCAGAATGCAAAACTGACAGACACCCAACGCGCTGATCTTGTCAGCTATTTTAAAAAGACCAAAGAAGATACAGAGAGAGGAATCATGTTTAACAAATAGAAATTGTGGAAAACTGGGAACATAAATATATTGTATTTTTTGACGGAGATTGTGGAGTCTGCAATTTCTGGGTACAATGGATTCTTGAACGGGATACGAAAGATCAGTTCATGTTTGCTTCATTACAATCTGAATTCGGACAGCAATTTCTGTCTGAGCGAGGATTGGAAACAAAGGAATTCAACACTATGTATCTTTGGAAGCCCAAACAATATTACCTGATTAAATCAAGAGCTGTTCTTAAAATAGCCAATTTGCTGGGAGGAATCTATAAACTTTCGGCGATTGGAAAAATTATTCCCCGTTTCTTAAGCGATAAGGTGTACGATGCTATTTCAAGAAACAGGATGAAACTGGCGAACCAAAAATGTTACTTACCAGATAAGCATCAGAAGAAAAAATTTATTCAGATTTAATAATATAATCTCCCGCAAATCTTACAGATTTTCCAGAGAGCATTTGTAAAACAATTGCACAAAATCTATATTTTCAGCAAAATCTGCGAGAATTATAATTATTTGATACATAATGCAGAGTGAATCCATCACTCTTTACTCATAAATTAAGCGACCATACCGAATAACTATTCGGAGGGCACTGGATTTTCACCCACTTATCTCCTTGCGTCGTCGGATACCAGCCTGAATTTCCTGTAAAATCTTTGATCTGCTGACTGCTCCAGTTTGTCTCGATCCATCGTTCCTGCCAGCTGGAAGAGGTATTAATATAGACAACGAGTCCCGGATTTCCGTTGTACCCGTTACGTCTCGCAATATATTCATCATTATCGGTATATAAAATAGAAGTAGTTCCTGTCGCTTTGTTATTATGGATCCAGATCAGATTATTCATTCTTTCTTTGTTCAGCCACTCTTCATAATCTCTGTAAAAAATAGTAGGATAACCTTCATGGGTTAAGATGTAGGCATATGCCGGCATTTTATTGTTGATGATATCGGTATCATGATTGGCCACAAAAGTAACGGCCTTGTAGGGATTTCTTTTCCACATCATATCATCATTCAAAACATTTAAATTACCATTATCAAAGGCTTCATCCATCTTATAATAGGCAGCAAAATCAAAAACGGAGCTGTTGGCATTATTGGCCCACGATTCCAGAGTATTGACATTGGAATCCCATAGTTCCCCAACGGAAAAGCCTCCTACTTTAGAATTCCATGTACTGACTACCCATGGTCCGAATCCTTTAACGTAATCGAATCTCCATCCATCAAATTTCATTATATTTTTATAATATTTTGCTACAGAATCATCCCTGCCCCACAACCAATCCTGTACATGCGGGTTGGCATGGCACAAATCGGGAAATCCTCCGAATGAACCTTCATCGTTGTTTCCGTATGCATTTTTATAAAAGTCGTTATAATTTCTTTGAAATTTTCCCGAGGCCACTCCCGAGAAGTCTGTCCACGTATTGGTTCCCGTAAAAGGATTGGCTTCAGATTGCCCGCCACTATTATGATTGATGACGATATCAGCATATACCTGCATATTTTCAGCATGGGCTTTTGTAATTAAAGCTTCCAGCTCTGTTCTTGATCCGAAACGGGTTTCTACAGTTCCGTTTTGATTAAAATTTCCAAAATCATAATAATCTGTAGGGTCGTATCCCATGGACAAGGGACCATTCTGAGCCTTTGAAGCCGGCGGCAGCCATACGGCACCGATACCCGCAGTAGACCATGCTGTCAGTTTATCTTTAACGATGTTCCACCAATTTCCTCCCTCGGGAACATCCCAGTAAAATCCCTGCATCAAAACGCCGCCACCCGGGCCTGCTACAAATTTTCCCTGAGCTCCTGAGCCTTTTCCGGTATCAAATGGTCTTCCGTCATGACTGGTAACATTGACTATTTTGTCATGAACTTCCTGCTGTTGGGAAGACTTATTAATAATCTCATCATTATTCTGACAGGAAACAACGAGCCCTAAAGCCAGTATTGAAGGCAGAAAATATGTTTTTTTCATTGTACTATTTAATTATCATTTTATTAAGTAAGTTACGATTTAATTGAAAACAAATTCCATTTAAAGTGAAATATGATAATTTTCATCAGAAAATCATATTAAAACAACGATCAGTATTTTCATTAAAAAATCATAAATTTTCAAGATTCTCGAAACAATTTTTCTTTTAATGCATATATTTGCATTCTATGGAATACAACACCCAAAAAACTCAGCTTCACATGCCGGAATATGGCAGAATTATACAACAGTTGGTTGAGCGCTGTAAAGAACTTCCTACCAAAGAGGAAAGGAATGAAATGGCTATGGCAATCATCGATTTTATGGGTCAGAGAAACCCGCAACTTCGTGATGAAGAAAATTATAAACATAAACTTTGGGATCATCTTTTTATTCTGTCAGACTATGATTTGGACGTAGACTCTCCTTATCCGTTTCCAACGATGGAGCAGCTGGCAGAAAAACCTAAAAGAATGGAATACCCAAAACTTCAAGGTGATTTTAAATTTTACGGAAAAAGTATTCTTCAATTAATAGAAAAAGCAATTGAACTGGAGACGGGCGATGAAAAAGAAGCCCTTATCGAAGTCATTGCCAATAATATGAAGAAATCATATAATGTATATAATAAAGAGCACGTAACGGATGATGTTATTTTTCGCCATCTAAAGGAATTGTCTGAAAACAGACTCGATCTTACCGGAATTGATTCTCTTGAAAAAAGTAAGATCTATTATACCAACAATAACAACCGGAATAATAACAATAACAACAACCGGAACAATAACAATAATAACAAAAATCAACCTAACAAGAAAAGGCATAACAATAATCATAAAAACAGAAAATAATGAGTGGAACATTTCAGATAAGAGGAGGAAAAAGACTGCAGGGTGAAATAACTCCACAAGGGGCCAAAAATGAGGCCCTACAGATTTTGTGTGCAGTTTTACTAACTGACGAAGAGGTAAGAATTAAAAATATTCCTGACATCCATGACGTTAACAGGTTGATTGAAATTCTTGGAGATTTCGGAGTAAAAGTAACTAAAAACGGACACGGAGATTATACCTTCAAAGCCGATCAGGTAAATTTTGATTATATAAAATCCAACGAATTCAAAAAAGACGGAGCCAAATTACGTGGGTCTATCATGCTGATGGGGCCAATGCTGGCACGTTACGGAGAAGCTTATATGCCAACACCGGGAGGTGATAAGATCGGAAGAAGAAGATTAGACACCCACTTCCAGGGACTGGTGGAGCTTGGTGCTGAATTCAACTATGATGAAGAAGAGTATTTCTATTCTTTAAAAGCAAAAGAACTTAGAGGAAAATTCATTTTGCTGGAAGAAGCTTCTGTAACCGGAACCGCAAACATTGTCATGGCGGCTGCCCTGGCAAAAGGAAAAACAAGAATCTACAACGCTGCCTGTGAACCTTATCTTCAGCAATTGTGTAAAATGCTGAACAGAATGGGTGCCAACATCTCAGGAATCGGTTCCAACCTTCTTACCATTGAAGGAGTAGAATATTTGAGGGGTACAGAGCATACCATGCTTCCGGATATGGTAGAAATCGGATCCTGGATTGGTCTTGCGGCCATGACAAAGTCTGAAATTACCATTAAAAATGTAAACTGGAACCAGTTAGGAGTTATTCCGAATACATTCAGGAAATTAGGAATTCAACTTGAGCAAAGCGGTGATGATATTTACATCCCTGCTCAGGAACATTATAAAATTCAGAAATTTATTGACGGATCGATTCTGACTATTTCTGATGCCCCATGGCCGGGATTCACTCCGGATTTATTATCCATTATCCTTGTTGTGGCTACTCAGGCGAAAGGTAGTATTTTGGTTCACCAGAAAATGTTTGAATCCAGATTATTTTTCGTTGATAAATTGATCGATATGGGTGCCCAGATTATTTTATGTGATCCGCACAGGGCTACTGTAATCGGTTTAAATCAGGAAGCTCCGTTGAGAGGGACCACCATGGTTTCCCCGGATATCAGAGCCGGAAACGCCCTTCTGATTGCAGCTCTTTCTGCAGAAGGAAAATCCATTATCCACAATATCGAGCAGATTGACAGAGGATATGAAAATATCGATGGAAGATTAAAAGCAATCGGAGCCGATATCGAAAGAATCTAGAAATTTATTTTTATTACTATAGAGCGTTCAGAGTGATCTGAGCGCTTTTTTATGAGTACGTCCATTAAAAAAGTAAATCTGATTATATGGTATGGGCATGGAAGCTTTCGTGTAGGAATTCATTTTTTATCGCTTTGTAAACCACCCCGTCAAAAATTCTTTGAATTTTTGCCACCCCTCCAGAGGAGGGGAATTTTAGTTACATCAATTAGATTTGTACAGGATTAAGGATTTAGTGAAGATCTATTTTTGTATCTGTTCTTTTTTCCACCTTGCAATATTTGTGTAATTCTCGGGAGTATACAACCATTCTTACTATAAAATAAAAGTGCCCGGCAATACCGGGCACTTTCGTAATTAAAACTATATGAATCTCCTTATAAGTACGTTCTGCAGGTATATTCCACTGTTGTACTCAAAAGTTTATTTTTATTCAGATAAAAATCAAGTTGCTGATAATCTTCTGAACTGACTTTAATGTATAATTGAACGGTTCCAAAGCTATACCCGTTTACATATTCAACGTTAGCAGATAAGACTCTGTGACAAATCCCGAATTGATTGTAGATAGCATGCATTAAATGTTCAAATTTCATTTTGCCATTCAACTCTATTTCCAGGATCAATTCTTTTTTGGGCAGGTTAATTTTATTTTGCAAAACCTGCGGGCTAGGATTAGTTGTAATCATTGCTAAACATTTTGGGTTAAACATATTCAGATCATATTGCTTTCTGCGTTAAATCTGTCACAAAAATATAAAAAAATATTAGTCTACCAAATTAGTAGACTAATATTTTTTAAATTTTAACAAAAAAAGAAGCCTTTTGAGCTTCTTTTGTCCTTAGAGTTCTGTAATTCTTTCCAGTTTATCCGAACCTGCCAACCCGTTGGGATTGCAACCCGGCTCTCCTTCAGGAACTTTCAAATTCCTGTTTTTATAAAATTCTTCCCAGAATGTATTGGTTTTACCGGTTTTGGGGTCGATAAAAGTCATCGGTTCAAGTTTAAAAATATGGTCTTCCCTGAAAACTCTTTCCACAAAATCTGAACAGTAGTAAGAATTTTCATCAAGGATATAAGTAAAGTTATAAGGTTTACCCAACATTGAGTTTGCCTTTTCAATAGCAACCGGAATCGCCTTTTGATATTCAGGTTTCAGACGATAAACGACTACCCGTTGCCCCTCACTCCTGCGATCTTTCATAAATGCTTCAAAAGCCTGTTTCTGGGAACCACCTTTGGGCGCTGCATGCAATACGAATCCTTTACTTCCGTCTTTCTCTAGCATACCGATGTGATCAAAAGAGGCCTTCTTTTCTTTTTGGGTGACATTATTGATGGCTCCCGACAATCCTGTCTCTTTTGCCGTTACAAAAAGCAAATCACCGTTTTTAAGCTGTGATATCGGAGAGGTTTTACATCCTGTCAACAGCAGAATCATAAAGAATAAAACTCCGCAAATGGTTGCTTTTTTAATCTTTTTATAAGAAGATATTTTAATTTCTGACATTCAAATCGTATTTCGTGATCAAAATTACAAAATAGAATTCATTACATTTGTGTGAAGTATTCACCAGGCCTCATATTATCCAAATATTCCAACATTCTTATGCCACATATTTTATTAGTTGAAGACGATGACAGACTTTCAAAACTGATTACAAAAGGTCTTCAGGAAGCTGAATTTGAAGTAAGTATGGCTTACGATGGAAATACGGGGCTGAAGCTTGCCTTGCAGACCAATTTTGATCTTGTGGTAACTGATATTGTTCTTCCGCACAAAAGCGGTATTGAGTTTTGTCATGAAATAAAAGCACTGAAACCCAACCTTCCGGTAATTATGCTGACCGCACTAGGAACAACCGATGATAAACTTGAAGGATTTGATGCCGGAGCTGACGATTACATGACCAAGCCTTTTGAAATGAGGGAGCTGATTGCGAGAATTAAGGTCCTTTTAAAACGGTTTTCCCAGCAGAAACAGCAACAGGTTTTTGTTCTAAAGTATGAAGGAATTGAAATGAATCTGGAACAAAAAACAGTCAGCAGAAATCATATACCGATCAAATTAACGCCAAAAGAATTTAATTTACTTAAGTTCATGATGGAAAATTCGGAGCGTGTTCTTTCCCGTAGTGAAATTGCTGAAAAAGTATGGGAAACCCACTTTGATACGGGAACTAACTTTATTGATGTTTACATTAATTATCTCAGAAAAAAGATTGATAAAGATTTTGATGTCAAACTAATCCATACCAAGGCAGGGATGGGCTTTATCCTGAAAAAAGACTACGAAACCGGCACTACCCAGATGAACTAAAACCAGAAAGATGAAAATAAGAACCAGGCTTACACTGCTTTTTACTTTAATCACGGCAATGCTGCTAAGTATTTACAGCATTTCGATTTATTATTCATCCAAAGAAGCCAGAGAAAAATCTTTTTACGGCGAGCTGCAAAACGAAGCGATTGCCAAAGCCGATTTGTTTTTCCAGAGTTCACTTCCGGAACAGGAAATGCATCAACTTTATAAAAATAACAACAGAACCCTCAATGAAGTTCAGGTCGCCATTTATGACAACAATAAAGAACTTATATATCACGACGATGCCAAAGTAGATTATGTGAAAGAAACTCCGGCGATGCTCTCGGAAATATTCCTGAAAAAGAAAATCAGCTTCTTTCTGGATGATTTACAGGTGATCGGAATGGTTTACCAGTACAACGGAAAATCTTATGCCGTAACAGCTGCTGCTTACGACAAATATGGATATGAATTTCTCACCCACTTACTGACCATCAGCATTATTGCTTTTATCAGCATTTTAATCCTGATTTACCTTGCCGGAATACTGCTTTCAAAAAAAGCATTAAGTCCGCTCAGTGACATGGTCAGTCAGATTAAAAAAATTACTGCAGGAAGATTACAGCTAAGACTCCAGACTACTGCTGAAAAAAAAGATGAACTGAATGAGTTGGCTCAAAATTTCAACGGCATGCTCGAACGTCTTGAAAATTCTTTTGATGCTCAAAAATATTTCGTTTCCAACATTTCTCATGAGCTCAGAACGCCTCTGTCAGCAATTATTACCGAGCTCGAACTGGCTTCTGAAAAAGATCAAACCAAAGAAGAATACCAACAAACGATTCGGTATGCCTTGGGTGATGCCCGTAACATGGTGAAGCTCTCCAACAGTCTGATGGACCTTGCCAAAGCCAGCTATGATCCCAACGAAATCAGTTTTTCTGAAGTACGTCTGGATGAAGTTCTTCTGGAATCCTATTCTAAAACTATCAAAGAAAATGAGGGTTACCGGGCATTATTGAATATTGCTGACACAGTTGAAGAACAGCAGCTGGTTATTCTGGGAAATGAATATCTTCTCCGGGTTGCCTTTAATAACCTCATCGATAATGCATGTAAATATTCGCCGGAACATTTGTGTTCTATTGAAGTGAATGCAACAGAAGGTACTCTTCAAATCCGTTTTATCAATACAGGAATTGTTATTTCTCCCAAAGATTTAGAACATATTTTTGAACCTTTTTACAGAAGTGAAAATGCAAAAAAGAAAAGGGTCATGGTATCGGGCTTTTCCTGACGGAAAAAATCATTCATCTTCACAATGCAGTTATTACGGTAACATCGGATAATAAGGCTACTATTTTTACCGTAATTTTCACCATCTGATTTCTATATTTAACGACAAAAATCTCACTTAAAGATATTTATTCATTAATGATATTTTTTAATGGCTGTTGGCTCTCTTACTAAAAACAGTCGTTCCTATACTTGCTGCAATTACACAGATAATGGAAATCCACTGCAGGAAACTCAGGTCTTCTGCAAGGAATATCAATCCTGAAAGCGCTGCAAATGCAGGTTCAAGGCTCATCAGAATGCTGAATGTTTTTGCCGGCAATCTTTTCAATGCCATAATTTCCAGCGAGAATGGCAATGCACTTGATAAAATAGCCACGCCTAATCCTTTCATAAAAATAACAGGTGTAAGATTGAAAACGGCTCCATCCCATATCGTAAAGGGAATAATAACCAGGCTGGCGAATATCATTCCGGTAGTGACCGCGTCTTTCCCATCCATAATTTTGGCTACTTTTCCGCCCATAACAATATAGACCGCCCAAAACATCCCGGCAAGAAATGCCAGTCCGAGGCCGATTAAATCCACATGATCACTCTTCCAGGGAACAATCAGTAATATTCCGACACAGGCAAGCAATGCCCAGACCACATCCAACAGTTTACGCGAAAGTGCCAGTGCAAGAAACAAAGGTCCTGCAAACTCCACGGTAACCGCCAGTCCCAACGGAATTCTTTGAATGGCCATATAAAAAATAAGATTCATTGCTGCCAGACCTATTCCGTACAAGGCACAATATTTCCATTTTTGGGCAGTAAACTGTAAAAATTTCGGACGGTTAATCAACGTTAGCAAAACAGCGGATAACACAATCCTCAAGGTAACCGTTCCGATAGGTCCTATCAAAGGAAAAAGCTGCTTCGCAATGGAAGCCCCTCCCTGGACACAAATAATGGCCAAAAGCGTTGCGGGTATCGCTATATTTGAATTCTTCATTTCTAAAATCTCATCTTAATATAACCCATCTTTGGAAAAGAATTTTCCGGACCTGAGTAATTTTTCCGCTATAAATCACAATTGAAGTTTATAGTCTACACTAGTTTGCCACAAATGTATTGAAATTTTGTTTTTTATCATGGATACAGATCTCAACTTATTAGCACGTCTTACTTTCAAGGTTATTCTACAAAAACCGATATTCCGTTAATCTCTGTACCCCAAATTTAATCAGGATACCTTGGTTTTAAATCACGATAGGTTTGTATAAAAACGCACCAATAATTTCACCTATCTTCTCTGATATAGACGCAATCAGAATTAAAATTTTATGATTTATCTAGTAAGAAGGTTTCGTTATACAATGGCAAGTGATAGTATCATGTGATACTATCAAATATATACTTTCTAATAATTTTCTAATAACATTCTAAGACCTTTCTAACAGCCTTTCTCCAAAGCTCACAATACCTTTGCAGCAAATAAAAACCCCTATGGATACTGATTCATCCCATTATTACAACCATTAAGTATTCTCCTCTATATCTTTCTGTATAGCGGCTGAATGCTATAAAAAAACAGAAAGATTATGACTACACCGGAATTTACAATTCGTCTCTTTACCGCATTTGCCCTTGGCGCCAGTATTGGTTTTGAAAGACAATGGCGTCAGAAAAGCGCGGGTCTTCGCACCAATACTCTGGTGTGTCTGGGTTCTGCGGCATTTGTTCTTTTATCCATCAGGATCGGAGGTGATGCCACCGGAAGAATAGCTTCTTATATCGTAAGTGGTATCGGCTTTCTGGGTGGTGGAGTCATCATGAAAGACGGACTGACCGTTCGGGGACTCAATACGGCCGCCACCATCTGGTGTTCTGCATCCGTCGGTGCTCTCAGTGCGATGGGCTATCCTTTTGAAGCAGCTATAACCAGCAGTTTTATCATCCTCACCCATGTTATTCTCCGCCCGCTAGGTGTAAGACTTGGTAATAATATCAACAGCAGAAGCCATTACACTGAATACCTTCTTACTATTAAATGCAAAAGTGAAGTAGAAAATCACATCAGAGTACAGCTGATGCAGTCTTTAAGCGGAAATGACAAGGTATTGCTGAAATCTCTCACCAGCGATGATAATGGCTTACCAGAGAATGCCATCATTACGGCGGAAGTTCACTCTTCCACTCCACAGGACAGTTTTATGGAAAAAACAGCCAGCAGATTGACGATCGAGGATAAGGTCATCAAAGTAAGCTGGGAAATTATAGGTACTGAAAACGATTTATAGCATTTGAAATCGCCATGATTAGCAAACACAAATGAAGATGACGCGATGCTGTATGACCTTAAAAACAATAAATCACTCCGTATAAACAACAACTGAAGCAATGTTAAAAAAATCTTCAAACAAAAATCTCAATTCAGCAGCACTGGTAAAGTTGAAAGAAGCTGCGTCTGAGAACGAGAAAATGGTGGATGCTATGCTGGAATCTTCAGAAGAAGGACTCAGCGAAAACACGGTAAAAGACCGTTTAAAAATTTACGGTAAAAATGAAATTGCCACCCAAAAGGCTCCCTCATGGGTAAAGCAATTTGCCCATTCATTCTTTAATCCTTTCAATTATATTCTGGCCTGCATTGCTTTGATTTCATTATTCATTGATGTTATTCTGGCTCCGGCCGAAGAAAAGGATCTCAGTACCAGTATTATCATTTCGGTAATGCTATTGTTCAGTACTATCTTGAGATTCATTCAGGAGTTCCGAAGCAATAAGGCTGCTGAAGCTTTAGAGAAAATGGTTAAAACAAGCTGTCTGACCAAAAGAAAATTTAAAGAAAACGAAGAAATTGAAATTACGGAAATTGTTCCTGGAGATATCGTAGTTCTTTCAGCCGGTGATATGGTTCCTGCCGATTGCAGAATTATGAAAAGCAAGGATCTTTTCATCAGTGAATCTATTCTCACCGGAGAAGCGCTTCCTGTAGAAAAAAATGCATTTCCTGTCCATGATGCTAAAGACAAAAATCCTCTTACCCTGCAAAACATTTGCTTCATGGGAACCAATGTGGTAAGTGGCTCTGCAACAGTTGTTGTTGCCAACACCGGTATTTTCACGTACTTCGGGAGCATCAGCAGAAGTCTGGTTTCCAAAAGACCAGAAACTGCTTTTGACATTGGAGTTAATAAAGTAAGTTTTTTGCTAATCCGCTTTATGCTGGTAATGACGCCCGTTATTTTTCTCATCAACGGATTGGTAAAGGGTGACTGGATGCAGGCTTTATTATTCGCTATTGCGGTAGCTGTAGGACTTACTCCGGAAATGCTTCCCATGATTGTTACTGCCAATTTAGCAAAAGGAGCGGTCAACATGAGTAAAAAGAAAGTGATCGTTAAACGGTTAAATGCCATTCAGAACATCGGGGCTATGGATATCCTTTGTACCGATAAAACCGGAACCCTGACTTTGGATAAAATTGTTTTGGAAGCTCACCTCAACGTTCGCGGTATTGAAGATGATGAAGTTCTGAAATGGGCTTACCTTAACAGTTTTCATCAAACCGGTCTTAAAAATCTGCTCGATCAGGCAGTCCTTGATCACGCAGAAGTTCATCATCTCTTGAAAGCCGATGAACTTTATCTGAAGGTAGATGAAATTCCTTTTGATTTTGAAAGAAGAAGAATGTCTGTGATTTTGAATACGTCCAAAGGCAAACATCTGATGATTTCCAAAGGTGCTGTGGAGGAAATGCTTTCTTTATGTAAATACGCTCTGGACCCCGGAGAAGACCATAGTCTGCATATTGAGAATGATAATATTGTTCCATTGGATGATCTTGTGAAACAACAGATTATCAAAATGTCTGAAAAACTGAATGCAGAAGGATTAAGAGTTTTATTGGTTGCCATCCGTGAATTCGATGGAGATCATCCGCTGAATTATTCCGTATCGGATGAAAACAACCTTACGTTAACCGGTTTCATAGGCTTCCTTGACCCTGCTAAACCTTCTGCGGCACCAAGTATACAGGCGTTACATAAATTAGGTGTTGAAGTAAAAGTGGTGACCGGAGATAATGATATTGTAGCCAAAAAAATATGCCATGATGTAGGAATTCCTGTCAACACCATTATGCTGGGAGATGAATTGGATAACATCAGTGATAAGGAATTAAGTAAAGATATGGAGCTTTATTCCGTTTTTGCCAAAGTCAGCCCTTTACAAAAGCAGCGTATTGTAAAAATCCTCCGTTCAAAAGGACATACTGTAGGGTTTATGGGTGATGGGATCAATGACGCGGCAGCCATCAAAGAAGCCGATGTAGGTATCTCAGTAGATACCGGAGCAGACATCGCGAAAGAAAGTGCGGATATCATCCTGTTGGAAAAAGATCTGATGGTACTAAGAAGCGGAGTGATCTATGGCAGAAGAACCTTTGGGAATATCGTAAAATATATAAAAATGACAGCCAGCAGTAATTTCGGAAACATGTTCAGCATGATTGGAGCCAGTGCGTTACTGCCGTTTTTGCCGATGCTGCCGTTACAGATTTTAACCCAGAATTTACTGTACGATGTTTCCCAATCTTCTATTCCTTGGGATACGATGGATAAAGATTTTCTGGAAAAGCCAAAAAAATGGGAAGCTGGTAGCATTAAAAATTTCATGCTGTACATCGGGCCGCTAAGTTCCATTTTTGATTACGTGACTTTTGCAGTGATGTTCTTTATTTTCAAAGCCAACACTCCCGAAAACCAAAGTTTATTTCAGACGGGTTGGTTTGTGGAAGGATTATTATCTCAGACCTTGATTGTACATATTATCAGAACGAAAAAGATTCCTTTCATCCAAAGTTGGGCTGCCGCTCCAGTAGTTGCTTTAACCAGTCTGATTATGCTGATCGGAATAATGATTCCTTTTACCCCGGCAGCTTCCTATCTGAAAATGCAACCGTTGCCTTTAGCTTATTTTCCTTACCTCATCGGAATTCTTACAGGCTATTGTATCCTCACTCAGTTTGTGAAACAATGGTTCATTAAAAAATTTGGACAATGGCTCTGACAGGCGATTCTAATAGTTTTCTAATAACTTTCTAAAGACTTTCTAACGGACTATCAGAAACGTTGAAAATACCTTTGCGGCGATAAAAGGGGTTTAAAAAATTCTAAAAACACAATAAAAGCTTGAAAATAAAAATCTAAGATTTAATTCCTTGTTATAAACATTTTATATGAGAAGAATAATAGTAACAGTAATACTTTTGGCAGTTGTTACATCCTGTAAAAATTCCAAAAGTGAAGACACTCAGAATCGGGATTTGCAACTGAACGGGAATAAAGTCACCGTTCCTGAAAACAATCCTGTTTTCAAAAAAATAAAAACCGAAGTCGTTTCTGAGCAGGAACACAGTGATGGTGTTGTTTCTGCGGGAACTATTCAGGCCATTCCCAATCATTATGCTGAGATTGCAAGTCCTTTTTCAGGAAGAATTACAAAATCTTTTATTCAGTTGGGGCAAAATGTATCTGCAGGCAGTCCGCTATTTGAGATTCTTTCTTCCGATTATTTTGCGGTCCAGAAAGACTACACGGATGCTTTGAATGATGTGCAGCTTGCAGAGAAAAATTATAAACGTCAGCAGGATCTTGTCAAACACGGCGTAGGAATACAAAAAGAACTGGATGAAGCGGAGACGGATTTTAAAAATAAAAAAACTTCCCTGTCAAATGCTACTTCCGCTTTAAAAGTCTACAACAGCAAAGGAGGCGGCATCGGAAGTCCTCTTATTGTAAGGGCTCCGATCAATGGAGAGATTATTTCCAACAAAATCGTTAACGGTCAATATCTGAAAGGAGATGCTGATCCGGTGATGATCATTGCTGAACTTTCTAAAGTATGGATTTCAGGGGATGTTAAAGAAAAAGATATCCGCTTTGTCAATACAGGAGACCATGTATCGGTAAAAGTAAGTGCCTATCCGGACAGAAACATTACAGGGAAAGTATATCATATCAACGAAATCGTAGACGAGAGTACACGAAGCATAAAAGTCCTCATTGAGTGCGATAACCCGGACAGAAAATTAAAACCCGGAATGTATGCTACCGTTAATTTTTCAACAACTCCTGTCCGAACGGTCATGATTCCAGTTACCGCATTAATGCAGCAGGACAGCTCACAGTATGTATGGATAAAAACCGGTAAGAATCAATTTGCCAAACGCTCCGTCACCACCGGAGAAACAGATCAGAAAACAGTAAGAATTACCTCAGGATTGAAACCGGGAGATACCATCATGACTGAAGGGGGAATTTATATGCTGGATGCAAAATAATGTCAATGAAGTTAAAGGTATAAAGCCAGTAAGAGATGTCGTCTTTTAAAACTTTATACAAAAATTAAGAATTATGAAGCAATTACTTACAATCTCTATACAGAAGAGATGGCTGATGCTGGCCCTCTTCGTCTTACTGGGGTTTTTCGGATATTATTCCTGGACCAAATTATCAGTGGAAGCCTATCCCGACATTGCCGATGTTACCTCTCAGGTTGTAACACAGGTTCCGGGACTGGCGGCTGAAGAAGTAGAACAACAAATCACCATTCCGCTTGAACGCTCATTAAACGGGCTACCGGGAATGCATGTGATGCGAAGTAAAAGTACTTTCGGGCTTTCTATTATTACAATGGTTTTCGATGATGGTGTGGATGACTACTGGGCAAGGCAGCGTATCCAGGAAAGGCTGTCTGATGTGACACTGCCTTATGGTGCACAACCGGGTCTTGACCCGCTAACCTCCCCTATCGGCGAAGTCTATCGTTATATTATTGAAAGTAACAACCACAGTTTACGCGAGCTGACGGATTTGCAGAAATTCGTTATTATTCCCCGCATCAAACAGGTGTCAGGGATTGCAGATGTCACCAACTTCGGAGGAATCACCACCCAGTTTCAGGTTGAACTGGATCCTCACAAACTCGAACAATACGGGCTTTCATTATCTGAAGTAACCGAAACGATTTCTAAAAATAATGTCAGTGCCGGAGGAAGTATGCTTCCCCGAGGAAATCTGGCGTATGTTATTCGTGGAATAGGTCTGGTAAAAGATTTGAACGATCTCGGGAAAATAGTGGTAAAAACAGAAAACGGTGTTCCTGTCTTTCTGAATGACGTTGGAACCTTAAAATACGGGAACCTTGAAAGAAAGGGAATTCTTGGCTATACCGACAGAAAACGAAATTATTCCGAAAGCGTGGAAGGTATTGTTCTCCTGCTGAGAGGCCAAAACCCCTCGCAGGTACTGGAAGGTGTTCATCAGGCAATCGAAGAATTGAATAATGAAACCCTGCCGGCAGGAGTAAAAATCCATCCTTTCCTGGACAGAACAGATCTTGTGGATACAACCCTTCATACCGTTTCTCACACTCTGACAGAAGGAATCGTACTGGTTATTATTGTCCTCATTGTTTTCCTCGGAAGCTGGAGAGGTGCTTTACTAGTGGCTATTACCATTCCTTTGTCGCTGTTATTTGCATTTATCCTGATGCATTTTACCAATATTCCCGCGAACCTTCTTTCTCTTGGAGCGATCGACTTTGGAATCATTGTAGACGGTGCCATCGTGATGCTGGAAACCATCCTTAAAAAAAGAGAAGATAACCCTGAAGAAGCTCTGGAAGAAAAAACAATTACCAAAAGAGTGATTGAGGTAGCCAAACCTATTTTCTTTTCTACCATTATCATCATCACGGCGTATCTTCCATTATTTGCTTTTGAAAGAGTAGAGAAAAAATTATTTACTCCCATGGCATTCACTGTAGGATATGCTTTATTCGGAGCCCTTGCCGTGGCGTTGCTTCTGATCCCGGGAATAGCGTATGTTATTTATCGAAAACCACAAAAGATCTATCATAATAAGTGGCTGGAAAAAATAAGTACTGCCTATGGAAAAAGAGTAGAAAAAATAATGAAGGCTCCCAGAAAAGTCATTCTACCTGTAAGCATCGTCCTATTATCTGCCGGAATTTTATCTTACACCGTAGGAAAAGATTTCCTGCCCGAACTGGATGAGGGTTCTATCTGGCTGCAGGTACAGCTTCCACCGGGAATTTCTCTTGCCAAAGCTAAAGAAATGAGTGATACCTTACGGGCCAGAACTTTAAAACATTCGGAAATTACCTACATGATGGTGCAGGCCGGACGTAATGATGACGGAACAGACCCATGGACCGCTTCCCACTTTGAAGTTTCCGTAGGAATAAAACCTTACGACCAATGGCCATCCGGAAAAACAAAAGCAGACCTGATCAAAGAGCTGGCTGCCGACTATAAAGATATGCCTGGATTCACTGTAGGTTTTTCACAACCGATGATCGACGGGGTAATGGATAAGATCTCAGGGGCGCATAGTGAATTGGTTGTAAAGGTATATGGCGATGATTTCAAAGAAACCAGAAGAATTGCCGAAAATGTTTTATCAACATTGCATAAAATTCCGGGTTCTGCCGATCTAGCTATTGACCAGGAACCTCCGCTGCCCCAACTTCAGATCATTGCCGACAGAGATAAAATCGCACAGTATGGCTTAAACGTAGCTGATGTCGCCGATCTCATTGAAGTGGCACTCGGAGGAAAAGCTATTTCCCAAATTTTTATCGGAAATAAAGTCTATGATATTTCCTGCCGATACACAGAAGACAGCCGTGATACTCCCGATAAAATCGGAAACCTGATGCTTACCTCTGCTACCGGAACCAAAATTCCATTATCACAGGTGGCAGAAGTAAAATTAAGCACAGGGGAAAGCACCATAACCCGTGAAATGAATAAACGACATCTCACGGTGAAGCTTAACCTGCGGGGTACCGACCTTTCTTCTTTCCTGAAAAAAGCTCAGGATCAGATTGAAAAGGATATTACCTACGACCATGAAAAATATCAGATCAAATGGGGTGGTCAGTTTGAAAACCAGAACAGAGCGTATTCCAGGCTGGCATTTATTGTTCCGTTGGCATTGGCGGTTATGTTCCTGTTATTGTACGGGGCATTCGGAGACTTTAAGCAGGCTTTGGTTCTGATGTCGATTGTTCCGTTGGCTTTATTCGGGGGAATGCTTGCCCTCAATATCCGTGGAATGTCCCTGAATGTATCTTCAGCAGTAGGATTCATCGCTTTATTCGGGGTTGCTATACAGAATGGAGTGATCATGATTTCCCATATCAATGACCTGCGAAAGAAAGGTTATGGCCTCAAAGATTCAGTAATCAAAGGAGCTCATGACCGTTTCAGACCGGTACTGATGACGGCAACTGTTGCGGTGATCGGTCTATTCCCGGCATCTCTGGCAACAGGAATCGGTTCAGATGTACAACGACCTCTGGCTACAGTAATCGTTTACGGACTGATGTTCTCTACTATTTTAACCCTTTTCGTGCTACCGGCTATTTATTATATGGCAGAACGTCGCAATGAAAAACAAAATCCGGAATCAAATGAAGCAATTACATATGAAGAGTAAAATTCATTTTATCATCGCCACTGTCATGGTAATGAGCCTTACAGGAATGGTAAAAGCACAGGAAAAGGAGCTTTTGCGTTTTGATGAATACCTGAACCTGGTTGGAAAGAAAAATCTCGGATTTGCCTCCCAGAAATACAATGTGAGCAAGGCAGAAGCAGCCATCCGGACGGCCGGTATGTTTCCGGATCCCCAGCTGGAAGTGGAAACAACCAACAACGGGGTGAATAAAAATATGGGGTATGTGTATGGCACTTCCGTCGGATGGACCCTGGAACTGGGTGGTAAGAGGAAAGCAAGGGTGAATCTTGCTAAAGACCAATCAGAGCTTAGTAAAATACAATTAGAAGATTTTTTCAGAAACCTTAGAGCCGATGCAAGCCTAGGATATGTGGATGCTTTAAAATCAAAATCATTGCTTGAAGTACAGCAGGATTCTTACAAAAATATGCTCCAGTTGGCAAAATCCGACAGTATCCGTTATCAATTAGGAACTATATCGCTGGTGACTTCAAAGCAGAGTAAATTAGAAGCGGCATCCCTGCTCAATGACGTCTATCAGGCTGAAAGTGCTGAACAACAGGCATTAACTAATCTCTCTGTATTTATTAGTGATCACAGAACAACAGGCAGAGATGTAGACGGAGATTTTAACGCCTTCAACAGAGAGTTCAATATTGATGACCTGATGCTTCAGGCACTCAATGAAAGAGCAGATCTATTGGCGGCCAGACAAAATACACAGGTAGCCAAAAGCCAGATCAATCTTGAAAAAGCGAATCGTGTGATCGACCTGGGACTGAGTGCCGGGGCAGAACGTCACACGGAAGCCACCAACGAAATTGCTCCTTCTCCCACAGTAAATGCCGTAAAAGTAGGCGTAAGTATTCCTTTAAAATTTTCCAACAGAAGAAATGCCGGATTGAAAATAGCTGAAATGGCTCACTCGCAGGCTGAGGTTGAATATCAACAGATCGAACAAGGAATACGGGCTGAAGTTATGCAGGCTTACCAACAATATACGGCCACTCAAAAGCAGGTAAAACAATTCCACAACGGAATGCTCAGTGAAGCAAAAAGTATCCTGGATGGTATTATTTACAGCTATAAAAGAGGAGAAAGCTCTATTCTGGAGGTTCTGAATGCACAACGTACTTATAATGATGTAAGAAAGGATTATTACCAGGCTCTTGCAGACAATGCTGCGGCATTAATAGAACTTGAGCGCCGGGCAGGGATTGGGGATATCGAGTTTTAAGGTAGTGGGAAAAAACGGAGAAGGACGAGGGAGTTTTTTCAAAACCGGGCATCAAATGAAGACCTAATTTGTTGCTTTGTGTAGCCCGAAATTTTTCCTCAAAAGGCTAGTATTTCTCAATAGTACAAAAAAGGTTTCCAACTTCCCCCTTCCCGCAAATAAAAATCCCTGGAATTGTAGAAATTCCAGGGATTTTTTTATTTTTTATACTGAGATTCATACATGCTGATCCAGTCTTCTACCGTCATTTTTCTGCTCAATTCACCGATTAATTCAAAAGGGATATCTTCCACTTTTTTAAAACGAACACAGGACTTCCCCATGTCCAGTTTTTTCTTTGAATGCTTAGGGTATTCAGCCACAAACCAGTCCAGAAGCTCCGGTGTAGAATATAGCCCCATATGATATAAAGCAATAAAATTCTTCTGGGAAGCCAGATTGATAAACGGCAAAGGGGTATTGGCAGCACAATGATAACCGGCAGGATAGGTTTTCAACGGGACCGCCCATCCTATCATTCCATAACTGGGATTTTCTTCAAAACCGTTTGGTAAATTCTGATTGATGGTATTAAAAAGCTTTGTAAAAGCCTCTTGTCTTTCTTCAGGAATCTTTGAAATATAATCTTCTATAGATACGGCTGGAATCTGCATGATTTATTTTTTTCTAATGTACAATTATTTTATAAAATTGTATACACTAAACATCTGAACATCCTTACCGTTTTTTTGTAAGAACATCATTTTATTAACGTTAGGAACATACTGAATCATATTACCGTCTGCAAACCCATAATTCTGGAAGAAATTTCCTCCTTTATAAGTAAGATTTACTTCCTGAGGTTTCAAAGTGGCAAAATCAAAAACTTTCATAGAAAAGCCGGTGTTTCCAAATGCTCCTTTAGGATAAAATGTAGAAATATAAAGGTTATTTCCTGATTCTGTCACATGAATTCTTTTTCCCGTAGAAGCTCCCGCTGCCACAAACTGTGTCACATCACCTTCTTTATTAAATTTCATCAGCATTCCCGCTTCCAGTTTATATACAGGATCCGGAAAACGATTCATAGCTGTAGGCATCGGTCTCGTTACCGTTTCCTGCTGAACAGCCATTAGAATATCCTCTCCTTTGATGATGGTTTTGATGACTTTCACATCGTTCATATCTTTATCACCTCCCAAATTGGTATTGCTGATCACTGCTTTCCCGGACTTCATATCATAGAACATCACCGTTCCAAATGTGCTGGCACCAATAGTCACTGCAGCTTTTTTTCTTCCGAAAGAGATCAGATAATCATTATCATTTTTACTGACCGCATATAGCTTTTCAGGAATGTATTTATCATCAAAAGGAAGGTCTTTATCTTCTGTATTGGAAAGTAATTCCAGTTTATAAGACTCTTTCCAGCCGGCAGCTTTACGCAATACGACAATTTTTGCTGAATTGGTCAGTGCAAAAGATTTTTCCACATAGTCACTACTCAAGGTAATTTCTTTGTTCCAAACGGGAGAAAGCGTTCTGAGATCCAGGACAAGAACATCATTGATATTTTCTGTTTTTTTATTTGCAAATCTGTCATTAAAGATGGCCGCGTATTTTCCGTTTTCTGAGAAAAGAACATAGGTAGTTCCGGATCTGTTGGCAGATTCAATGCTGTACTTTGCGATACTTTTTGTCGTAAAAGTTCCGTCTTTTTTACTGAAAACATGCTGGAAAACTTCCTTTCTGTTTTCTTTTCCAAAGTACTCTTCCGTGAATGCTACGAACTTATCATCATCAATCTGTTGTGATCCTAAATAATTATGAAGCACTCCATTGGTTTTGTTAGCGTAATCTTTAGTGTAAGTGTCAACCAGACTTCCGTTCTGATCCAGTTTTCTCATCAGTAATTTCTTGTGAGGAAACACATTTCTCATTAGCCCGTCAATATTGATTGCACTGAACATATAAGAACTGTAATCATCGGCCAATACTAGTTTATCATCAATTTCAAGGTTGGCATCTACAGTAAATTTTGTACCCTCAGTTACTTTGGTCTGGGCAAATGAGTATACAGAAGCCGTCATTAATGCGGAAGCAATAATTTGTTTAATCATATTATTTTCAAATTCTTAGTTATTGTAAATTTTTTCTTCTAATCTCTTCAGTTCAAGATTAGCATCGTAGGACAATTTGATATCAACCAGATGTTCCTGTAATTCGTTTAGATATTTTTCTGCTTCCTGATAATTTCCAAGGGCAATATTCAATCGTATCAGATTAAAATAAAGGTATTCACCGATCTTTTGATTGTAAGCCGCTTTTTTATCCTGGTAATTTACTTTTGTCAAAGCACTTTTCCAGATATCAATGCCTTTCTGCATATTTTCCATAGCCACTTTATTGGGAGCATAATCAGGTTTTGCCTGAAGTTTTTTCAGGTTGGTTGTAACGTAGATATAGGCTTTTTCCAGATCATCATATTCTCCTTTATTCTTTACAGTAGACAATGTCACCATAGAATTAATGGTCTGATACCCGAAATTATCATTAATAATATTCCGTGTACGATCCATAGTTCTCTGTAAGAAACTTTTTTCCTGAGCATTCAGGTTGATCTCATTGGTAGGCACGCTCGCTACTTCCGTAAAATCGGAAAAATAAGTTTTATCAAGCTTTACAGCTCCATTTTGTTTCCCGATAATTCTGGTTGGCTGGTTGGCAAAAGTTTTCCCCTGGTTATCCTGAAAATTTGTTCTCTCCATTTCAATGGAAATGTCCAGATAATTTCCTCCTTTTGAAAAACCAATCACATTCATTTGAGAAGCCAGGATTTTATTGTCCACGATCAATGCCTCTTTTAAATCAGGCTGTCTGTAAACCGGCACCGGTGGGATATTCAGTACAGGTCTGGAGGGAATTCTCAATACCGGACCACCATTGTTTGTTGCAATTTTTTCAACCGCTGATAATTTACTGTATTCAGCAGACTCCAGTTTATATTTTTCCTGAAGTTTTTTTACTTCTGCATCATAATCCTTCAATCTTTCTGCATGCTCCAGCTTGGCAGACTCTACATTGGCCTGATAATTATCTACCTGTCTCTGGTAATCTTCTTTGGATTGTTTGATAACATCATCCTTGGTAATATTGTAAGGTGATTTTACGGTGATCGTATAATTTCTGTTGGCAAGATCTGTAGCGAAAACAGGTTCTTTTAACAATTGAAAACTGATGGTCTCCTTATCAATTCGCTGTGCATGCGAAAATGATGAGCACAATAACGGAATTAAATAAAATAGTTTTAATTTATTCATGGGTTTTGTTTTTTCGGCGCAAATGTATAATAATTTCATCAACTTAATATCAAATAAGGTATTAAATCAATTCTTTTCTAATTTTTATAAAAAAGACAGCCATTAAGTTGGCTGTCTTATGAAATTATTAATCTTCAATACTATTTTTTAATGGCCTTTACTGTTGATTTGGAGCCATCTTTAAAGTAAAGGGTTACAAAATATAATCCGGTACCAAGCTCGTTTAAATCAATTTGCTTTGTAAAACCGTCAATACTTTTAACTACTCTACCCAATGCGTCTCCAACAGTTATTTTATTCACATCCTTAGTATCGGAAAGGTATAAGATATCTTTAAAAGGATTTGGGTGAATATTTATCTTAGGTGTCGTTGTTTTAACTTCAGAAGTACTTAACTGTGCATTTTCGACAATAAAATTATCAACATAGAAGTTATAATCCGGGGTATCATCTACCGTTCCGTCTGTTCCGTAAAAAGCAAATACAGTATTAGCCCCGATATTATTGACTAAATCATAAGTATATTCATTAGAAGTATTGGAAGGCGTATTGCTGGTACCCCAGGTTTTCAGGATGTCCCATGTACTACCTCCATCATTGGAAACCATGAAATGAATTACATCATCAGAGCCCATTGTTGAAGCCGCAGTTCCGGAGTAGGTGGTTACTCCAAAATTAAATTTCGCTCTGTAGCCGCCGCCAGAAAGATCAAAAGGAACAGTCTTTAGCCATCCTATCGTATTGGTTGAATACAGATTTATTCTTGCTGAGCCGGTAGTACCAACGTTGAGGAACCCGTCAGCAGTCCAGCTGCTTCCATTTCCTGTTGGTCCCGTAGCCGGTGTTCCTCCTGTAAGATTCTCCCAGCATGAGCCCGGGAAGCTGGCAAAATCATTAGTATAAGGCGGGATCATTGCTCCGCACAACGTTTTAAATGTCCCTACAAATGACCATGAGCTTTGTCCTGTTCCACCACTACAGTTTGTTCTTACCCAGTAATAATAGTTCGTACTTGGAGATAAATTTCCGATAGTATATGACGTTCCGGTAACTCCGGGATAATTTGGCACAGCACTGCTTAGTGGAGTTGTAGCACTTGTACTATAATATATATCATGACTCGCAGCCTGAGTGCCTGCAGGAACCGTCCACGAAATCAGAGCAGAATTGGCAGTAATTGCTCCTACCGAAGCTAATGTCGGAGCAACGCAAGTACTATAAGCATCCGCTGAAAATGCAAATATATTGGCAACACCGCTACTGTTTGTTTTGGTAATCGTAACACTTTGAATAGGTTTGTTTTGATTAGCCGGATCAATATTTAAAACTGTTTGATATAATCTTGGATTCGTTGTACTGGCCTCCAAGCTGTTTGTATTCCTGAGAATCCTTCCTATTCCACGGATAGCGTAATTATTGCCATCATACCAATCCGGAACACTTTGCCCTGTAAAAGCCTGAGAGGTATTATCCGTAAAGTTTACTGTTATATTGACTGTAGAAGCCCCACTTCCACTCGTTGAAAGCATATATAATTTAAAGGCTGCTACAGGATTTGTAAAAGTAATGGTACCCGTATTACTACCTGTGTTACTACTACTGATTCGCAGTGAATTGCTTCCACTTAAATCTCCAAGCTGAAAGGTTAAGCCGGGCGTTGAAGCCACAGCAGAATTAATAATACCGTCAGTCGGAATACCATAAGTAAGAGGAACACTGGTAGCAGTAAGTTGAAAATCTCTTGCTACAAAATTGTAAGAAACTCCGTCAACATCCAAGGTCGTAGATGCATTGGCAGCACCTATTCCGTTGGCAATTACATCTTCCGTATACCCTGACTGTACAGGCATCGTTTGAAAATTTTGAGCCATCATAAAAGATGCAGAGAAGAAACCAATCACAGGCAATGCCCTAGAAAATAAATTTATTGTCATATTTTTCATATTTGCTTTGAAAATTAATAAAAATATTAATATAAAAATAATATTGTTGATAAAAATTCAACATTTAACGAAAAAACACTATAATAAATTATAAAAAGTAGAACAACTTTTCATGAGTAAAAAGCAATCCGGAAATAAGATTCACTTCTTCTGCTCTTAATTTTATTATTGAGAAATTAAATCCTATTTTTGTCATACAAATTTTTAAACAATGCCGAATATTTCAAACAGAGCACTGCACATGCCGCCATCGCCGGTAAGAAAACTGGTTCCTTTTGCATTACAAGCAAAACAGAAAGGAATAAAAGTATATCACCTTAATATCGGGCAGCCTGATATTGAAACTCCGGAAACAGCTTTAAACGCTTTAAAAAATATTGATTTAAAAGTATTGGAATATGCACTTTCTGAAGGCAATATCGAATATAGAAAGGCCCTTACTGAATATTACCATTCACTAGGTTTTTCAGATTTGACACCGGATAACTTCATGGTAACGAACGGAGGTTCTGAAGCCCTTAATTTTGCTATTTCCACCTTATGCGACGAAGGGGATGAAGTTATTATTCCTGAACCTTATTATGCCAACTATAATGGCTTCACAAGTACATTCGATGTGAACGTAGTTGCAGTACCTTCTACTATTGATACAGGATTTGCCCTTCCGCCGGTAGAAGAATTTGAGAAAAAAATTACAGAAAAAACAAGAGCAATCATCATCTGTAATCCGGGTAACCCTACAGGATACCTGTATACCCGTGAAGAACTTCAGCAACTTGCTGAAATTGCTTTAAAATATGATATCGTCATCATTTCTGACGAAGTATACAGAGAATATGTATATGACGGAAAACAGCAGGTATCTATGCTTGACTTCCCTGAATTAGCAGAAAACTGTATCATTATCGACTCTGAATCCAAGCGTTATTCTATGTGTGGTGTAAGGATCGGATGTATGGTAACCCGTTCAAGCAAAATCCGTAATGCAGCAATGCTTTTTGCTCAGGCAAGACTAAGTCCGGTTCTTCTGGGACAAATTGCAGCAACAGCAGCTCACCAGAATGATGGCCCGTACATCAGAGCTGTAAGAGAAGAATATACTCACAGAAGAAATGTATTGGTAGATCTTCTGAATGCTATTCCGGGAGTAATCTGTCCTAAGCCGAGAGGTGCTTTCTATTGCGTTGCCGAGCTTCCGGTTGACGACACAGAAAAGTTCGCACAATGGTTACTTGAGAAATATTCGTTGAATAACGAAACCATTATGGTTGCTCCTGCAGGAGGATTCTACAGTGATCCTGAATTAGGAAAAAAACAGGTAAGAATTGCTTACGTTTTAAAAGAAGAAGACTTAAAAAGAAGTGCTGAAATTCTGAAAGAAGCTTTAAAAAAGTACAGAGAAGAATTTAGCCTTTAAATTATACAGCATGCCGACAACAAAAAATCTCCATCTGAAAATCCTGTTTTCGATCTTTTTGCTGTCGGCATTGTTTTCTTGTGACACCAAACCGCAGAGGCCACCTGCCGCTTCCAAGAATTCGGATGAGATACATTCGATCAGTATATCTCATATTGGCGGAACTTTAGGAGAATACACCATTATAAAAGTCACAAAAGATTCTGTTTTTGCTGAAAAAGGAGCCACCATCAATCATACTCACCAGCAATGGGTTTCGGCTATCAGCAATGATACCTGGAAGCGACTTATATCGTCCATTAACGTTAAAGATCTGGATGATATCAAAAGTTCGCCAAGTCAGCAGTCGGTAGACGGAATTGATGAAACCTTCCAGATCCGTACTCCTAAAAAAGCTCATATCTACGTTAATTCTTTTGCAGATACTGAACATTATAAACAACTTCAACAGTTTAAAGAACAATTAGACAACATTCTTCCCAAAGAATACCAATAAACATGCAAGAAAATTTTTCCTTACAATCTTATAATACTTTTGGTGTTGATGCCAACACTCAATATTTTACAGAAGTAAAAAGTATTGAAGAACTAAAAGATGCACTTACGTTTTCAAAAGACCAATGTTTACCCATTTTGTTTTTAGGCGGCGGAAGTAATATCCTTTTGACAAAAAATTTTAATGGCCTGGCTGTTAAAATCAACCTAAAAGGAATATCCGAAGAGATCATTAATGAAAATGAGGTTCTCGTGACCGCAAAAGCGGGAGAAAACTGGCATGAATTTGTGATGTACTGTTTGCAGAAAAACTTTGGCGGACTGGAAAACCTTTCTTTGATACCGGGAAATGTTGGTACTTCACCCATGCAGAACATAGGTGCTTACGGGACTGAGATTAAAGATACTTTTGTCAGCTGTAAGGTCTTGGATGTAGAGAATCTTGAAATCAGAACATTCAACCTGGAAGAATGTAAATTCGGCTACAGAGATTCCATTTTCAAACAGGAAGGAAGAGGGAAATACGTTATCCTGGAAGTCTCTTTTAAACTGACTCAAAAAGATCACCATATCAAAACAGAATATGGGGCCATCAAATCCGAACTGGAACATTTAAATATTCAGAACCCCACTATTCAGGATGTTTCCAGAGCTGTCATCAATATCAGACAGAGCAAACTGCCGGATCCCAAACAAATCGGAAATGCCGGAAGTTTTTTTAAAAACCCGACGATTCCTCTGGCTCAATTTGAAAGCTTACGACAAAAATTTGAAAATATCCAGGGCTATCCAAACGGAAATATGGTAAAAGTCCCGGCCGGATGGCTGATTGAGCAATGTGGATGGAAAGGTAAGCAAATTGGGAATGTTGCTTCTCACAAACTTCAATCCCTGGTCATTGTCAATGCGACAGGAAAAGCAACCGGACAGGAAATTTTTGATTTCTCCACCGACATCATCAATTCTGTGAAGGAGAAATTCGGAATAGAGCTTGAGCGGGAAGTGAATATTATTTAAATAGACAGGGCTGAATCAATAATGACTCAGCCTCTTTTATTTTTTAGAATTACCACTAATGCACGAATGAAATAATCCGTTTAATAGTGGTAATCTATAGAACCTCTTATCAAAATTTTCAGGCTTCGAACAAAATTTATAAAATGTTTTTTATGCCAAACCACAACAAATCCATTCTTCTCTAATTACTATAGTATTTGTATAAATTCTTATTTTAGCTGAAAATAGAAGCACAATATGAAAATAGCGATCCTGGGAGCCGGAAATATGGGACTTTCTTTTTCAAAATCATTTTTGAAATATGAACTGATCAAACCTGAACATTTACATCTGATTATCAGAAATGAGGAAAAAAAAATCAAAAATAGCTGAAGAATTTCCCAAATCTAAAATTTCCACTTTTGAAGAAGTAAAAGACATCGATGCCGACCTGATCATTATTGCGGTAAAGCCACAGGATTTTCAAACGGTTGCCCAAAATATTCAGTTTACTTTAAAAGATAATCAGATGGTATTATCTATCATGGCAGGGATTAATATAGGTAAAATTCAAACATTACTGAATCATCCTCTTGTGGTAAGAGCAATGCCCAACTCTCCTACTCTTCTTGGAATGGGAATCACAGGATACACAGCTGCAGAAGGCATTTCCTTTAGTCAGCTCATCAATATTGAGAGATTACTGAATAGCACAGGAAGGTCTGTTTATCTGGAAAATGAAGAACTTCTGGATGGCGTTACTGCGCTGTCAGGAAGCGGGCCGGCCTACTTCTACTATATCGTTGATGCCATGATTAAAGCAGGAATTGAAATGGGCATTGAGGAAAACCTGTCTCAACTTTTTGTAAAGCAAACCATGCTGGGTGCTTACCACCTGATCAACAATTCTGAAAAAAATCTTGAAGAACTGATTAAAGATGTAGCATCCAAAGGAGGTACTACTGAAGCGGCCTTAAAAACATTTGAAGACAGTAATTTTAAAGGGATTTTACAACAAGGGATTCTGAACGCCGAAAAACGCGCTAAGGAACTCAATAACTAAATCTTTTTTCAATTTTTCTGCAAAGCAACCATCCTGCGTATGCACCAAAAGTATTCAGGATAATATCATCGACTTCAAATATTCTCATTCGGGTAAAATACTGAAGCGCTTCCACAATCACAATTGCTGATATAAATGTAAAAATCAGTGGTGTTACTTGTTGCAATCGGGGGAAAAACCAGCCCAGAAACCCAAAAGGAATAAACACACCACATTTCCCAAAACAATAGTGACCATGTTTTTCCAATCACTGGTCCCCCGGATAAATTTTATGGTTGAAAAAACCGGCTCTACAGTAATCAAATGATCTTCATACCGGAATCTGCCCATTCCTAAAAACATAAGATACAGCAAAAATAAAGTATAAGGGATAATGATAATTTTATAAAATTTCTTTCCCATCAGGTGCTAAGATATTCATTTCAAAAACATTAAATTTGTATATTAAAATAATTTAATGAAATACGTATTACTTACACTTATTTCAGCAATGCTGCTGTCGGTTTCATGGCCAACTTATGGAGTTCCGTTTTTTATATTTTTTGCCCTTGTTCCCCTTCTGATGATGGAACACGGAATCTCAAAATTTTCAGATTATAAAAGGAAAAGCTGGATGGTTTTCGGACTTTCTTACTTGTGCTTTGTGATCTGGAATATCGTAACTACAGGCTGGTTGTATGGCTCAAAAAAATCCGGATGGCAGCCATTCTATGATGGCCGTGGTATTTCCGGTACTGGTTAATTCTCTTTTATATTCTCTGGTTTTCCAATGTTATCATTGGTATAAAAATGCACAGGGAACCTATTGGGGATTGGCTTTTTTCGTGGCGATCTGGATGAGTTTTGAAAAATTTCACCTCGGATGGGAGCTGACATGGCCATGGCTTAATTTAGGAAATGCGTTTTCAGAATATCCTAAACTGATTCAATGGTATGATACTCTGGGCGCAACCGGCGGAAGTTTCTGGATTTTATTGATCAATGTTTTAATATTTTATACAGTCAGAACTTTTGAAGCCGGGAGAAAAAGAAAAGACCTGATCAGAAATTCATCTATTGTCCTTGCTTTAATTGCCATTCCTATGGTTATTTCAGTGATCAAATACAATAATTTTGACGAAAAACCGTCAGGGCAGGTCAATGTACTGATGTTGCAGCCGGACCTTGATCCTTATGCTGAAAAATATTCCAAAGACAGTCTCACTATTGAAAATGATCTTTTGGCACTGGCTGAAAAGAATTCAACCGGTAAAATCGATTATTATCTTGCTCCCGAAACAGCACTTCCCGGAAGAGGTTCTATCTCTGAAACAGCTTTTGAAAAAAGCTTATTATTGAACAATCTCAAAGATTTTCTAGCCAGACATCCTGGATCTGTATTCACAACGGGAATTTCATCACATCATTTATATTTTGATCCTTCAGCAATGCCTAAAGAAGCTTACCAGATCAATCAGGGAGTTTGGGTAGCCAGTTATAATACGGCCATTCAGGTGGCACCGAATCAGAAGGTACAGGTCTATCATAAAGGAAAACTGGTTCCCGGAGTTGAGATCTTCCCTTACATGAGTGTTTTAAAGCCTTTGCTAGGTGATGCCATGCTAAATCTGGGCGGTACGGTTGCTTCTTTAAGTACAGACAAAGAAAGAGTGGCTTTTTCCAATCCTTACAATAAAGGAAAGATTGCTCCGATTATCTGTTATGAAAGCATTTATGGCGAATTTGTCACGGATTATGTAAAAAAAGGCGCCAACTTTCTCGGTATTGTAACCAATGATTCATGGTGGGGCGTAACGGAAGGACACAAACAACTTTTATCCTATGCAAGATTAAGAGCCATTGAAACACGAAGAGAGATCGCCCGTGCCGCCAACAGTGGAATTTCCGCACACATCAATGCAAAAGGTGAAGTGGAAGCCGATACCTTCTATGGTGACCAGACCGCCTTATTTGCAAAAGTTAATCTTTACGATACCATGACTTTCTACTCGAGAGCGGGAGATATTTTATCCCGATTTTCAATATTTGCTTTAGGGTTTTTATTGTTTTATTATTTAATTAAATGGTTTCAGGCCAAGACAAAGAAAACATAGTAAGATCACAATATATTTATACTCATCCAATATAATCCGCGTCATTTGCAAAAATCTTAGGGAATTTAAATAGACTCCCGCCGGTTGAGCAGATGACGGAGTTTTTTATTTATTAGACATATTCCTAAGCAAATAAGAAAATTAAAAAAAGAAAAGCCAGCTGGACGTCTGGCTTTTCTCATTGATAGAAGATAGAATTGATTCAATTACTTAATCGTAAGTTTCCTCGTGGTTATTTCGTTTTTTATCTTCAGTTTTAATAGATATACTCCTTTAGGTAAGTGAGAAACGTCGATAGACTGATCTCCTTTTAACATGATATTCAGTTTCTTTCCGTCCATTGCATACATTTCAGCTTCCGATGCCTTTTCTCCCCTAATAAATACTTTATCTGATGTGGGATTAGGATAAATACTCACCTGATTTCTGATCGTTTTAACTTCAACAGTTCCCAATGTACCTGCCACGGAAGGATCAGAATATGCTTTTGATGCATCAATTGATCGTACACTCCAGAAAACATTCTGAATAGCCGGATCAAGATCCAGGAACCATGAAGGAGTAGTTACCACATATTTTGCAATATCCTGCCCTCCCTGGGCAGATCCCACTCTAATTTCATATCGCAGTGCATTCACGGGTGTCTTATCATCAGATGCTCCGTCCCATGTAAAATTGAATCTGTTGCCTGTTTTTGTAAGATTAAGGCTGGTAGGCGGGGTTGGTTTCATATTGACCTTTGCAGAAGTATTTTTAAAAAGTTTTGTCAAAGACGGCAGATCCGAATGGGTCCAATCAAATCCTCCCAACAAAACATCCAAATGGTTATCATTATTAAAATCAAACAACTGCAATACTCCAGGGCCTCCCAAATGATACAAACCGGTAGCAGTTTCTTCAGCAAATTGTTGAGAAGACGGATTATATAAATACGTTTTAACAAAAGCATTATAATCTACATTTCCGGATACGATAAAATCATAATATCCGTCGTCATTCAAATCGCCCACACTTACTGAAGCATCAGAAACTTCGGGCATATTGATGTGCTGAGCCGTAAGAATACCTGTTCCGTCATTCATCAGCACAGCAAAATAGCCATTGTCATTTTCATCTTTACCTATCACGACAATATCCTGAAAACCATCTGCATTGAAATCAGCGAAATCAATTTTACCAACAGAAACAGGATCCAGATCTTGTGTCGGAACCAATGTTCCTCCCTGATTCATATATACTTTAGCCACCGGAAAACCTTCGATATCTGATCCGATAACGACCAAATCAAGAAGATGGTCATTATTCAAATCAACCACTTTAAAGCTTCCGCTCTGGGTTCCGTCCACCCAGTTTTCAGTCATGTTGAAACCTGCTCCAGTATTTTGATAAAAATCCAGAGTATTTCTGAAGCCACCGCCATGAGCATATTGTGTCCCATTGACTGCATAATCCGGTTTTCCATCATGATTGAAATCAAAAACCTCCATAGATCCGTAAATTTTTCCGGGAAGCTCTTCCTCTTTTACAAAAGCTGAGCCTGTATTTCTGAAGCGGTATTGTTTGTAATTAACAACATCCATATAGCTCAGACCGGTAGAAATAATATCCATTAATCCGTCATTATTATAATCGATAAATTTGATATCTCCAAGATGGGTAACTGCGCTCAAACCAGCATAGGGAGACAATACTCCGCCATTATTTACATATACTTCATTAAACGTCTGATCTACATTCCCGTCTCCATCTGAATCTATTGCTCCGTTGAACACAATGTCCTGTGTACCATCATTATTCATATCAGCAATATCTGCTGCTGAATAATAGAAATTCGTCATTCCTGTTTGTACTTCAGTAAAGTTTTGTGCCGTTACAGCAATAGGAAGCATCGACAATAGAATATAAATTCTCCTCATAATTATTTTTATTTAGATTAATTAAAAACAAAGATAGGATATTAAGTTCGCCGGACTAAAAAGTGGCAGTATGAAATATATCAGCCCTGATTTTCTGCGAGATCCCGATAATTCGGATATTTTAAAAATTCAATATTATTAATCAGTTACTTATTTGCAAATATTTTCCAAAAGATTTGTCTATCTAAAAAATTCTTCGTTATTTTGCACTCTCAAATATTATACAAATAAGAACATCGAGATATGTCAAGAATTTGCCAAATAACAGGAAAGCGTGCAATGGTTGGTAACAACGTTTCTCACGCTAATAACAAAACGAAGCGTCGTTTTGAAATTAACTTATTAGAGAAGAAGTTTTACCTTCCGGAGCAAGATAAGCACGTAACACTGAAAGTATCAGCTCATGGATTGAGAGTGATTAACAAGATTGGAATCGAAGAAGCTATTGAAAGAGCTACTAGAAACGGATTGATTAAAAAGAATTAATAAATCATGGCAAAAAAAGGAAACAGAGTTCAAGTAATCCTTGAATGTACAGAGCACAAAGAAAGTGGTATGCCAGGAATGTCTAGATACATTTCTACAAAAAATAAAAAGAACACTACAGAGAGATTGGAATTGAAAAAATACAATCCTGTTCTTAAGAGATCTACCCTTCACAAAGAAATCAAGTAATTTATAAATATAATTTACAATGGCAAAGAAAGTAGTAGCAACCCTACAAACTGGGTCTAAGAAAATGACTAAAGTGGTGAAAATGGTTAAGTCTTCTAAATCAGGAGCTTACATTTTCGAAGAAAAAGTAATGAATGCTGACGAAGTTGACGGTTATTTGAAAAAATAATCAGTACTTTGTTTACAATATAAAAAACTACTCATATTTTGGGTAGTTTTTTTGTTATCTTTGTTCACCAGATTATTAATCAGTAAAATATGAAAAAGATTCTTGCTCTGTTCTGCACAGCAACTTTTCTATTTTCATTCAGTCAGAAAACGATGAACCCTGTAGAATATAAAAGTTCGCCAAAAGTTTTCAACATTAAAGGATTATCGCAATCAGTAAGCATTGATTGTGGCAGTTCCCAAATGATTTTATTATCCGGGCAGGTTCCTTTGGATCCGGAAGGCAACCTGGTGGGAAATACCGTAGAAGAACAGAGCCGTCAGGTTTTTATGAATATTGAAAACATCCTGAAAGAATACGGTGGTACAGGTAAGGACATTATAAAACTCGGAATTTTCATCAGAGATATATCCAAAACTCCTGATTTCAGAAAAGTGAGAGATTTGTATATTAATCTTGAAAACCCTCCTGTAAGCAGCCTTATAGAAGTAAGCAGGCTTTTCAGAGATGACGTTCTTATCGAGGTGGAAGCCACAGCAGTGATTAAAAATAAATAAGAATAAACTAAAACAATGAGTTGGTTTAAAAATATTTTCAAAAAGGAAGAAAAAGAAACACTTGACAAAGGGTTGGAAAAATCCAGTCAGGGTTTCTTTGAAAAAATGACGAAAGCCGTAGTCGGTAAAAGCAAGGTGGATGATGAGGTACTTGATGATCTTGAAGAGGTCCTGATTGCATCCGACGTAGGCGCCTCTACGACCATCAAAATCATTCAACGAATTGAAGAACGTGTCGCCAGAGATAAATATGTTGGCGTAAACGAACTGGATCATATTCTTAGGGAAGAAATTTCAGGATTACTGCTTGAAAACCCGCATGCGGGAACAGGAAATATTGACACTTCTAAAAAGCCTTACGTCATTATGGTCGTGGGCGTAAATGGTGTCGGTAAAACAACTACTATCGGAAAACTGGCTCACCAGTTTAAATCAGAAGGCAAAAAGGTTGTTTTGGGTGCTGCCGATACTTTCAGAGCAGCAGCAGTTGATCAGCTGGTGATCTGGAGTGAAAGAGTTGGCGTTCCTATTGTAAAACAGGAAATGGGTTCTGATCCAGCTTCTGTAGCGTTTGACACCGTACAAAGTGCCGTTGCCCAGAATGCTGATGTGGTGATCATTGATACTGCAGGAAGACTTCATAACAAAATCAACCTGATGAATGAACTTTCTAAAATCAAAAGGGTAATGCAAAAGGTTATTCCTGATGCGCCTCATGAGATTTTATTGGTTTTAGACGGTTCAACCGGGCAGAATGCTTTCGAGCAGGCAAAACAGTTTACTGCAGCCACGGAAGTGAATGCATTAGCGGTAACAAAACTTGACGGAACTGCTAAAGGAGGAGTTGTTATCGGGATCTCTGATCAGTTTCAGATTCCGGTGAAATACATTGGCGTAGGCGAAAAAATGCAGGATCTTCAACTTTTTAATGGTACGGAATTTGTAGACTCATTCTTCAAGAAAAGATGATGAAAATCATACTTTCCCTTATTTTACTAAACAAATCATTTAAATATTAACAATTAAAAAATTTGAAACTATGGGAATTTTAACTTGGATCTTATTTGGTCTTATCGCTGGAGCCATTGCAAAATTAATCATGCCGGGTACTCAGGGAGGCGGATGGCTTATGACAATTATCCTGGGAATTATAGGAGCGTTTGTTGGAGGATTTATAGGAAGTTTTCTTGGTTGGGGAACAGTTGAAAGTTTCGACTTCAGAAGCATGCTGCTAGCCGTGGGAGGATCACTCATTGTCCTCTGGATCTACGGAATGGCAACAAAGAAAAGCTGATACGTATAAAAAATAAAATCCCGGGTCTGAAATTCAGATCCGGGATTTTTGTGTACAATATAATTTAGTTAGTTAACCCTAATCTGGTAAGGCATTTCCATTTTAATGTCAGACTGTAATTTTTTGTCTGTGATCTGCTGTAAGATCTCATAATTGGATTTACCTATTTTACTCTTGATAATTCTTGCCGATACATCTTCCTCATTAAGATCTTTGAAGAGCTGTTCTACAGGAGACATTTTCTTAGGGAAAGAATCTACATGATACGATTTTAACCCTGCTTTTTGTGCAGCAAATTTTACGGCATCATTTAAAGTTCCTAATTCATCTACCAAACCGATCTGCTTGGCACGAACTCCGCTCCATACTCTCCCTCCGCCAACATTATCGATTTGCTCAAAAGTCTGCTTTCTGTTTTGCGTTACAAAATGTACAAACCTTTTATACGTACCTTCAACACTTCTTGTCATCATATTTACTCCGTAAGGTGTAACCCCATTTAAACCTGAATAGTACATAGAGTTGGCATTTGTAGCAACAATATCCGCGCGGATTCCATTTTTACTGGCAATATCTTTATAATAAGGCATTACTCCGAAAACTCCGATAGATCCAGTAAGAGTGTTAGGTTCTGAATAGATCTTATCTGCAGCCATCGCCACATAATAACCTCCTGATGCTGCGTAATCACCAAAAGATACAACCAAAGGTTTTTTCTTTTTCAGCTGTTGCAGTTCAAAAAGGATTTCATCTGAAGCATTGGCACTTCCTCCCGGCGAGTTGATTCTGAAAACGACCGCTTTCACCTTATCATCTTCCTGAAGCTTTTTAATATATTTTACGTATTTTTCAGAATGGATGTCATTATAATTATCTCCGTTATTAATAGATCCCGAAGCATATAATATTGCCACTTTCTCGCCTGAACTATCTTCATCCGCATAAGAATTGATATAGCTGGCCAATGATATCTTGCTCAGTTTCTCTTTATCTTTGATATTTAATTTTGCCTTAATCAGATCTTCATATTCTGTTTTCTGAATAAGTTTATCTGCCAGTTTATATTTCAGCCCAAGTTCCGGAATCATCCCATATAAACTATCAACGACTGTTTTAAACTGAAGGGTGTCCATCTTTCTCGAAGCAGCCATTTTAGTGGATGTATTTTTCCAAAGGTCATTTAAAAGGGCACTCAGCTGTTCTTTGTTTTCAGGAGAAATATCATTTCTTAAAAAGGGTTCAACGGCAGCTTTAAATTTCCCGTGACGGATAACTTCAATACCTATTCCATATTTATCCGCAAAATCTTTAAAGAAGGCAACTTCAGTAGAAAGCCCCTTAAGTTCTATCCCGCCTGCAGGATTAAGATAATACTGATCAGCTACCGATCCTAAATAATAAGCGGATTGCGAAACTCCATTTCCGTAGGCATACACAAATTTTCCGCTCTTTTTAAAATCTTCAATGGCGTTTCTGATATCATCAATCTGCGTCAATCCAGCATTTAAGTCATCAGCCTCAATACTTATCCCTTTAATATTATCATCAGTTTTGGCTTTATTGATAGCTTCCAAAACATCATATAAAAGAACACTCTTGTTTTGAGTTCCGATTCCAAACAGTCCCATTTCTTCTTCTGTAGGACTATCTATAATATTTGTTTTTAAATTAATCGTAAGAACCGAATTCTTTTTCACCACTACCGACTTATCACTTCCCATAGAACTAAACACAAGCAGCATAATGAAAAAGATGAAAAATAAAGCGCAAAGTATCACAATTGCGACTATATTTGCCAAAACATTTTTAAAGAAACTTCTCATAAAATCAATCAATTTACTAATATGTCGCAGCAAAAGGTAGTTTTGTTACTAGGAAGTAATCTCGGAGATCAAAAAAAAATATAGAGCTTGCATTACGCAAAATAGAAGAGGCAGGAAATAACATTTCACAAATAAGCGAATTTTTAATATCAGATCCTGTAGAATTTGCTAGTTCCAATATTTTTTGTAATATTGCAACAATAATATTCACGCATTATACACCAATTCAATTGCTTGACTGTTTAAAGGGAATTGAAGTTGAAATGGGAAGAATTAATGATTCAAAGGCTTCCGGAGGCTATGCTGACAGAATAATAGACATTGACATCATTACGTATAATGAATTGAATTTTAAATCAGAAAGATTAGAAATCCCTCATAAAAAACATCTTTTTGAAAGGGAGTTTTCTAGAATATTATTAAAAGATTTTATTTAAAACATAAAACATATTGTATGAAATTAGGTTTATTATTATTGGCCACACTGCCTATCGCAGCTTATGCACAAGCTCAAAACAGCAGTACCACAGTAAACTCTTCAACTGAGTACCCTAATACCTTTTCTTCGGGTTCAGCTAATGTACAACCTTTTGACAACAAAGCCAGACGCTTTAGAGATTGGTCCGTTTCCGTAGGAGGCGGTGCAGCATTTATGGTTCATTCTGCTTTAACATCCATCAACAAGGATAAAGTCAACTGGGGATACAGTGCGTATGTAAGTATTGACAAACAAATCTCACATACATTTGGTGCAAGTATAATGTACACAAGAGGAGAAACCAAACAAACAGGTCAGCTACCAGGTGTTCCAGGACAAATGGCAGGTGTAGCAACTGCTACAACACAGTTTGATCAGGTTTCCCTATTAGGGGACATCAACTTCTCCAATCTGCTAAGAAGAGTAGATAATCATTCTCCTTACCGATGGGCATTCCATGGTTACGGAGGACTGGGACTTATGGGTTATAGAACGTCTCTGCATGATAATGACAGAAACAGATGGAGTGACAATCCTAAAAGGGTACCTTCATTCGTTAAAAAAGATCTTGATTTCGGATCTATATTCTATCAGTTTGGTTTAGGTTTAAAATATAACGTGTCTAAACTTATTGACATTGAAGCCAGAACCATGTATCTTATCAGTGGTGAACAATCATTTGACGGAAGCGGTTACAACAATTCAAGTTATGATCCTGCAGCTCCTGTAGAATCAGGATACAGATACACGATTCTTAACAATAAGAGATCTTATAATGCCTGGACAGTTACTTTAGGTGCTTCTTTCAAAATAGGAAAGCAGGAAACTCATCTGGCATGGCATGATCCTCTTCAGGAAGCTTACTACAGAACAAATGTCTTAGAAAATGCTTCTACAGACTTTGTAGTTTGTGAAAAAGGAGATAAGGATAATGACGGTGTATGTGACGACTGGGACAGACAGCTTGACACTCCTGCCGGAGCAAGAGTGGATGGTGCCGGAGTTGCATTAGACATGGATCTTGATGGCGTTATCGATCTTTACGATAAGTGCGTTACTGTACCGGGACCTGTTGAGAATAACGGTTGTCCGACTAAATAATATAACAAAGTGGCTTTTAGCCACTTTGTACTTTTCAAAAAAATCATTATAATAATACACGATGAAATTAAGTTTAGCAATTGCTTCACTGGCTTTGGCAATCCCTGTCGCCAGTTTTGCACAAGACTCAACTGCAGCCACAGACGGAAAATACCCTAATACATTTTCTTCAGGTTCTGCAAATGTATCCCCATTTAACAACCAAGCAAAAAGATTTAACGACTGGTCTATCTCAGTAGGAGCTGGTGTTCCGCTAATGCAATCGGCTGATTTGACGTCAATCAAAAATGGTAACGGTAAAAACCTTTTTGGATATTCTGCTTATGTAAGTATTGACAAAGCAATCACCCATGCTTTTGGCATCAATTTACAATACGACAGAGGTGAAACCAGACAAGGATGGTTCAATACTAAAGATGCTGCTCCTGATGCAAAAGCTGTAGCCGGTAGAACTCAGTATGATGCGATCTCTATCTTAGGAGATATCAACTTCTCTAATTTATTGAGAAGAGTTGACAACCACTCTCCTTACAGATGGGCACTTCATGGGTATGGTGGTGTTGGTACTATCGCTTACAGAGCATACCAGAAAGACAGCAAAGGACAACAGCTGATGACGGAAGTTAAACCATTCAAGCTTGGATCTTTCTTTGCTCAGGCTGGTGCCGGTTTAAAGTTCAAAGTTAACAGAAGAATCGACATCGAAGGTAGATTAATGTATGTAATAACAGGTGATGATACCTTTGACGGAGGTGGAGATCCATACAGCGAGGTTAACAGACGTTCTTCACAGGTTTCCGACAACTTCTTCAACGCTACCTTAGGTCTTTCATTCAAACTTGGAAAACACGACTCTCACCTGATGTGGCATGATCCTCTTCAGGAAATCTATTATAAACTTGATGTATTGGCTAATAAAAAACAAGACATTGAAGTATGTAAAAAAGGAGATGCTGATAATGATGGAGTATGTGACGATTGGGACAGACAGCTTGACACTCCTGCCGGAGCAAGAGTGGATGGTGCCGGAGTTGCTCTAGACACAGACTTAGACGGTGTTATTGACCTTTACGATAAGTGTGTAACGGTTCCGGGACCTGTTGAAAACAACGGTTGCCCTGTGAAAAAGATAACAATCAAACTGCTGTAGAAGTAGAAAAAACATTGAAAGACATTTACTTTAACTTTAATAAAGCAACCATAAGACCTGAATCTAACAGTAAATTGGATCTTGCGGCTTCCATTATTAAAGAAAACGGAGGTAATTACCTGTTGACAGGTCATACTGACATTAAAGGAAGTGCTGCTTATAACCTGAGATTATCTAAAGAAAGAGCTGCAGCTGTAGTTTCAGCTTTAGAAAACAGAGGTGTTAGTGATAATGTACTAAAGTCAAGAGGAGTAGGTTCTGCAGAAGCTAAGATTCCTGCCTCAGCTTCAGATGCTGAAAGACTAGCTGACAGAAAAGTAACGGTAAGATTTGTTGAAGGTTCTGAGTGGAATTCTATTAAAAAGAAAGACTATGAAGATGCTCCGGTGAAAAAAACTGTGAAAAAAGCACCAGCTAAGAAAAAGAAGAAATAACTTCTTATTATATACAAAAACCGAAAAGAATTGTTCTTTTCGGTTTATTTTTTTTCTACTACGGAATATTTTACATACCTTTATATCATATTAGGAGTATACCGTATAGAATATATTAACTAATCTACAGGCGTACTTAAAAAAATAATATAATATCACTTTTTTAACGTAAAAAATCATTTAAAATAACTTAACTTAAAAAAATAACACTATGAAATTAAGTTTAGCAATTGTTGCATTAGCGATGGCAATTCCTACCGCTACTTATGCACAAGACTCAACGGCAGTTTCAAAAGGAGAGTACCCTAATACATTTTCTTCTGGGTCTGCAAATGTTTCCCCATTTACCAACCAATCGAAAAGATTTAATGACTGGTCTATTTCCGCAGGGGTTGGAGTTCCATTGATGCAATCGGCAGATTTAACATCAATTAAAAATGGTAACGGTAAAAACCTTTTTGGATATTCTGCTTATGTAAGTATTGACAAAGCAATCACCCATGCTTTTGGGTTAAAGCTTCAATATGACAGAGGTGAAACCAGACAAGGATGGTTCAATACTAAAGATGCTGCTCCTGATGCAAAAGCTGTGGCAGGTAGAACTCAGTATGATGCGATCTCTATCTTAGGAGATATCAACTTCTCTAATTTATTGAGAAGAGTAGATAATCACTCTCCGTACAGATGGGCACTTCATGGGTATGGTGGTGTTGGTACTATCGCTTACAGAGCATACCAGAAAAACATCAATGGACAACAGCTGATGACGGAAGTTAAACCATTCAAGCTTGGATCTTTCTTTGCTCAGGCTGGTGCCGGTTTAAAGTTCAAAGTTAACAGAAGAATCGACATCGAAGGTAGATTAATGTATGTAATAACAGGTGATGATACCTTTGACGGAGGAGGAGATCCATACAGCGAAGTTAACAGACGTTCTTCACAGGTATCTGACAACTTCTTCAACGCTACTTTAGGTCTTTCTTTGAAATTAGGAAAACACGAATCTCACTTAATGTGGCATGATCCACTTCAGGAAATCTATTACAAACTTGATGTATTGGCTAACAAAAACCAGGATATCGAAGTATGTAAAAAAGGAGATGCTGATAACGATGGAGTATGCGACGATTGGGACAGACAACTCGACACTCCTGCCGGAGCACGAGTGGACGGTGCCGGAGTTGCTCTAGACACAGACTTAGACGGTGTTATTGACCTTTACGATAAGTGCGTAACGGTTCCGGGACCTGTTGAAAACAACGGTTGTCCTAATACCGCTGGACCTGTAATAGAAACAGAAACTAAACTGGAAGGAATCGAATTTGATTTAAATTCTGACAGAATTTTACCTTCAAATACTCCTATTCTGAATAACGCTGTAAACTATATCAATTCTTCAAATGGAGGTTATAAAGTAATCGGAGCTACTGATACAAGAGGTACTGATGCTTACAACCAGAAATTATCAGAAAGAAGAGCAAACAACGTTAAGAACTACCTGATTAAAAATGGTGTTCAGTCTGGTAAATTACAATCAGTAGGTAAAGGTGAAAAAGACCTTAAATACCCTGAGTGTGAACCAGCAACAAAATGCCCTGAATGGAAAAACAGAGCAAACAGAAGAGTATACTTCGAAGCTAAATAGTAAACTTATTATTTATTATATCAAAGTCACGCACCGCGTGACTTTTTTTGTTTTAATACTTTCCTTACTTTTACATCATGATTTCGCCGCAGGATTTTCAAAAGCTAAAATATGATACTCTTAAGTATTTTTGGGGCTACACCGGCTTCAGAGATTCTCAGGAAGAAATTATCAATTCCGTTATTAATGAAAAAGATACCCTGGTCCTGCTCCCTACGGGCGCCGGAAAATCATTATGCTACCAGCTTCCTGCGTTATTAAAAGAAGGAACCTGCCTTGTCATTTCACCTTTGCTTGCTTTGATGAAAGATCAGGTAAACCAACTTAAATTCCGTGGCATAGAAGCAGAATACTTATCTTCCGAACTGGATGAATATGATGCGGAAACTATTTACGACCGATGTAAAGAAGGACTTACAAAATTACTATATGTATCCCCCGAAAGACTGACGAATACTCAATTTTTTGCAAAACATTGAAGAAATTGAACTTTCCTTTATTGCAGTTGATGAAGCTCACTGTATCTCAGAATGGGGACAGGATTTCCGTCCGAGTTATCAGAATATTAAAGGCTTTAGAAGCAATAACCCTGAAATTCCATGCCTGGCCCTTACCGCTACAGCTACCACAAAAGTGTTGGATGAAATCAAAAATAAACTGGAACTCAGAAATCCTTCCGTCTTTCAAAAAAGTTTTAAAAGAGATAATATCAGAATCTTCACCGAAGAGGTTTCTGACAAATTTCAACGGGTACTGGATATTCTAAAATACAATAATGACTCAGGGATTGTCTATGTAAGAACCAGAAAGGAAGCAGAATTACTGGATGAATTTTTAAAGAAAAATCAGCTAAAAAACGTAGATTACTTTCATGCCGGCTTAACAGCCAAAGAAAAAAATATAAGACAAACAACCTGGAATAAAAGTGATAATCACGTCTTGATTTCCACGAATGCCTTTGGAATGGGAATCGATAAAGACAATGTACGCTTTGTACTCCACTACTCTCCTGCCGCATCTATTGAAAATTATTACCAGGAAATCGGGAGAGCCGGAAGAGACGGTAAAGACAGCTTTGCTTTTATGCTCTGGAACAAACAGGAACTTTTGAATTTTGATGAAATTTTAAAAAATCAAATTCCCAATAAAGCTGAATTTTTAAAGATCATCAGTTACCTCTACTCTATTTTTCAGGTTGCCGAATTTGAACTGCCGGAGAAAACATTCCAGCTGAATATCTCCGGAATACAAAACTTCACCAGATTGTCTAAAGCGAAAATTAATAATATCCTTAATTTCCTGCACAATCAGGAGATTATCTATCACAATGACAACAAGAGTTTATCTTCTCTTGAACTTTTCATTAAATCTGATGAGATTGATCAGTTACCTCAAAAAGATGCCTATTTTATCGAGCTTCTACTCCGTTCAGTGTCCGGAATTACGACTCATAAAGTAATGTTCAGTGAGCAGCAGGTCAGCAATAAAATCGGAGTAAGCCCACAATTGATTAAAGAACGTTTGAAAGAACTTCAACAGAAGAATTATCTAGAATATATTGACGGAGCCCTGTCTAGTATAAAGTTTTTAAAACCAAGGGATGAGAGGGCCATTCAGAATGCGTACTGGAAACTCTTTGAACATATCCAGAAAAATAAAATCCAGAAATGGGAAGAGATGAAGTTTTATGTAGAAAATAATGATTACTGCAAAATGAAACTTATCCTTGCTTATTTTGGTGAGAAGAATTCAAAAAATTGTGGTCAATGCTCTGTTTGTGAAAAAAATAAACAGTCCATCTTCGGTAAAAATATTTCACAGCAGATCATTAACCTATTAGCTAAAAAAGCTTCTACTATTGAAGAACTTTCCATACAATTAAGCTATCATTCCAAAGAAAACATCTTAGAAAATCTTATCTTTTTGCTTGATTCAGGAAAGGTGAAAATGCTAAACTTCAGAACCTATGCACTGAATCATTAGGATTTTGTGTATAATTAGTCGTATAAAAAATCCCATCAACATACTCTAAAAACTCAGAACTCTATAGTAACGGAGCCCTTCCCATTTCTCATTTTTAAGTAAAAACTTATCTTTGTGTTATGAAATCATTGAAAGTCGTTTTTTTAGGTACTCCTGAGTTTGCAAAAACCTCTCTGGAGGCTATTCATCAATCTCACCATCACGTGGTAGGTGTGGTAACCGTTGCCGACAAAGCAAGCGGACGTGGGCAAAAGATTAATCAATCACCGGTAAAAGTATACGCTGCCGAAAATAATATCCCTGTTTTTCAGCCGGAGAAATTAAGAAACCCCGAGTTTCTGGAAGAACTTCGAAAGCTGGATGCCGATGTTTTTGTAGTGGTCGCATTCAGAATGATGCCTAAAATCCTTTTTGAAATGCCTAAAATGGGAACTTTCAATCTTCATGCTTCTTTATTACCGGATTACAGAGGTGCTGCTCCCATCAACTATGCAGTGATCAACGGTGAAGAAAAAACGGGTGCAACTACCTTTTTTATCAATGAAAAAATTGATGAGGGAAATATTTTACTACAGGCAGAGCTTGAAATTTCACCTAATGAAAATGCCGGAAGCCTCCATGACAGACTGATGGAAATAGGAGCTGAATTAGTCGTTAAAACACTGGATGGATTGGCAGAAGATGCTATTGAGGAAAAACCTCAGCCACAAGTTGAACATCCTAAAAATGCATATAAGATATTCAAAGAAGATACCCGAATCAATTGGAATGCTCCCTCTAAAACAGTTCATCAGTTTATTCTCGGAATGTCTCCTTACCCTGCAGCATTTACCACTTTAAAAATAGGTGATGAGGAAAAAGGACTAAAAATATTCGGAGGTACATTTGATCTGACCCCGCATGGGCAACCTGCCGGAACATTAAGCATTTCTAAAAATGAATTTAAAATTTACACTGAAGACGGAACTTATTTCCCGCAGGAACTTCAATTAGAAGGTAAAAAAGAATGACAGTAAAAGATTTCCTGAACGGCTTTCGTAATTTTGACGAAATCTCATTGAAGGATTAAAAATACATTCATATTCCATAAAAAGTCACAGAAGTTTTCTATACTGCTGTGACTTTTTGTATCACCCTATGAGTCTTTACCCACAATTTTCCTTCGAACTCTGCTCAAAGATTCAGGAGTTACTCCCAGATAGGCCGCAATCTGAATATTGGTAAGACGATGCACTGTATTAGGGTATTTCTGTAAAAATTCGATATAACGTTCCTCGGAAGATTTACTTAAGTTATCAATGATCCTGCGCTGTAATGCAATAATAGACATTTGAAATTTGAGCCTCATCAACCGTTCTATTTCCGGCATTTCGGAATATATTGAAGTTGTATTCACTAATTTAATAAATCTAATTCTATAATATTGTTATCTTGTTTCAACTCTTCAAGCGCTGCTTTTTCAAATTGGCGGAAAATTTCATTTCCGGAGTGAAAAACGCCATTAGCATCCGTTTGATCCGGAAAAGCGCCTACTGAACCTGCCATTGGATTTTTTCTAAAATTCTTATAAATTTTCATATATTTTAAATAATTTATTTTCACATCTTTATAATTATTTACGTAAGGATAAATAAAATCACCTTTTGTTGTTTTTATTCCTTTAAGTTCAAAAATGTGGCTTTTGTGATCATCCTCAATTTTAAGAATCAATCCTGGAAGTCCAAAAAATTTATACGGACCACTTTGTATAGGGATCTCTTTTGAAAACCACGCAATCCACTTTCTGCCTGCAAACTCTGTGGTTGCTTTTTGAACATCATATCCCAAAATAGTATTAAATTCCGCAAGTATATTCCATTTTAAGTCTATATTCTGACTAACTGCATATCTATAAGGTCCAAGATGTGTAATAAATTCAATCTTTTGAGTACTAATATCTCTAACTACTCTATCTTTATTCATTTTTATATTAGGGGGCATCGAAAAAATCCCTTTCTTTGAATCTGCATTCAATGTTGAGTCCGATTTGTATTTTTCAAAACTATAGAATTCTGATTTCTTGCTACCAATATTCAAAACCATTATTTCTTTATCTGAATTTTTCAAGTTTGTTGAATCGTGAATAAATTTGTATTCGTAGAAAAATTGTTTGTTTTGGCCCAAAACATTAATTGAGGTTAGAATAAGAATTATGATTCTAATTGTAATCATCATATTTTTTTATTTAAATTAAAAAGCTGTCAAATAATTATTTAACAGCCTCAATTACTTTAGTCTCTTAACAAGCTCTTAAAAAATAACCTGATGGACAATTGCTGCCAGTACTACATCCACCGCAAGTATAGAGATTTGCACAACATTGATAAGTGCTTAGAGGACCCTCTCCTGGATCTTCACAACCCATAGCTCCTCTTGATTGTTCACATTTGGTTCCTCCTGTTAGTTTTCTAAGGTCAATACGAGATAATTTTTTTAAATTCTTCATTGTAAAATAAATTTTGTAATTAAGCTGTAAATATATAAATTAATTTAATCACTGTACAGGGAATTTTATCATATCAATTCTTAGTACAAGAATTGATGAAGGTTTACCTTTTGGAAGCCTCCACATCAAATAGAAAAATTGTCGCAGAATCCTCCTTAAAACAAATTAGTAAAACGATCAAAATCAACAATTTGATATTTAAAAATTTTAAATTAAATAACCCACGTCTTAATTTAATTAATATCTAGAAATAATGAATCTGCCTTTGGAATTAAAAAGACCAGTAGAAAAAATACATCTTGCTAATAGAAGCGAACCATTCTGGAACATTGACCTTTCAAAACAGAATTTACGAACTATGCCTCTTATGTAAATAATAATATATTCCAGTTTATTAAAAGTTTACAAATTATGATACTACTTTCTGTAAAGCAACATTAATAGTAAATAGTATATTTTTTGTATCGCCCTATGAGTCCTTGCCCACAATTTTCCTGCGAACTCTGCTCAAAGATTCAGGAGTTACTCCCAGATAGGCCGCAATCTGAATATTGGTAAGACGATGCACTGTATTAGGGTATTTCTGTAAAAATTCGATATAACGTTCCTCGGAAGATTTACTTAAGTTATCAATGATCCTGCGTTGTAATGCAATAATAGACATTTGAAATTTGAGCCTCATCAACCGTTCTATTTCCGGCATTTCGGCATAGAGTTTTTCTTTATCGGCTTTTTTAATAATAAGAATTTCGCTGTCCTCAAGAGCCTGGATATTGAGCTTTGAAGGAATGTTATTAATGAAACTGTCAATATCAGAAATCCACCAGTTTTCAATTCCGAAGTATAATATCTGTTCATCAGCATTGCGGTCCGTATGAAAAACTTTAAAACAACCTTTCGTTACAAATCCCTCATAAGTACAAATACTGCCTTCTTTTAAGAGAAATTCTTTCTTTTTTACTTCCTGTAGCGTAAAGGCATTACAATATTTCTCCAGCTTTTCGTCTGAGATATCAATATACTCTCTGATATGTTTCTTTAAAGACTCGGTCATAGGTTTAAAAATAAAAAAAAGGTTTAGAAAAATCCTAAACCTTTTTTTATTATATCAATCAATTCGAAAACTGTCGATTAATATTTGTTATAGTTGTACCAGCTCAGTCACTTCTACATCATATCCTCCCACCTGAGGTTTGATATTAGGATTTTGAGTGATTACTTTAAACTTATTAATTCCCAGATTCTTTAAAATCTGCGTTCCGATACCATAATCTCTGTAGTTATATGCTAACGTAGGATGTTGCTCCTGCCCATCCTGATAATTCATAAACTGCTGAAGCTTTCTCAGTGTATTCTCAGAATTGGACACATTGTTAATAAATATGATCGCTCCTTTTCCTGCTTCGTTCACCATATTGGTAACTTTTTCCAGCAGGGGTTTTTCACCGTTATTCAATCTTGTTAATACATCAAAATAGGAATCTGAAGACTGTACTCTTACCAAAACAGGTTCATCAACAGTCCAGGCTCCCTTTGTAAGGGCAAAGTGAATCTGGTCATTGGAAGTCTCTCTGAAAGCATAAAAATCAAACTCACCATAGTGCGTTTTTACTTTTTTCTCTTCAAGTCTTTCAACAAGATTTCCCTTCTTAAGCTGATAATGAATGAGATCTTCAATAGAAACGATCTTCATATCGTGCTTTTGAGCAAAAGCCTGCAGGTCAGGTAAACGAGACATTGTACCATCCTCATTCATGATCTCACAGATCACCCCTCCTTCCTTTAAACCTGCTAAGTGCGTAAGGTCAATAGCAGCTTCTGTATGGCCTGCTCTTTTTAAAACACCTCCTTTTCTTGCACGAAGCGGGAAAATGTGACCAGGTCTCATAAAATCAGTAGGTTTAGATTTTTCATCCATCAAAGCTAAAATAGTTTTCGCTCTGTCACCTGCAGAAATACCTGTAGAAGTTCCGTTCCCCAAAAGGTCAACAGACACCGTAAAAGCTGTCTCTTTAGGATCGCTGCTTCTGCTTACCATCACTTCCAGCCCCAGCTCGTCACATCTTTTTCAGGAAGCGGCATACAGATCAGCCCTCTTCCGTGAAGTGCCATAAAGTTGATAATTTCAGGAGTGGTCAGTTCAGCAGCACAAAGAAAATCTCCTTCATTCTCTCTGTCTTCATCATCTACTACTATGATTATTTTACCATTTCTAAGGTCTTCAATGGCCTCCGGAATAGTATTTAATTTAATATCAGACATTTTTACTTTTTATTTGTGCAAAGATACTTATAAAAATAAGCATTTGCCAATTAATTATGGATGGTTTGTTAGGCTTTGGATAAAGAGTTGACAGCTTCTCTTATAATTTCGTATGATCTTAATCTTTTCTGATGATCGTAAATATGTGAATTGATCATCAGCTCGTCTACATTGAATCTTTCCTGGAAATCTTTAAGTTTTTGCTCAATTTCTGCCTGGTCTCCGATAAATGTATATCTAAGCTTTTGTAAGACCATAGATTTTTCCATGGGTGACCATATTTCATCCATATCATCAACCGGCGGAGCAAAAGGTTTTCTGTCATTTCTTACTATATTGATAAAAGCCTGGAATAAGGTAGTTGAAATTTTATGAGCTTCCCCGGAAGTTTCTGCTGCCACTCCGTTCACACAGGCGATGATATAGGGTTGATCAAGATATCCTGAAGGCTCAAAGTGTTCTCTGTAAATCTTAAACGCCATTTCCATCTGCTCCGGAGCAAAATGTCCGGCAAAAGCATACGGTAAACCGAGCTCAGCCGCCAGCCAAGCACTATCTGTACTTGACCCTAGAATATACAAAGGAATATCCAGACCTTCCCCGGGGATGGCACGTACCATCGCATCGGAATTTTCTTTGGAAAAATATCTCTGCAGTTCCAAAATCTGTCTTGGAAACTGTTCGTTGATAATGGCGGGATTTCTTCCCAGCGCCTGAGCAGTCAATCCGTCGGTTCCCGGTGCTCTTCCTAATCCCAGATCAATTCTTCCGGGGAAAAGAGATTCCAGGGTTCCGAATTGTTCAGCAATAATTAAAGAGCTGTGATTGGGAAGCATAATTCCTCCTGAACCAACCCTGATTGTTTTGGTTCCGTTGGCAATAAAACCAATTAAGACGGAGGTTGCCGAGCTGGCAATACTTTCCATATTATGGTGTTCGGCCAGCCAGAATCTTTTATAGTTCAGATTTTCGGCATGATTGGCTAAAGACAGGCTGTCCTGAAAAGTATCGTGAATGCTTTTATCCTGCTTTACGGGGGCAAGATCTAAAACAGAGATTTCAAAATTTTTCATATCGGGATTTTCATTTTTCTAAAGGAGATCATGGTATCTCTCTTTTTTATTTCACAATTTTAAATTCGGTCTTTTACAACCAAGCAAATTTAAAACATATAAATTGCATTAGTTACTTTTTGTAATTGATAGGATTGATTGATGAGTTCAGGAAAAAACTATGGGAAAACAACAATCGTTATTAAAGAAAATCATATGATTTTTATGAAAAAAAATTATTCTGAATGATCAACTCCCAGCATTCTTCCTATATGATCATTATTCGAATTTTAAATTTTCTGCCATATAAACATTTTAACATAAATAATTCATTAATAAGAGAGATAAATTATTATATTAGTATTTGAAAATAGAATTGAATCAAATTTTCACACCATTTTAAAAATATACATATGAACAAAAAAATCAATGAGTTATTCCTTCAGAAAATTCCTGTGGGAAAGACAATTTTTGCAGGTTTAATGATTGCGACTATGCTGACATCCTGTAGTAAAAACAATGAAGAAATTACTTCTGAAGCTCAAACCAATGCCTTACCCAGCGGAAATGTTCAAAAAGGTCAGTTGAACGGGCAACCTATCACTTATATCAAAAAGGACGGAAAGAATTTTTTCCAGGGAGATATTGTGCTTACTGATGAGCAGCTGAATGATCAATCGGTGCAGAAAGGAGGTGCAAGTTTCTCAAGGTGGCCCGGAGGCAAGATCTATTATACTGTTGCCAGCAATATGGGCTCTATTAATGCCAATAAAATCACTACTGCGGTTAACGAGTATAACAGCAAAACCCACACACAATGGATCCCTCGTACCAATCAGACAAATTATGTTGAATTTATATTCGGAAGTTCATCAGGATCGGACGGCTGGGCTCATATCGGATATCGGGGAGGCAAGCAAACTGTTTCCCTGGATCAGTATATTTCTGTAGGATCTGTGATTCATGAAATGGGACATACGGTGGGACTTTATCATGAACATACCCGCAAAGACAGAGATCAGTATGTAACGATCTTATGGAATAATATCCAGGACGGACAGGCTTACAACTTCGATATTTACAGTTCCGGGACAGATATCGGACCTTTCAACATCAATTCAGTGATGATGTACTGGCCGAATTCGTATTCTAAAAATGGTCAGCCGACGATTAAGAGGGCCAACAACACAAGCTTTACTTATAACAGGACAGGATTTACAACCGGAGATATTAATACAATCAATACCATGTACCCTTAATTTATTTTTATAATCGTTTTCACAATCTTCATTATCAAAAAAGGAAAAGAATTCTTTACGAATTCTTTTCCTTTTTATAATTATAGTGATTCAGAAGAATCCTTATTTCATTGAACTCAAAATTGCTCGGTAATACATTTTTCCATTCTGTAAGGGTTTCGTGGGCTTTTTTGTAAAACTCTGCTTCGAAAGCTTTGATCTTATCTGTGGTGATCACTCTTGAAATATCCAGTAATCCCTGTTCTGCAAACTTGGCAAGATGTCCAATTACAGTTTCTTTTACCAATCCTCTTTCCAGTGCAATTTCACCTATTGTTTTTCCCTGTTCAAAAAGCTGGAAAGTCAATACCTGGGAAGGAACTTTTGCGATTTTAAGGTTGATTTCTTTATCATTCTTCTCATCTAAAAGCCTGGTGTCAAGAAGATGTATTTCTTTCAGGCTGTTCAGGTATTCTTCAATATCTTCTAACCAGTCCCGGAATTCTTCATTGTATTGTTTCAACCCCTTTGCCCCTTTTATTTCAGCATAAAATTCTTTTAACGGATTGAAAATTTTATCTCTGATCTCGATAAAGAAGAAATTAACAGCACCTTTGGTTTTATTTTCAATTTCGGACCATTCTTCTTTTTGTTCAATAAAATGATTCACCTTCTGAAAAATGATACGTTCCAGTTTTTCAAAGATTTTACCCAGATTCACCGACTCATGTTTCAGCTGAAGATAAAGCTGATTGGTTTTTACATGATCAATATTTTTAGTTACCACCGAAAGCTTATTCCAATCTTCTACCGCCTTCAAAATCCATATACAATCTAAGGTACGAAGAACTTTTCTGATGCTGTAATCGTATTTTTCCTGATTCAGGATAGACTCCACCTGATCATTAACGACAGTATTGCTGTGGAAATGTAGAATTCTGTTGTCTTTAAAAATAACTTCAGGGGTAATTTTAGATTTGAGAACAATGCCTTCCAGTGTGCGGCAACGTGATAATGCAACATATACCTGACCCGCTGTAAAACTTTTTCCGGCATCGATGATGACTTTATCAAATGTAAGTCCCTGACTTTTATGAATCGTAACGGCCCACGCCAATTTGACAGGGAATTGTTCAAAGCTTCCCAGAACCTCTTCTTTAATATTTTTGTCGGTATCCAGAAAATATTTCTTCTGCTCCCAGGTTTCTTTTTTAACGGTAATCTCCTGTTCACTTCCTTCTAAAGCAACCTTGATTTCATCTTCATCCAGACCAATAATTTCACCAAGCTTACCATTAAAATATTTTTTTTCTCCGGAAATATCGTTTCTGATGAACATAATCTGTGCCCCGATTTTCAATTCCAGGAACTGATCATTGGGAAACTGGTTTTCTTTAAAATCACCTGTAAGTTTTGCTTCATAAGTTTTTGGATCGACTTTTATTTCAGCCAGTTTTTCCTGATTGATTTCATCTGCCATTTTATTGTGAGAACACAGGTATACATAAGATTCCTTACCCATATCGAAGTCAGGATCGTACCTTGCATTCAGATGGTCAAAGTCTATATTTCCTACATCACCATCCCTGATTGCATTCAGAATTTCAAGAAATTCCTGATCAGACTGACGGTATACTTTTGTAAGCTCGATAGTAACCAGAGGGATTTCTTTAATTGCATGGCTATCAAAAAAGAACGGAGAATTGTAGTACATTTTTAAAATATGCTCATCTCTCACCACAGGCGGGAGCTGAAACAAATCTCCAATGAACAACATCTGTACGCCGCCAAACCGCTGATTATTTCTTCTGATAAACCGAAGGGAAAAATCCATCATATCCAGCACATCAGCCCTGAGCATGGAAACCTCATCGATAATAATAATCTCCACCTCTCTTAACAGCTTGAGCTTATCTTTTCTATATTTGAAGTGAGGCATCAGATCGGCAATATTATTCGCCAAACTGGTATCTATTCTTTCTGTAGTAGGCAGAAAAGTTCTTAACGGCAGTCCAAACATAGAGTGAATGGTAACTCCTCCTGCATTGATCGCGGCAATTCCGGTAGGAGCGATTACAATATGTTTTTTCTTCGTTCTTCTTACAAAGTCGTTCAAAAAAGTGGTTTTTCCTGTTCCTGCTTTCCCGGTCAAAAAAACACTTCTGTTGGTATATTCTATTAAGTCAAAAAAATGATTGTTCATCGTCGTCAAAAATACGGAAATGAATTTGAATTTCTTACCTTGGCACAAGTTTTGAAAATTCTTTAACAGAAAAAAAGTTACTGTGAAAAAAATTCATATTTACATTCCTTTATTAGCATTATGCACTGCATTTACTTTAGTTTCTTGTAATAGCTCTAAGAACATTAACACCAATAAACCGATCGATATTGCAGACCGGCCTGCCGATGAAGACAGCCAGAAATATGATCAGGCTCAGCTGGATAAGATTAAAGCCTCTATTGAATCTGAAGTATCGGGAGAAACATGTACAAATGCAAGTGACTGGGCATTTACCCCAATGGGTGTAAAATCCTGTGGCGGCCCTCAACAATACTTGGCATATCCTAAAAAAATGGAAAGCTCCGTCCTCCCAAGAATCAATGAGTATACAGATAAAGTAAGGATTTTTAACGAAAAATATAATATTATGTCCGACTGTATGGTAATCCCCGCTCCTACGTCTCTCAAATGTGTAAACGGAAAAATACGGCTTATTACCCCGGATAATAATTAAAAATAAAGCAAAGGTCAATATCAAATCGAAAAAAGCTTCGTCATAAGATGAAGCTTTCTTTGTGTATAAACCAATGATTTTTAAAACTGTTTACATTTCATGGGTAAGGTCTTTCTCAAAGTAAAAAGTAATATTCTGAAATCACTTCTCCACTCTGAAAGTATGAAACTTTACAATTCGTAATTTTTAACGTTCTCTTTGTACCATGACGAATATTTCACGTAATTATCAGCAATCCTGTTGACTTCCCCTTCCAGTAGCTGGGCATTGATATCCTTGATTTTTTTTTGCCGGTACACCACCCCAGACTTCTCCTGACTTGATGTGGGTTCCCTGAGTCACTACAGAACCTGCACCTACAATTGAATTTTCTTCTACCAGACAGTCATCCATGACAATGGCTCCCATTCCGATCAGCACATTATCTTTAATGGTACAGCCGTGAACAATTGCATTGTGTCCTATTGAAACATTATTTCCGATATTCAGAGGATGTTTCTGGTATGTACAGTGTAACATTGCATTATCCTGTACATTTACTTTATCCCCCATTTTGATATAATGTACATCACCTCTGATCACTGCATTATACCAAACGCTGCAATCTCTACCCATAGTAACATCACCGATAATGGTAGCTGTTTCTGCTAAAAAGGTGTTCTCTCCTACCTGTGGTATTTTCCCTAAAAGTTCTTTTATAAGTGCCATAGTTTTAATTTGAAAATTTAATATTTATCTCACCTGAAAGGTATATTTTGCTAATTTCTATAGTCTGGTATCTAACTTCTAAATTACAGCGATAGCAAAAATCTAACTCTCAGTTCGCAGCTTCTAACTTGTAATGCGTATTTTTGTATCTCAAATTTAACGAAAAAATGCGTACCGTACTTATAGAACCAACTGAAAACCCAAAAGTGATGAAATTTGTAACTGATTACAATTTGATTCCGGGATCTTTAGAGTTGGACAGAAACTCAGATATTTCAGAAATTCCTTTGGCTCAGGAACTTTTCAATTATCCGTTTGTAGAAAGAATTTTCATCACGGCTAATTTTGTAGCTGTAGCAAAACAGGATACTGTAGAATGGGAACATGTAGTGGAAAGCCTGAAAAATGTAGTTGAAGATGAATTACTGGCTAACCCGAGAATTTACCTTCAGAAGAAAAAAGAAATGTATCAGATTTATGCAGAAATGACTCCGAATCCTAATGTAATGAAATTTGTTTCAAGCAAATTACTGATGGATGGTTTTGTAGAAGTAAAATCAAAAGAGGCTGCTGCAGAAGTTCCTTTGGCTGAGGCTATTTTTAAAGAGTTTGATTTTGCCACAGAAGTTTTTATTTCGGACAATTTTGTAGCGGTTACCAGAGATAATTCTGTGGAATGGCATCAGGTAATGATGACCGTGCGTGCCCTTATTGCTGAATATCTTCAAAATGGTGGTGAGATTTCAAAAATCGAACCCCAGAAACATGAGAATCCGGTTGAAAAAATCATCAACAGGGATTACACGGAAGACGAGCAGAAAATTTCAGATATTCTGAACGAATATGTGGCACCGGCAGTAGAAAATGATGGTGGAAAAATTTCATTAATGGAATATGACCAGGCTAATAAAACTGCAAAAATGTTGCTACAGGGAGCTTGCTCAGGATGTCCAAGTTCTACTGCTACTCTGAAAAACGGAATTGAAAATATTTTAAAACAATTCGTTCCGGATTTAGTTGAAAAAGTAGAAGCGGTAAACGGATAAGAGTTGCGATGACTTCCGGCAAGAAAATTTTGGTTATTATTGGCAGTGCTACAAAAAACTCCAGCAATCAGAAACTTATCGAACAAGCATTTGAGAAAACGGGTAATCCCCATTATCGGATGTACGATGATCTTTCTGTCTTACCACATTTTGACACATCACTGACTGATGTTGATACACCGGAAGAAGTTATAAAAGTCAGAGAAGCTATCAGAAGTGCGGCGGGAGTGATATTTTCTACACCCGAATACATCTTCAGTATTCCGAGCAGGCTGAAAAACCTACTGGAATGGTGTGTTTCTACCAATGTTTTTTCTGATAAACCCGTTGCATTTATAACAGGTTCTGCCAACGGAGAAAAGGGTCATGAGGAATTATTACTGCTTTTAACAACTCTGGGAGCCAGAACAAATGATAAACATCAGCTTCTCATAAAAGGGATTAAAGGAAAATTTGAGCCAGATGGCTCAGTTGAAAACAATACCTTTGCTAAAGTATCAGAATTGGTAATGGATTTTTCAGAATCCGTTTCATAATTAAAATTAGAAATATTGAATAAAAAAGGAATTCTACTGGTTAATCTTGGATCGCCAAGGTCTACGGCAGTAAATGATGTAAAGGAATATCTTGACGAATTTCTGATGGACGAAAGAGTGATCGACTACCGTTGGATTTTCAGAGCTCTTCTTGTTCGTGGGATTATTTTAAAAACAAGACCCGCCAAATCTGCTGAAGCCTACAAAACCGTTTGGACGGATGAGGGCTCTCCATTAGTGGTCATTACTGAAAAGATTCAGAAAAAACTTCAGAAGCTGGTCGATGTTCCGGTGGAAATCGGGATGAGATATGCTGAACCCAGTATTGAAACCGGAATTCAGAAACTTGTAGATCAGGGAATTTCTGAAATTGTTCTTTTTCCTTTATATCCGCAATATGCTATGAGTACGACGGAGACGGTTATTGAAAAAGCTGAAGAAGTACGAAAAAGAAATTTCCGAAGGTAAAAATCAATTATATTCAACCTTTCTACAACAGAGATATTTATATCAGCTGTCTTGCAGAAAGTATCAAAGAAAAAATTGCCTGAAAACTTTGATGCACTCCAGTTTTCTTATCATGGTGTTCCTGAAAGACACATTTATAAGACAGACCCGTCAAAAACATGTAAAATTGATGATACCAACTGTATCAACAGTCAATCAGACACTCACAATGCTTTCTGCTACAGACACCAGTGTTATAAAACAACAGAAGCCGTGATCGCTAAAATGGGGCTGCCTAAGGAGAAAACCATTGTTTCTTTCCAGTCAAGATTAGGAAATGATAAGTGGATTGAGCCTTACACTGATGAAACCTTGGAAACAATTCCCGGAAAAGGAGTAAAAAATCTGGCCATTGTGTGTCCCGCCTTTGTATCGGATTGTCTTGAAACCTTAGAAGAAATTTCGGTGGAAGGAAAAGAACAATTTATGCACGGCGGAGGCGAAAGCTTCCATTACATCCCGTGTCTGAATGATGAAGACCGCTGGATCGATGTAGTAAAGACGCTTTGCGAAGAAAAGCTCAATGATTTCTATCTGGTATAAGATCATTGTAATCATATAAATAAAAGGCCGCTGAAATTTTCAGCGGCCTTTTTTGAAAGACATATTTACGAATTATTTTTTAATCAGGTTTCCTGCTTTTTGTCCGTTCACCGTTACTACATATATTCCCGGAAGAAGATTGGACGGCAACTGAATATTTACTCTGTTTGTTCCATCTTTAATGGTAACTTTTTCAGAGACTTCTCTTTTTCCTGTTAAACTGATCAGTTCCACAGCTCCTTTTCCTTCTTTACCTTCAAACACCACCTCAAATTTATCTGTAGCGGGATTTGGGCTAATAGTGTAAGCTGATGCATTGGGCGTAGCTGCCACCAATCCTGCCGGAGAAGTACCTCCACCAACACCTACAGCATTCCAGGCATTAATAACCTGATTGACTTCATTACTGCCGGCTCCGTATAGATCTGTTGCCGCCTGGATAGAAGATGTTCTGGTATTGGAATAGTTTGAAGACGAAGTCAGATAAGATGTTAATGTTCTGTAAGCAATAGCTCCTGCTTTATCCAGTCCGATTCCGCTAACATTATAAGCAAAACTGTTATCATTCGTTCCGGATCCTCCTGTTACTAATAAATAATACCAGAAATTCAACACTCCTGAATTGGTATGAACTCCACAATAATCATTTGCTTGAGTAGGGGTACAAGATGAAGACGCAACTTTCCAGTATTTTCCCAAATAAGTATCCGGATGGCTAAATGCGTTAGGGTTTGACATATCCCTGATAGGATAGCTAAAGTCTTCTCCTAACTGCCAGCTTGCCTGAGTAGGTCTGGCCCAACGCTCTATAGAATTTCCAAAGATATCTGAAAAACCTTCATTCAAAGCTCCCGATTCTCTTTGGTACACAAGGTTGGCTGTTTTAGAAGTCATTCCGTGGGTAATTTCATGCCCGCAAACGTCAATAGCAGTCAATGGCTTGCCTCCGTTTGTTGTAGAACTTCCATCTCCGTAAGTCATTCTGGAACCATCCCAAAATGCATTAAAGTAATTGGTAGAATAGTGAACATATGACTTAATAGCAAAATTATTGTTATCAATACTCTTTCTTCCAAACTTGGAATATAAGTAATCTACCGTCATTTCTGCTCCCCAGTGGGCATCGGTGGCATACTGATCTTTATTGGCATTGACGTTATTCCAAACGTTATCCGTATCTGTAAAATCTACAGCTGCAGAATAACTGGTTCCTTTCTTTAAATTATAGGTTTCAACGGCTGTCCCTGCGTTTCTTCCCGTTTCTCTTAATCTGTAGCTTCCGTTATATGAGTCGGCCACAATATTTCTGTTTCCGCTGTAAGCCGTTGTTGCTGTTCCCGGAGCATTGACTTCATGAATGATTGCATCTACTCCCAGCACTTTTCCGCTCTTAGCATCTACAAAGACGTACTGTCTGCTTAATGGTTTCTCAGCGTAAATATCAAATTTATAGGCTAACGTTAGATTTTGAATTTTTTCATCGGCAGGATCAGAATAATACACCAATTCACCTTTAGGGGCAAAACTTGCATTGGCATCATTGGTTTCTTTTTTAATGAAATCTTCCTCTTCTTTATTTTGCCATTTGTATGAATCTGCACCTACAAATGATAATGCATTTTGCAATGCGATGCTCTCGGAGATATTGGCTTTCTTCTCCATCCCTTTGGAAGGCATCTGAAGTATCCATTTACCCGATTCACCTACAATTTTTCCATTTTTGGTCTGTACGGCCATCATTCCGTATTCTACAGGAATACCATCAACAGTTTGCTGGAATCTGTGCGTTTCAAATCCTAATGCATCTTTTTCCAATCCTAATTTACGCCCTTGTCCCGGTGCTAGTCGCTGAGAGGTTTCATCAAATAAAAGGGGACTTCCCTGGAAATCGGGACCGTTTTTATCAAATCTCATGAATTCGGAGTGTAAGCCATTTTTACCAGGAATTACTTTAGATGGTTTGTCTTGTCCAAAGACGAAGGAGCAGGCGGCAACACTTGCCACTAGAATAAACTTTGTTCTCATAATAATATTTGTTAAATGTGAAAACGAATTTATAAACTTTTCATAAAAAACCAACATATCATTGAGGAATTTTCAATTGATATTATAAATCAATAAATAAAACACAATAATGATTTTAAAACAAAGAAAATATTATAAAGATAATTTTATCACAATATTGATTTTACATTAAAAAAATTAACATAAAATCAATATTTTATGAATTAATATTTTTCACCATGCCGTGCATTATATTTCAATGTCCTAACAATCATAAAAACACATATGAAACTAGTATCCATGGGAGTTATAATATCAAAAACAAAAGCTATCTCAAGAGAGACAGCTTTTTACTTTTTCAATTTATCTAAATAAAATAAATATAATTAAGCTAAAAAATGAAAAATTTTCTTACCTCTTACTGCTTACAGGCGTTCTAAATTCTCCATATCCTATTAGCCCGTCGTAATTTCTTCCAAAAGGAGCATAATATAAAAATCCCTGGTAGAGATTTTCTGTCTGCCAGAAATTTCCGTTCACTTCTCCAAAGTTTAAAGGCCCATTTGCTTCTTTTGTAGCCAGAACATAATTATAAAATCCTTGTTTTAAGAATATCCGGGCAACATACTGTTTGCTGGCTGCATCATATTGCATCTGATTTTCTTTACCGGGCAAAAAATTATTAAAACCTCCCAATACATAAATTTCCCTATCTACGGGATCGGACTCAAGATAAAAATGTACCCATGAATAATCTGCTTCCCTTCCGGCATCTCTTTCTCTCCCCAGATCATTTCTTCTGTAATACCAGGCTCCGTTCACATCAGGCTGATATTGGTAATTTAACGGAAATGCCCATACAGGATACAAATAGGTTTGATTAACATCATCTTTTATTTCTGTTGCCCGTACCATATCTGCCGCCATATTCATATTTTTATTATCGAAATAATAAAATTCATTGTCTCCCGGAAAAACAAGATTCATTTGCTGGAAAAGCAATTGATTTCCCAAAACACTGCTTGGCTTCAAATTCGGAATAACCATATTAGGATTGTTATTCTGCATGACATATAAGCTCATCGAATTGACATTTGAAGAAAGATCACCGCCTGCAGAAACGGCTTTTACTTCTATTCTCTGATTTACATTAGGATTCTTGGCATCGGCAATTCTTGAAACATTCAAAGCAAGAGAAGCTCCATTTTCCACGACGTAAAATCTTCTTTTTAAAAGAGGGTTTTCAACAGAATCTTTATAGACGATCAACTCGAAATTCCCTGAAACTTTAGGCTGAATTTTATCATTGGGGAAAGTCAGTTTATAATGAGTATAAGCCTGCAGAGTATTGAATGAATACTGAAACTGATCAATCAGATCATTCATGCTGCCGTTGGCAAATTCTGTATAAAACAGGGTATCCTCATTCCAGTTTCTGTCATAGTGTCTGATGGTATATCTATAAATCTGGCTTCCATTGGTAAGATCATCAAAGCTCAGAACCAACTGCTCACCAAACTTAATAACAGGAGTTTCGTCGTTGGTTTGTGGATTAAACAACTGGATGCTCTGGATATTCTGTCCATATACCAGGCTTCCGAGAGAAAGTAAAAGTATGCGCAAAGTTTTCATTATGACGAAGATAACGAAAAATAGCCATTTTCTTAATAATATCGTATTTTTGAAATAAAAATATTCAGATATGCTTCAGATTCAAGGTTTCGTATTCAATTTTGCAAGCGAAAACACCTACATCCTTTACAACGAAAATAAAAATGCCTGGTTGATAGACCCGGGAAATATGAATGCACAGGAAACCCAGGCCATAGACAATTTTATTAAGGAAAACGGGTTGAACATCCAGAAAATTCTTCTTACCCATGCCCACATTGATCATGTACTTGGTCTCCAATGGGCGTTTGATACTTTTAAAGTTCCGGTAAGTCTCCATCAGGATGATCATGAGGTACTGAATATGTTGCAAGCCAGCGGAATAAGATTCGGAATGAAAATCGATCCGGTAAAAGTAGATATTGAATATGTAAAAGAAGGGGACGAACTGGAACTGGACGGAGAGAAATTTACAATATACCATGTACCGGGGCATTCTCCGGGAAGCGTGGTTTACCATAATGACCAGCAAAAATTCATGATCTCCGGTGATGTACTTTTTGAAGGCAGCATTGGCCGTACAGATTTGTATAAAGGGAACTACGAACAACTGATCGACGGGATAAAAACAAAACTTTTCGTGCTGGATGATGCCACTCAGGTATTCTCAGGCCATGGAAATCCTACGACAATAGGTTTTGAAAAACAATATAACCCGTTTTTAAAGTAGACGGAATTTCAGTTCGAAGAGAGTGATTGAGAGTATTGGCTTTATACTTAACCTTATGATGCTTACGGAAGCATTTTCCTGAACAATAAAAAAACAAAACCGTCAGAAAAATAATTCTGACGGTTTTTCAGTGTTATAAAGAAATAGAGTTTAGAAATCTAAAGTAACCGAAGCTCTGGCAGCAGCTCCCATGATAGGTCTGGCCATGATGATACCATCTCCCGTCGGTGATCCTGCTCTTGGATCTCCTTCCGTAATACCAATTGTATTAAAGATATTGGTTCCATCCACTGCAAAACGAATTTTTCCAAGCTGATAAGACATTCCTGCTCCAAATTCTGTGAAAGATGGCAGCGTCTGTACATTCAGCTCATCCTGGAAACGTTTCCCGTAATAGTTCATACTTACATAAGCACGCCATGATTTTGTAATATTCACAGCGGGAGCTATATTAAAATAGAACTTCGGCATTCTTCTCACAGTATTTCCTTCGAGCAAACTTCCTGCTTCCAGATTTTTATATTTAGGATTCTGAACAGTTCCGTTGAAAGCTACTTCCAGGACATTATTAAATAAACGGGCATATCCTTCTATTTCTACCCCGAAATTCCTGGTATTGGCAAATATATTTTCTGATCTTCCGTCTGAGAAAACATCTGTAAATGAAAGATTTTTTAAGGATGAATAAAACGGAATCACAGCCAGGTCAAAAGTACGGGAGTAATATTTATATCCTACTTCAACCTGATTCGTTGATACTGATTTTAAAGGTTTATCAGGGTTCGGATTGGAAAAATAATTGTAATATGCTTCTTCATTCGGAGACCTGAAACCATTGGAGAAACGTGCATATACAGCATTTTCTCTGTTAATTTTATAGTTGGCCGCCAACGTGAAAGAAACTTTATCAATAGTATAGTTCCAGTAGGTAAATTTATTTCCCAATACACTCATGTTGTCATCAGCCGTTGTGGTATTAAAGCCATGGGTCCCGTCAGTGGTTAACCCTGAATTGTTTAAATTGGCTGTCGTTGTATTGGCAAAACTTCCTTTATAATAATCATGGCTGTAACGAATTCCTCCATTCAGACTCAATGCATCGGTAACGTTATAATCCAGGTTTACATAAAGGGCATTCAGGCTTCCCTGGGTTTGTGTATTTCTCTGCAGAAAGGTCATGTCTGTTACCCCGTTGTAGGTTTTAGAATACCCGTTTGCATTGGGGCTTAGCGACGGATCTACGAGATTTAACAGCTCCGGTCTGTCTGTGGCTGTAGCCAGAATATTACTCCAGTTCCAGTATTGCTGGGATTTCCAGTTGGATTTATAAAAACCGGCAGTTACATTTCCTTGGTCAAATTTATAATTAAGCTGTAAGTCATTCACAAAATTATCCATCTTTTTATCGATAGCCCAGAATCCTAACTTTTGCACGTAAGCAGGATTTACAATAGCGCCATTACTTACTAATGAATACTGATAATTGGTCATGCCCATATTCTTTGCAAACTCAGCTCCGGTTTGAGGTGCTCCAGCCGGGAAAATTCCCGTATAGTTCATATTGATATTGGTGTATCGGGTTTTATTGAGAACACTGAAGTTATTCCCAAGGTCATATTTGAATTCAGCTCCCAATACATCCACTTTCGGATGAATTCCATCTTCCAGGTTTCTGCTGAAAAAGCCGCCTCCCGCCTGTGGAATATTCAGCTGACTGATCGCTCTGTAGCTGTAGGTTCCATAATTCGGATCAAAGCCATCAAATCCTTTCAGCTTATTTCCATTTTGAATTAAAGGAATTGGCAGGAAGAAGGTATTCCTGTCATCTAATTTTTTATAATATACTTTAACGTACCCTTTGTCGAACACATATTTCAGATTCATTCTGATCTGTCCGCCGTTATTCGCTTTAAAACCGGTTTTCCTGATTCCGTCATCAGATCGGTAGAAACCACCTATATTGAAAAACAGTTTATCTTTAACCAAAGCACCTCCAAGATTGACGTCTGTACGCATCAGTCCATAGGTTCCCGTTTCAATTTTTGCGGTTCCCTTAAAATCATTGGTTCCTTCCTTCGTGATAAAATTGATAAGACCTCCGGGAGAATTCGTCGCAAAAATGGAACCTGAACCTCCTCTTAAAGCTTCGAGCCTGCTGACAGAATTGTCGACGCGGAAAAAATTATCCGCATTGGCAAACTGAAGGGCACCATCTTCAAAAACGGGAAGACCATCTTCCTGTACCTGCACAAATTCATAAGCTCCTGCAGATGGAATTCCCCTTGCAAACAGGTTATTTCCCACTTCACCTCCTGAAGTTTCAACAGCAAAGCCGGGAACCCTCTGTAGTAAAGCAGCAGCACTGATAGGATTTTGCTTCTGTATTTCCTTTGCACTAAATGTGGAAATCGCAGTACTGGATTCTATTTTTTTCTTTGGATTGGAATTTCCTGTAATAACAACCTGGTCGATAGACGAAACTTTCACAGAGTCCTGCGGAGTTTCCTGAGCATACGCATTATTGAAATACAATGTAGCTGTAGCGGCGACTAAAAAGATTGATGTTTTTTTCATAGCCCTATTTTTTATTGTTTTTTTCAGTTTTGTTGTAATTTTAAATACACTCCATTCGTCCACCCGAATCCATCCTGATTGGGGTATTCCCCGCCGCCTGCTATTGTTTCTGTATCCAGTGCATTGTATTTTTCCATGAGTTTTCCTGTGTTTTTGTAGACTCTTTCTACGTTGGAACACCAGTTATTTTTTATTTTTTCCGCCACGTCATTAAACCCGTAATCTCTCATGGCTTTATAACCAAGCCATTGATAAGGAGCCCAGGCATTGGGCAGATCCCATTGCTGACCGGAATTCTTTGTTGTGGTGACAAGACCTCCCTGATATAAGAATTTTTCAACGAGAGCATCAGCAACCGCTTTAGCCTGCTCCTGATCTGCTAATCCCAGAAATAAAGGGTAAAGAGCAGCAATATGTTCAGACGGTGTTTTTGTGTTTTTTTTAATCTGATAATCTTTGTAAATCTTCGTCTTTTCATCCCAGAAGTATTTGTTGATCATCTGTCTGCGTCTTGCTGCTCTTTCAGTAAAATAATCCCCTTTCTCACTCAGCCCCTGAAGCAATGAAGATTTTGCCAAAGTCATTTCCAGATGCCATAAAAGGCAATTCAGGTCAACTTGGGCAAGATTCAATGTTTCAATGGTCTGTATATGTTCTCCGTCTGCAAACCATCTGCTGGAAAAATCCCAGCCGGATTCGCAGGCACTTCTTATATTTCTGTAAAACTCTTCTCCTGAAGCACTTTCTTGATCTTCAATATCGATCAGATAACTTTCAGGACGCGGTGCATTTTCTTCATCATAGTAACGGTTCAAAATATCACCATCAGTGGTTCGGACTACTCTTTTGACTTCAGAGCCTGCTTCCATCCCTTCTTCCCCATTCATCCAGAAAGCATACTCTTTTTCTAAAGTAGCATGATATTGTATATAGATATTTTCTTCTTTTGTGGTTTCAAAAAGGAGATCCAGCATCAATGAAAAATACGGAGGCTGTGATCTGCTTAAAAAATGGGTCCTGCTGGCATTCGGAACAAATCCTACGTGTTGGATAAGGTAGGAACAATTTTCCACAATATTTTCCATCATTTCCACTCTTCCGGAAACCTGTAATCCCAGCATGATAAAATAACTGTCCCAGTAGAAAAATTCATTAAAACGTCCTCCCGGAACAATATAAGGCTTGGGTAATTTTAAAAGTGTTCCTTTTTCCTCGTAGGCGGTGCGGGTCAGCTCATCCCAAAGTTTTTCAATATGTTCTTTAATAGGAAGATGATCTTCTCTCTGAATTGAAACTCTTGCTCCCAAAAAATCAAAATGAGCCATCACAAAAGCCTTCAGATCAAAACCTGCATTACTTTTTTCTTGTGCATATTTTGCATTAATTTCCGCGATTGGAAATAAAGGAACAGCATCGGTCATCATTTTTTGATCTTCAAAGATTTTTGCTCTCTGAACATCATCGAAAAGAGTCTGAATTTCTTTTAAATAAAGCTGGTTGTTCATTTTTATTTGTTTGGATTTATTTTTAATTTATTCATGAAAATAGCTGACGTGATCAACAACGAAAGCGGAATTAAGGAAAGATAAAAAGCCTGCTGTCCGCTGAATTCCTGAAACACAAACCCGGTAATAATAGAGCCTATCGTACCTCCGATCGCAGAGAAAACCACAATCAGTCCGGACATTGCACTGTGTAAATATTTCGGTATTGACGCCAGAATTACAGAATTAATACTCGGATAAATTGGTGCCAATAAACCACCCATCAAAGGGAAAAGATATACGACAAGAGGTGCATTGAGCCAACTTGTATTGGTATCGATATGAATATCATGGGTCAAAGGAAGGACTAATAACAAACTGACCCCAAAACCAATCACACAAAAGGAAACCACATAGATCCAGCTGAATTTCTTGGAAAAGAATCCTGATAGAAATCTTCCCAATGCAAAAGCTCCGGCCAAAACCGCTCCGGCCTGAATACTCATAGAAGTAGGTACTTTCAGAATCTCTTTATAAAAAGTAGGTGTCCAGGTCTGGAAACTCTGCTCTACCAATACGAAAAGAAATGCACAGAGTAAAAAACATAATACTTTTTTATAGCTGAATAGGCTTGCACTATTTCTCAAATCACCCAGTAAATCAGTTTTCTCACTTTTGGCTTCCCTTTCGTTCAGTTTTGAAAAGAACAGGAACAAAAAGGATAAGGCAGAAAGGATGCCCAATACCCAATATACGTTTAGCCATCGGGTAGATTGGGGATTATGGTCATCGATATATAAACTGAACAACACATTTCCTGCCAACACTCCAATCATGAAAAAACCTTCGAGAAATCCCATAAAGCTTGAATGCTCCTTATCTGTATTGGTTACTAAGCCAATTGAAGTAAAAACTGATATTTTAATTAAGGCAAAAGAAACCCCGACAATAGCAAATAATATTTTAAAAAACCAAAAAGCATTGGCAAAAGGCATTACAAAACACATGCAGCTCACGAGAAATAAAGCGATCAGCATAGAATTTTTGATTCCTATTTTAGGAAGAAATGAAGCCAGAATGAATGAGCAGATGGCAATGGGAAGATCTTTAAAGCCTTCCAGAACACTGGCTGATGATTTTGAAATTCCAAAGTTTTGCTGCACCTGCAAAATAACTGTTCCCACAGAATTCAGAAGAATTGCGAAAACAAAATAATTTAAAAATAGTACAGCTTTAATGTTGAAATTTTTCATCCGGATCATTTCTTGGTGGCTAAGATAGAAGCATTTCGGTTAACAATAATTTAACACAGTAAACCAATATTTGAACAATATTAATATAATTAGTATTTTTAGTGGATAAATATGATTAATTAAATGAAAGTTACTTTTGAAAGAGTAATTCCCAATGAGAAAAGTTCATTCTGTACTATTCACAACAACTCCCCTATTTCAGAATTCAAATGGGAATATCATTACCATCCCGAAATTGAGCTGGTATGTGTTATTTCAGGGAATGGAACACGACACGTGGGTTATCATAAAAGCAACTATACCAACGGGGATCTTGTTCTGATAGGCTCCAATATTCCTCATTCCGGATTTGGATTGAACTCTATTGACCCGCATGAAGAAATTGTTCTTCAGTTCAAGGAAGAAATTCTTCAGTTTCCCCAGCAGGAAACTGAAGCCAGATCTATTAAAAATTTACTGGAACTCTCAAAATATGGTATTCACTTCCATCAAAAAGTGAAAAAAGCCCTATTGCCCAAACTGAGGCTCATGCTGGAGTCAGGAGGCTATAAAAGGTATTTATTATTGCTGGAAATCCTTTTTGAACTGTCTACATGTGAGGACTACGATCTTTTAAACAAAGAAATTATGCCGTACACCATCATTTCTAGGAACAAGACCCGCCTTGAAAATATCTTCACCTATGTAGAGCATCATTATGATAAAGAAATCAATATTGAGGAAGTCGCTAAACTGGCCAATCTTACTTTACCTGCTTTCTGTAACTTTTTTAAAAAAGCTACTCAGATTACTTTTACAGAATTTGTAAATCGGTACCGGATTAATAAAGCGTGTCTGCTGATGGCGCAGGATAGATCTATTTCAGAATGCAGCTACCAGTGCGGGTTTAATAATGTAACGTATTTCAATAGAATGTTTAAAAAATATACCGGCAAAACACCTTCTGAGTTTATAAAGAATTACTCTCACAATAACGTGAATGTAGACTTGAAGGTTGAAAAAGAAGCTAAGGCTAACGTAAGTTTTTAAAGGGAACCTATGTTGGATGCTTCTGTCTTATAAAAAAAAGCTACTCCGAAAGAGCAGCTTTATATTATATTCATCGAAAAATGTAAAAAGCATTTTCAACTTTCCATTCTCCATTTTCAATTCAAAATTATTTCCACTTAATATTGCATCCCATGCTTGGTCTCTGAATTTCTTCCTGTGGTTCTCCCGCCAATAGATTTTCAAAAGCGATGATTAAGTCTTCCCCCGTTACATCTTTATTATTTCCTGGTCTTGAATCATCCATCTGACCTCTGTAAACAAGATCCAGTTTATCGTCAAAGAAATAAAAATCAGGAGTACATGCTGCATCATAGGCTTTTGCTACTGCCTGGCTTTCATCAAATAAGTAAGGGAAATCAAATTTCCTTTCGATCTGGAATTCTATCATTTTCTCCGGAGAGTCAGCTGGATATTTCTCGATATCATTTGCATTGATAGCAATGAATTCAATTCCTTTATCATTATAATCTTCATAGAGTTCATTGATCTTATCGATCACATGAAGCACAAACGGACAATGGTTACACATAAAGATAACCAGTGTTCCTTTTTCTCCTTTCAGCTCTTCCAGAGACTGAATTTCATTCGTTTCTGAGGGGTTCGGAAGCTCAAAAAAAGGTGCTTTTGTTCCTAATGCCAACATATTTGAGGGAGTATTCATATCCTTTTTCTTTAGTTCACAAAGATAAAGATTTCTTTGATTATACGATAAGGAAGATCAACATGAGAGGTTAAAGTCATAGAATCTGCAAAAAAGTTTTATGCCAATTATATTTATTGACCAAGGCTATTTACTGTATTAATTTTTACAATAACCTGAAGATTATAGTCTTGTATCGGCTTCTGTTACTAATTTCTTTAAGTTCAAACCATATGATATTCCCTGCTTTTTATCATTAAATCAAAATAGGGTTTGGAAGATATCTTAAAAAGTTTGTAGTTTTGCTAACACTGTTAGAAAAGAAATATCATGGGCCTACATGAACGTCGTCAAAGAGAAAAAGAATCCATCCGTGCAAATATTTTGCAGGCGGCTTTCACTTTGGCTAAAAATGAAGGCTGGGCTTCTCTTTCAATGCGTAAAATTGCAGATGCTATTGAATACAGTGCACCTGTAGTTTACGATTATTTTGAAAACAAGGAAGCTATTTTATTTGAAATCTCTCTGGACGGTTTCCATAATTTACACATTGAATTATTAAAAGCACAGAAAAAACATGACACTCCGGAAGAGCAGCTCGTTGCTATCGTTGATGCTTACTGGAACTTTGCTTTTAAAAATAAAGAATATTATCAGCTCATGTTTGGGCTGGGCATGCAATGTTGCGGAAAAGGACAGATGAAAAAGAATTTTCATCATTTCAGGAAATGATTTATGAATGTACGTATGAGATTATCAAAAAGAACGGATCAAATCCGGATAATGCCTGCCATATGTCACATGCGTTATTTTCGGCAGTTCATGGTATGATCTCTATTATGATGATGCGTAATGCAGACATTCCTTCTACAATGAACAAATCGGCTCTGGATGAAACTGTTTCATCTTTTATTAAGTCTTTGTAAAATTTTTTTGAACTAAAAATTAACACCGTTAGGAAATTTAACACCATATTAAGTTAACTATTTCATTTAAAAATTAATTAAAAGCAGAAAGTACAATGTAAACTTTTACCAATTCAAAAATCAAGGTAATCATTTACCTTAATAATTAACACTGTTAGTAAAAATAACACAGATACACCTCATCTTTTTATATATCAATCAACATTAAACAATTTTTCAATTATGGACATTATCGACTTGATCGGGCATTAAATAATCTGTCATTTTTTTTGAACAAAAAATTAACACTGTTAGGAAAAAATACAGCATTTATTAGCAAAAACATTACTTAAATCAACACTTCATTAAAAAAATTAAACCAAAATGAAAATACCTGGAAAAACAAGCTTTATTGTACTTATTTCAAGTATAATTCTTTTACAAAGCTGTACGAAGGCTGCAGAGGGATCGAACACTGCGCCGCCAGCTCCTGAACTTCCGGTTTATACCGTTATATCGTCTCCTGCCACAACCTACCAGGAATTTCCTACCGCTTTGGAAGGGAAAAACAATGTAGAGATCAGATCTCAGGTAGATGGATATCTGGATAGAATTTATGTAGAAGAAGGCGCTTATGTAAGAGCCGGACAACCATTATTTAAAATAGATTCAAGAAGCTACGGCGAACAGATGAATATGGCTCAGGCCAATTTACAGGCTGCTAACGCCAATATCGAAAAAGCAAGAGTAGAAGTTGACAGACTTCAGCCCTTGGTTGCCGCAAAAGTAGTTTCTGACGTTCAGCTGAAGACCGCAAAAGCCAATTATGCAGCAGCCGTAGCAGCCGCTTCACAAGCCAAAGCATCTGTAGGAAGTGCAAGAATCAATGTAGGTTTCACCACGATTACGGCTCCCGTAAGTGGATATATCGGAAGAATTCCTTACAAAAAAGGAAGCCTGATCTCAAGAACAGACCCGAATCCATTGACTTTATTATCAGACATCAGTGAGATTTATGCTTACTTTTCTTTAAGTGAGCTTGACTTCATTGCTTTTCAGAATAAATACCCGGGAGGAACATTAGAAGAGAAACTAAAGAATATGCCTATGGTGGAATTGGTAATTGCTGATAACAGTACCTATCCCGAAAAAGGAAGACTAAGCATTGTAGACGGACAATTTGATAAAACAACCGGAGCCATCAGCGTTCGTGCCGTTTTTCCTAACGCCAGCGGAACTTTGAGAACAGGAAATACCGGAAGAGTACGTATGCCGCAACTTCTCTCCAATGCAGTCGTTATCCCTCAGGAATCTACTTTCGAAATTCAGGACAAAACCTACGTATATGTATTGGGCAAAGATCAGAAAGTAACCGGAAAGCCTATCAAAATATCCGGAAAAACAGACAGCTATTACTTTATTTCTGAAGGCCTTTCTCCAGGTGAGAAAATCGTTTACACCGGCATTGGAAACTTAAAGGACGGAGCATCTATCAGACCGAAAAATATTTCTTCCGACAGCTTGCTAAGAGCAAAACCTTTATAGTCAGTTTCAGATACAGAAGACTTAAAAAAATAAACTTCTTATGTTAAAACAATTTATAGAAAGACCGGTACTTTCAACGGTCATCTCCATCATACTCTTATTATTGGGAGCTTTATCTCTCTTTAATTTACCCATTGCCCTCTTTCCGGATATCGCTCCACCGAGCGTTCAGGTAACGGCATTTTATCCGGGAGCGAATGCTGAGGTTGTAGCGCGTTCTGTCGCTACTCCAATTGAAGAAGCGGTAAACGGAGTTGAGAATATGACCTATATGACGTCAAACTCAAGTAATGACGGTACCATGACCCTGAGCGTTTTTTTCAAACAGGGATCTGATCCTGATAATGCTGCCGTAAACGTACAAAACCGTGTATCGAAAGCGATGAGTCAGCTTCCACAGGAAGTGGTACAAGCAGGGATCTCAACACAAAAGGTTCAGAACAGTATGATCATGTTTATGGGTCTTACCAGTGAAGATGCCAAACAATACGATGAGCTTTTCCTTCAAAATTACCTGAAGATCAATGTCATCCCTCAGATACAGCGTATTCCGGGGGTAGCTCAGGCGCAGGTATTCGGAACAAGAGATTATTCGATGAGAATCTGGTTGAAACCTGATCGTCTGGCAGCTAATAACCTTTCTCCGCAAGAAGTTCTCGGAGCCATCAAAGATCATAATCTTGAAGCAGCTCCCGGCCGACTTGGACAGGGAAGTAAGGAAACGTATGAGTATATCCTTAAATATAAAGGAAAACTGAATAAGAATGAAGATTACGAAAGCATTGCCATCAAAGCCAATAGCGACGGTTCTTTCTTACGTTTAAAAGATGTGGCAAGAGTGGAATTCGGTTCTTATACTTATACAGCCACCAACAGGGTTGACGGTAAGCCTGTGGCAGGATTTGCCATTCTTCAGACTGCGGGTTCCAACGCAAATGAGATCCTTACCGAAATCGAAAAGCAGGTGAAAGTAATGGAAACCACTTTACCAAAAGGGGTGAAACCTATCATCATGTATAATTCCAAGGACTTTTTGGATGCTTCCATTCATCAGGTGGTAGAAACGCTTGTAATTGCATTCATCCTTGTATTTATTGTCGTTTATATTTTCCTTCAGGATTTCAGATCTACGTTAATCCCTGCGATTGCGGTTCCCGTTGCCATCATTGGTACTTTCTTCTTCCTTCAGTTGTTTGGGTTCAGTATCAATATGCTTACCTTGTTTGCGCTGGTTCTGGCCATCGGTATTGTGGTGGATGATGCGATTGTGGTGGTGGAAGCTGTCCATTCCAAAATGGAGCAGACAGGAATGCCTGTAGAACAGGCAACAATGAATTCCATGAGTGAAATTTCAGGAGCAATTATCTCTATTACCCTCGTGATGTGTGCGGTGTTTATTCCGGTAGGTTTCATGCAGGGACCGGCAGGAGTTTTTTACAGACAGTTTGCCTTTACACTAGCGATTGCTATTCTTATTTCTGCAGTCAATGCATTAACGTTAAGTCCGGCATTGTGCGCTATGTTCTTAAATGACCCTCAGGGAGAACACGGTGAACATGGCCATAAAACAGGTTTTGGAGCGAGATTCTTCAATGCTTTCAATGCGAGCTTCAACAGCATGACCAGAAAGTATATTTACAGCCTTAAATTTTTAATCAAAAATAAATGGGTTGCCATTGGAGGTTTGGTTCTTATTACTGCAGTAAGTGTATTTTTGATTAAAAAAGCTCCGTCAGGATTTATCCCTACAGAGGACCAGGGATTTGTCTTGTATGCTGTAAACACTCCTCCGGGAAGCTCACTGGAAAGAACCCACAGAGCCACTGAACAGATTGACAAAATCATCAATGCTGAAAAAGCGACCAACCACCTTTGGGTAGCCGATGGGATGAACTTTATCAGTAATGCCAATGCTTCTCCCTATTCTGCCGGTTTTATAAAGTTAAAAGACTATGACAAACGTGGAGAGATGAATGATCCGGACCAGATCGCAGCAATGCTGACAGGAAAGGTAAGCCAGGTGAAAGATGCCAACGCATTTTTCTTTAACTTCCCTACTGTACAAGGTTTTGGTAACGTTTCCGGTTTTGAATTTATGCTTCAGGATAAAACAAACAGTTCTTTTGAACAATTGGGGACAACCACTCAGAAATTTATCGGTGAATTGATGAAACGTCCTGAAATTGCGTTTGCCTTTACCACTTATGCAGCAGGAAACCCTCAGTACACGATTGATGTAGATACTGATAAAGCAAATCAACTGGGAGTTTCTGTGACAGAATTGATGCAGACCATGCAGATTTATTTCGGAAGTAGTTTCGTATCAGATTTCAACAGATTCGGAAAATACTACCGTGTGATGGCTCAGGCCGATATTCCGTACCGTACAGATGCCAACTCTCTGGAAGGGATTTATGTAAAAAATAAAATGGGCGAAATGGTGCCGGCAAAAACATTAGTTACTTTAAAGAGAACTTTCGGTCCTGAAACTGTAACCAGAAACAACCTGTTCAATGCAGTAACCATTAACGGAACTCCCAAACCAGGATACAGTACCGGCGATGCCATTAAAGCCGTGGAAGAAGTAGCACAACAATCACTACCAAGAGGCTACGGCTACGAGTGGACAGGGATTACCCGTGAAGAGATTAAAACAGGAGGACAGACTGTATTTATTTTCCTTTTAAGTATTCTGTTTGTTTACTTCCTGCTGGCTGCACAATATGAAAGTTATATTCTTCCGTTTGCTATTATTCTTACTATTCCGACAGGAGTATTCGGAGTATTTGCTTTCACCGGAATGGCCGGAATTGATAATAATATTTATGTACAGGTAGGATTAATCATGCTTGTAGGATTACTGGCCAAAAATGCCATCCTGATTGTAGAGTTTGCCGTACAGAGAAGAAAAGCAGGAAAATCATTAATAGAATCGGCCCTTCAGGCTTCAAGATTACGTTTAAGACCGATCCTGATGACATCTTTCGCATTTATTGTCGGAATGCTTCCGTTGGTATGGACGCAGGGAGCTTCTGCAAAAGGTAACCATTCCATCGGATACAGTACCGTAGGAGGAATGCTTACAGGAGTAATCTTCGGAATATTTATTATCCCGGTAATGTATGTGGTTTTCCAATATCTGCACGAAAAAATGCCAAGCAGAAAAAAGAAAAGACTGCAGAAACAACAACTGGAAGCAGAGCTTTTATCAAGCCCTCAATAATATAAATCACTTGAAAACTCTTGAGGAATATGACATCTGCAAAAGTCACAAAGGTTTTATAACACCACTTAAGTGATCTTGAAAATAAAAATATTCCTCAGGGTTTTGTACTTCATTAAAGTTTATTAAATAAAAACTATGAAAAGATTAAAAAATATAATTCTCACATTCGCAATAGCATTAGGCTCAGTTTCGTGTGTGTCAAAACTGGCATTCGCAGAACCGGACCTTCCGCTTCCTGAAAAATTCCGGTTGACAGCTACAGCTGATACCGCAAGCGTTGCCAATCTGGAATGGAAAGAGTTTTTCAATGATCCTATTTTGCAGGGATTGATTGAAAAAGGAATTAAAAATAATTATGACTTACAAATTGCTTTAAAACAAGTTGCAGCTTCACAGGAAAAACTGAAGCAAGCCAAATACATGCAATATCCCGATGTTGGATTTGGAGTAAGCGGACAGATTTCAAAACCCTCTAAAAACAGCATGAACGGACAAAGTTTAAATCTGTTTTTAGGGCAAAATCATGTAGAAGATTACAATGCAGCTTTTAACCTTTCCTGGGAAGCGGATATTTGGGGAAAAATCAAAAATCAGCAGGAAGTTTCAAAGATGCAGTACCTTCAGACTTATGAAGGTTCAAAAGCAGTTCAAACCCAGGTGGTAGCCGCTATTGCCCAGGGTTATTATAATCTTTTGATGCTTGATAAGCAATTGAATATTGCCAAATCTAATCTGGAACTGACCAATAATACGTTACTGATTACTCAGAAAATGTGGGAAAGTGGCGACACAACTTCTTTAGGGGTACAACAGGCAAATGCCCAGAAACAGGCAACAGAACTTCTGATCACTCAATTAGAACAGAATATCGCTATTCAGGAAAATGCATTAAGTATCCTGGTAGGAGAAATACCCAATAAAGTAAACCGAACGATTGAAATGTCTGACACTTCGCTTCCCCAGAACATTACAGCAGGACTTCCTGCAGCTATGGTAAGCCGCAGACCGGATGTTCGTCAGCAGGAACTTGTTTTACTGGAATCTAATGCCTTAGTGGGAATAGCACAGGCTAATATGTATCCTGCATTGAAAATCACTGCAAACGGAGGAGTTAACTCTTTTAAATTTGATAACTGGTTTCAGATTCCGGCATCATTATTCGGTTCGGTATTGGGAGGAATCGCACAACCTATTTTCCAGAAGAAACAATTGAAAACAGACCTGGAAGTAGCTAAAATACAGAGAGAGAAAAATGTACTGGCATTCCGTCAGTCTGTATTGAATGCAGTAGGAGAAGTTTCTGATGCTTTGGTTTCTAATGAAAGCTTAAAGGTTCAGGAACAAAAAGCAACAGAGCAAACTACCACTTTAAAAGACGGAATTAAAAGTGCACAGCTTCTTTACAGAGGAGGTTCAGCTAATTATCTGGAAGTAATTACTGCACAGGGTAATTCTCTTCAGGCAGAGCTCAATCTTGCTTCCATTAAGAGACAGAGATTAAGCAGCATTGTAGATTTATACAGAGCGCTGGGCGGCGGTTGGAAGTAGTAATAAATTATATTGTTTTAATGCGGTTCTGAGGAGCCGCATTTTTTTTTGACAGATTCTCTTATAACGCATCATAATAGATCTTTTTTACGACATTGCGATTTCAACCACATAGGCACATAGATTTTCTGCGTTATTTAAAGGTATTGGGGCTTTCGTGGTAAAATTAGTATTGAAACTGTTCGGAAATCCAGTGAAGCAGCTCCTTATAATCCTGCGGAGAATATCCCAACTGCAAATAATGAATATCAGTAGCTTTCCTGTACCATGTCAATTGACGTTTAGCATATCTGCGGCTGTTTTTTTTAATTTCAGAAACCGCAAAATCAAGGTCCCACTCTCCATCAAGATATTTGAATAATTCAGAATAGCCAACCGTATTTAAAGCAGTGAGCCCTTTGAATTTTTCCAGACCTTTTACCTCATCAAGCAGTCCGTTTTCCATCATGATATCAACACGACGGTTGATTCTGTCGTACAGCTCTTCCCGCGGAGCTTCTATCCCGATTCTGATCACATTGAAATCTCTGGAGTCCTGGGAAACAGCAATTTGTTCTGAGTATTTTTTATTGGTTTGCCAGATCACATCAATTGCCCGTAAAAGTCGGCGATGATTATGAATATCTACTACTGCAAAATATTCCGGATCCAGTTCCTGTAAAATTTGCTGAAGCTTTTCAACCCCTTCCTCCTCCATGATTATCTGAAGTTTTTCCTGATTTTCAGGGTTTGCTTCCGGTAAATCATTCAAACCTTCAATTACGGCTTTTTCATACATCATACTTCCGCCAACAAGAATGACCGTATCATGATTTTTGAAAAGTTCATTGAGTTTTTGTAAGGCGTCTTCTTCATATTGCCCTATAGAATAATAGTCTTCAACGGATAGATTGCCTATAAAATGATGAGGTGCTGCTGCCAATTCTTCTTCGGAAGGTGCTGCTGTTCCTATTTTCATTTCCTTAAAAAACTGTCTGGAATCACAGGAAACAATCTCTGTTTTGAAATGCTGAGCCAAATCAATTGCCAATCTCGTTTTACCAATTCCGGTGGGTCCTACTACAGAAATCAAATTTTTCACATTGCTAATTTAAATGTTTATCTTTGTACAACAATAAAAAACTATGATTTTATCAATGACCGGCTTCGGTAGAGCCGAAGGTGTTTTTGAAGGAAAAAAATAACAATAGATATTAAATCGTTGAATAGCAAAAGCTTTGATTTAAATATTAAAATTCCTTTACGTTATAAAGAAAAAGAATTTGAAATCAGAAAAATTCTTAACGATAGAATTATCCGTGGAAAAGTAGATTGCTACGTCAACCTGGAGAATCTTGAAGAATCTAATGATGTAAAAATTAATAAGAGTTTAATTGATTCCTATATCAACGAACTTAAAAATATTGCCTCCGACGGACCTGACTTCGAATATCTTAAAATGGCAGTGAGGCTTCCAGATGCTATCACTTCCAGGCCTGATGAACTGACAGAAGGTGAATGGGAAGCACTGGCAAAAATTGTCAACGCTGCTGTAGACCGTTTTGAAGAATTCAGAACAACTGAAGGTAGCATTCTCCATGAGGAATTAAACAGAAATATTCAGAATATCAATAAATATCTGGGTGAGGTGATTCCATTTGAAGAAGAAAGAATCGTCAGTGTGAGAGAGCGTTATCAGAAAACCCTTAAAGAATTTGAAAACGTTGATGAAACCCGTTTCTATCAGGAAATGGCTTATTTCACTGAAAAGCTTGACATTTCAGAAGAAAAAGTAAGACTTACCCAACATCTTAAATATTATAAAGAAGTGATGGATAATGAAGATTTCAATGGGAAAAAACTCGGTTTTATTTCTCAGGAAATCGGAAGAGAAATCAATACATTAGGTTCCAAAGCCAATCATGCAGAAATCCAGAAACTGGTAGTGATGATGAAAGATGACTTGGAAAAAATTAAAGAACAAACCTTAAACGTGTTGTAGTTACGAGGTACGAGATGCATAGGGCATTCATTTCTAAAAGTGAGGACCAAAGCTCGAAACCCGAAGCCCGAAACTAAAAAATATGGATAAAGTAATTATATTTTCAGCACCATCAGGGAGCGGAAAAACTACATTAGTAAAACATTCTTTGGAAACATTTCCTGAACTGAAATTTTCAATTTCATGTACTACGAGACAGCCAAGAGTAAGTGAAGTTCATGCCGTGGATTATCATTTTTTATCACCTGATGAATTCAGACAAAAAATATCAGAAGGTGCTTTTGTAGAATATGAAGAAGTGTATACTGACAAATATTACGGAACTTTAAAATCTGAGGTAGAAAAAATCTGGAATCAGGGAAAAGTTGTTATTTTTGATGTAGATGTGAAAGGAGGTATTTCTCTAAAAAAATATTTTGGTGAAAAAGCTTTATCAATTTTTATAGAACCACCTTCCATTGAAGAATTGGAACGAAGATTGGTTTCAAGAAATACCGATGATGCAGAAACCATTAAAACCCGTGTAGAAAAGGCAGAAGAAGAAATGTCTTACGCCGGCGAGTTTGACAAGATCGTGATCAATACCGATCTGGATGTAGCTAAAAAAGAAATAGAAAGTTTAATAAAAAGTTTTATCAGTAACTAAAAGCTGGAAGATAGAAGCAGAATGATGTAGGTAATCACAATACTCAGATCTGACTTCTAATTTCTAACCTCTACTTCTGATAATAAAAAATTGAGGTTGATATGAGTACCGAAACATTAGAAAAAGCTAAATCTGCAATTCCTGTAAAAGGTTTTCTGGATATAAAGGATATCGCAATTCCTCAGGGTGAAGATTTGGTAAAAGCCATTCTTAAACTTAAAGAGGAAAAAAATGCCGTAATTCTTGCCCATTATTACCAGCCGGGAGAAATCCAGGATATTGCTGACTTCCTGGGAGATTCTTTACAGCTGGCAAGACAGGCTAAAGAAACAAATGCCGACATGATTGTATTTTGTGGAGTACATTTCATGGCAGAAGCTGCTAAAATTCTTAACCCAACTAAAAAGTAGTTCTTCCCGATACAATGGCCGGATGCTCTCTGGCAGACGGATGTTCAGGAGAAGGATTGAGAAAAATGCGTGAGCAGCATCCGAATGCTTTAATAGCAACATACATCAACTGTAATGCAGAAACTAAGGCGGAAAGTGATATCATCGTTACGAGTTCAAATGCTGAAACAGTTATTGAAGCTCTTCCAAAAGACAGACCTATCATTTTTGCTCCGGATAAGAACCTGGGAAGATATTTATCTAAGAAAACCGGCCGTGATATGATTCTATGGGACGGAAGCTGTGTTGTACACGAAGCATTCTCTATGGAAAGAATTGCCAAACAGCTGGCAGATAATCCGGATGCCAAATTAATCGCGCACCCTGAAAGTGAGGAAGCTGTATTAAAGCTTGCCCATTTCATTGGTTCTACCTCTGCTCTCCTGAATTATGTAGAAAAAGACGATTGTCAGAAATTCATCATCGCTACTGAAGAAGGAATTCTTCACGAGATGAGAAAACGGGCTCCTCACAAGGAACTGATTCCTGCTCTTGTTTTTGATGAAAGCTGTAACTGTTCAGAATGTTTCTACATGAAACGTAATACAATGGAAAAATTGTACTTATGCATGAAATATGAGCTTCCTGAAATTCTTATCGACGAAGAATTAAGATTGAGAGCATTAAAACCCATTGAGGCGATGCTTGATCTTTCAAAAAGTATAAAATAAAAGTAGCTGTCTCCTTTATTGGCAAAGTCAAATGCAGGAGACAGCCTTTTTTATTATTAAATCATAGGTGCATAGCAGGCTGCCGGCTTGCTTCAGCATCCCTATTCACCCGTACGGAAGTCTTGTTTTCCGGTTAAAAAACTATAATTTACTACAGCATTGGTGTGTAGCATTTCCCTCCGTGTCTCAGCCAGCATCCCCATTTTCCACCGCCCATCATACATACAAATTGCTCACCACCGCAGGCATCTATCTGGTCTTGCGTAATACCTCCACTGATACATTTCTGCTCTTGTCTTGATAACTTTTTAATTGTTTTCATAATGTTTTAATTTTTAATATTAGAAATAAAGAACACCTGCTAAAATGTTCCTCTGTTATGGATTTTACTTAATTTTCTTTTTATCTATTTAAAATTTAACGCTACAATAACCATCAATAAAATAATTTAAATATAAGAATTTCAAATAATTAAGCCAAAAGTTTCAATAAATATATCTCTAAAAAATGAGTTATTAATTTTTCTTCTGTACACTTTGCTATTTCAAAATAATTTGTACATTTGTTCTCGAACAATGAATTTTCTAAGAAACATATCTGATATTTCTGCCCTGAAATCACTTATTTCAGGCATATCTTCTGTTTCTACATTCACAACTACAACAACTACCCCATAACGGGGTAAATTTTCACATATTATTTCGGGCACCTGTACTCTTTTTTTAAAGAGTAACCATTTCTTTTTACTCAACCTCAAATAAATAATTGATGAAAATTTTAAAATTCGGCGGTACATCTGTCGCCAATGCACAGAATATCCTTCTGGTAGAAAACATAATAAAAAAGAATCTTCACAAAACAAAATTGTTGTAGTTGTATCGGCACTGCATGGTGTTACAGACAATCTGATCAAAGCTGCCGAACAAGCCGCTGTTAAAGATGATTCTTATGCTCAAACTATTAAAAATCTTGAAGAAAAGCACCTGCAGCTGGTGAGAGAACTTATTCCCGTTCTGGAGCAGAGTTCATGGCTAAGCTTTGTAAAAAAACATTTTAATGACCTTGAAGATATTTACAACGGAATCCTTGTTTTAGGTGAATTAACAGACAGAATCAAGGATAAAATTGCTTCATACGGAGAATTTTTATCCTCAAATATCATCGCAGCAAGGCTTCACTATCAGGGCTCAGATTGCTTGTGGATGAATTCTGCAGAATTGATCAGAACTGACAGCAATTTTACCAATGCAAAAGTAAATACGGAAGTTACAGAAAAGAACATCCAAAGATACATGAATGAACACCAGAATCAGATTATCATCGGACCTGGTTTTATCGCTCAGGATGAAAATAACAATATGACCACTTTAGGAAGAGGAGGGTCAGATTACACAGCGTCCATCATTGCTGCTGCAATTCACGCAGAAGAGCTTCAGATATGGACAGATGTAAGCGGAATGATGACTGCAGACCCACGTATGGCATCGAACGCCAAACCCATTTCAGAAATATTCTATCACGAAGCGATGGAACTTTCCCATTTCGGGGCAAAAGTTCTTTACCCTCCTTCCATCCAGCCGGTTATGACCAAAAATATTAATCTGAAAATCAAAAATACATTCGTTCCTGATGCCGTTGGAACCTTAGTTTCCCATTCCCTTAACAATTCAGAATATGAGAATAAGCAACTTGCGGTAGGGATTTCCAATATGAGTCATATTGCCCTTCTTACCATTGAAGGCAGCGGAATGGTTGGCGTTCCGGGTATATCAGCAAAGCTGTTCCAGGGATTAAATCATGGGAATATAAATGTCATCCTCATTACACAAGGTTCTTCAGAGCATTCCATTACTGTTGCCATTCATGAAAAAGATATATATTCAGCTGAAAATGCGATCAATACTTCCTTTGCAGACGATATCAATTTAAAAAGGATTTCTCCTGTAAAAATTGAAACGGGCTTATCTATTGTGGCGTTGGTGGGCGAAAATATGAAAAGCAGAAGCGGGGTAAGTGCAAAAATGTTCGGGTGTTTAGGAAATAACGGAATCAATATCAGAACTATTGCACAAGGTTCTTCAGAGAGAAATATCAGCGTTGTAATCTCTGACAAAGATACCCGGAAGGCCGTCAATATACTTCATGAGGAGTTTTTTGAATCCGAAATTAAGCAGGTACACCTTTATATCTGTGGAACCGGGAATGTGGGATCCAAACTGATCCAACAGATCTATAATCAAAACCGTTACCTGCAGGAGAACCTCTTGATCAATTTAAGAATTGCCGGACTTTCCAACAGCCGTAAGATGCTCTTTTCAGACAAGGGAATACAGGAAGAAGAATATGCAGGATGGATTGAACAGGGACAGGATGCCTCAGCAAAGGATTTTGCAGAAGAAATTATTTCTCGAAACTTAAGAAATTCGGTCTTCATCGATATTACTGCAAGTTCCGAAATTCCGAAAGTTTATGAAAGTCTGTTAAAAAGAAGTATCAATATCGTAGCCTGTAATAAAATCGCGGCCTCATCAGATTTTGAAGAATATAAAAACTTGAAGGATACGGCAAGAACCCACAACTGTAAGTTTTATTTTGAAACCAATGTAGGGGCAGGACTTCCTGTCATAGGTACCATCAATGATCTGATCAAAAGCGGAGACAAAATAACTTCTATTGAAGCGGTACTCAGCGGAACTTTAAATTTTGTATTTAACAATTATGATGGAAGCAGAACATTTTCAGAGGTTGTAGCCCAGGCACAAAAAGAAGGATATACAGAACCGGATCCCAGATTAGATTTATCTGGTACCGATGTAGCCCGTAAAATTTTAATCCTTGCCAGAGAATCAGGATATCCTCTTCAATTTGAAGAAATTGAAAACATAGGTTTTCTTCCTGAAGCATGTATGGAGGGAAGTGTAGAAAATTTCTATGAAAAACTTACCGAATACGAAGATCATTTTAAAAATTTATGGTCCGATGCACAAAAGGAAGGGAAAATACTAAAATATGTCGCTGAATTCAAGGAAGGAAAAGCTAAGGTCGGTCTGCAGCATGTTTCTCCGGAAAGCGATCTTTTCCACCTGTACGGAAAAGATAATATTGTCATTTTTAAAACATTGAGATATTCAGAACAACCATTGGTCGTAAAGGGTGCCGGTGCAGGCGCTGAAGTGACTGCCAGCGGTATTTTTGCAGACATTATACGTTCCATTTAAAAACAGAAAAATATGAAAAAAGTAAAATTAAGAGTTCCGGCCACCGTTGCCAATCTGGTGTGCGGATTTGATATTCTGGGAATGGCTATCCATGATCCTTACGATGAAATGGAACTCAAATTATTAGACAGCCCTGACATTATTATAAAACATGAAGATTCCTTCGGCCTGCCCGAACAGCCTTCAAAAAATGTGGCCGGAGTGGTTCTTCAAAAAATTCAGGAACACCTGAAACTCTCTCAAGGATTTGAAGTAATAATCCGCAAACATATAAAACCGGGCAGCGGGCTCGGCTCCAGTGCGGCAAGTGCCGCAGGAGCCGCCTTCGGAGCTAGCGCTTTATTAGGAGATATTTTACGCAAAGAAGAATTGATTCATTTTGCTATGTTTGGAGAAGAACTGGCATCCGGAGTACGCCATGCAGACAATATTGCTCCCTGTATTTATGGAGGAATAACGCTGGTAAAAACTACAGATCCTATTGATATTATTCCCCTCAATGCTCCGGATTTATTTGTAGCCGCAGTTCATCCGCAGGTAGAAGTAAAAACATCAGATTCAAGACAGATTCTAAAGAAAAGCATTACACTAAAAAGCGCAGTAGAACAGTGGGGAAACATTGCCGGACTTGTTGCCGGGATACAAAAAAATGATCTCCCCCTCATTGGAAGAAGTCTTAAAGATGTCATTATTGAACCTGTCCGTAGTATTTTAATTCCAAAATTTGATGAAATTAAAATGAAAAGTCTTCAGCTGGGAGCCCTGGGCGGAGGTATTTCAGGTTCAGGCCCCTCTATTTTTATGCTTGCAGAAAAAAAGAAACGGCGGAAAAAATAGCAGACCTTATGAAAACGGTATATGATGAAATTGAGATTGAAAGCTATACCTATGTTTCTAAAATTAATCCGGCAGGAATTAAAATCATTCCGGAAGCATAAAAAATAACTCTAAAAAAAGATAATGAAATACTATAATTTAAAAGACAATCAGGAAAAAGTTGATTTTAAAACGGCTACGATTAAAGGCCAGGGTAAAGATAAAGGTCTCTTTTTCCCGGAAAATATTCCTCAGTTTGAAAAAGACTTTATCAGCAACCTTCAGCAATATTCGGATCAGGAGATTGCGTATCGGTGCATGAGAGATTTTGTAGGAGACGAAATCCCGGCAGAAGTTCTACATGACATTGTATCAGAAACTGTCAGTTTTGATATTCCGTTAAAAAAAATCAGTGATTCAATTTCCGTCGTAGAACTTTTCCACGGTCCCACCCTTGCGTTTAAAGATATCGGAGCAAGATTTATGAGCAGGTGTCTGTCTTATTTTTTAAAAGATAATGGTAAAAAAGTAACCGTATTGGTAGCTACTTCTGGTGATACCGGCGGTGCCGTTGCTCACGGGTTTTATGACCTCCCAGGAATTGATGTAGTGATCCTTTATCCTAAAAACAGAGTAAGCCCTGTTCAGGAGAAACAGCTTACGGCATTAGGTAAAAATATTTATGCCTTAGAACTTAACGGAACTTTTGATGATTGCCAAAGCCTTGTAAAACAGGCATTCTCTGACGAGGAAATTAACAACCGATTATTTCTGACTTCAGCCAATTCGATCAATATTGCAAGATGGCTTCCTCAGCAGATATATTACCTACTGGCATTGAAGCAATGGCAGGTATACGAACGTGAAGCTCCCGTAATCTGTGTACCCAGCGGGAATTTCGGGAATATTTGTGCCGGGCTCCTGGCTCATTTCAGAGGTTTGCCAGCCGGGCACTTTATTGCGGCCTGCAATGCCAATGATATTGTTCCTGAATACCTTAAAACAAATAATCTCATACCACAAAAAGCCATTGCAACCCTTTCCAATGCGATGGATGTAGGAGATCCAAGTAATTTTGTAAGAATTCTGGAGCTTTTCGGGCATCAATTCAATGCTTTACAACATAAAATATCAGGGTATTCTATTGATGATCAGAAAACGATGAATACCATTAGGAAAGTTTATGAAAAATATAAATATATCCTTGATCCGCACGCTGCAGTTGCTTTTGCCTCCATGGAACAATACTTAAAAGAAAATCCCGGTCGGAAAGGGTTTATTCTGGGTACAGCACACCCGGTGAAATTCCCTGATGCAGTAGAAAATGCGATACAAACGGAAATTGATATCCCGGAAGTACTGGAAGATTTGATGAAAAAGGAGAAAAAAACTGTAGAAATAAATTCAGATTTTGAAGAATTAAGACGATTTTTGCTTCATAAAAAATAGAAGAAATGAGCAAAATATATCTTGAAGACGTAAAAATATATGCTTACCATGGAGTTCTGCCCGAAGAAAATAGTATTGGAACGTATTATATTTTAAATGCAGAACTTCATACCGACCTTTGGAAAGCCTCAGAATCCGATGATTTGAATGACACCATAAGCTATGCAGACATCAATGATATCATTCATCAGGAAATGAAAATAAAATCAAAATTGCTGGAGCACGTCGCAGGAAGAATTATTTCAAGAATTCACGAACGCTTCTCCCAAATCGATTATATTAAGCTTAAAATAACCAAAACCGCACCACCAATGCAGGGCGAAATGAAAGGTGCCAGCATTGAACTGGAAAAAAGCTTTAAACCTGAAAATTAAATCCTTACTTTCGTTTTATCAAAAACATATCAATTGAAATTCGTTAAAATATTATTTTTAGTAGCATTCATCAATGCATTTGGGCAGAATGGTGTCGATAATCAGTTAGCCACTTATAATTTCCCAAAAATAAAGTCCAGTATTACAATGCCGGTCACGATTCCGCTTTCAGAGCTTAGCAATATGATTAATGCATCTGTAAAAGAATTAATTTATCAGGACGACTCATATACGGACAACAACAATGACCAGTTTAAAGTAAAAGTCTGGAAGACCAGACCCATCCGGCTTGTAGGAGGAACCAGTCAGAATCTTCTGATCGAAGTTCCTTTGAAAATATGGGCTGAAAAAGGAATAGGTACCTTAGGGCTGTACACTTATCAGAATACAACTTTTGAGACGATCATGTCCTTTAACACAACGGTGACATTTAAGAATAACTGGACGATCATTACCAATACCCAGCCCAATGGGTTCAGATGGGTTACAAAACCGGTGCTTGATTATGGAAAAATTCAGATTCCTATCACTCCTATTGTGGAGAAAAACCTGAGAGAGCAACAACTGAAATTCTGTAAAACAATTGACCAGCAAATGGCTACGCAGCTAAACTTCCAGCAATATGCCTTAATGGCCTGGAATACATTTCTGCAACCCTTTAATATTTCGGAAGAATACAATACATGGCTGAAGGTAAGTCCTGCAGCGGTCAATATTACTCCCTTAAAGTTTTATGGTAATCAGATCAACACCACTCTTGGAATTGACATTTTTTCAGAAACTTTTACCGGAAATAAACCGGCGGCATCATTGCCGGTAACTGCAGTTTCCAACTTCAACTTCTCTCCTACTGTTGCAGATAAATTCATCTTACAAACTACGGCCAACATTCCTTTTACTGAGGCAAGCAATATGGCCAGAAAAACATTCTTACATAAGGAATTTGACATCCGGGATTCTAAGGTAAAAGTAACAGATATCCGTGTGTATGGTGTTGATAACAGAATTGTGATCGAAGCACAAACAGATGGCTATATTAAAGGAACTTCGATTATTTCAGGAATTCCGGTTTATGACGAAATAAAAGAAAAATTGTCCTTTCGGACAGCAAATTCAAATTGAAAACAACCAATATTCTTCAAAAAACAGCCTCCGTCTTATTTCAAGGCAAAATTGTGAAAATGATTGAAGAAGAATATGGAATTCCAACACAGGAACTCGAAGAAACATCAAAGAAAAGTATTGAAGAGGCCTTTAATAAAGAATATTATAAAGGATTAAAGATGAGTGGAAAAGTTTTTAATCTCAAACCCAGCAAAATTCTGTTGAGCGATACCGGAATTACGGCGGTCATTGATACCAACGCTGCACTCAAATTAATTGTCAACGGATTTTAACAATACATAATCAATAAACAAACTAATAACCGACATGAGAAAATATTTAGTAATTATAGACAGGCACAAGTCTACAAAACTAATCAGACTTACGCATCTTATCATAGACAGAATGATGATATACCTTATTTTAATTCTCTTTGGATTAATGTCTTCCCTTCTGTTTCAAGTAACAGGTTCAGACTTTTTTCTGGATATTGTACAAAAAATGGCCTCAGTAAACAGGGTTACGGATATCCTGATAACGTCTTCAATTTATTTCATCTATATATTCCTTATCGAATACCTTACGAAAGGAAGATCTATCGGGAAATATATTACAGGAAGCAAAGTCATCTGTATTGATGGTAGCGAGCCAACATTTAAGGATTATTTTATCCGTAATATTTGCAGGTTCGTACCGCTGGATGTACTTTCGTTTCTCGGAGAAAACGGCTGGCATGATAGCTGGAGTGAAACAAGGGTAATCAACATCAAAAATTATAATACTGAAAGACAGGCAAAAAGCGAAATCGACGATCTTGGGAAGAAAGAAATTGCTTAAAAACTTTTGTTCATAAAGAATTTTTACTATATTTGCACACCTCAAAAATGGTAAAAATGGTAAAAATGGTACTTTGGCCGAGCGGCTAGGCAGTGGTCTGCAACACCATCTACAGCGGTTCGAATCCGCTAGGTACCTCTTCAAAACCTCTAATTTTATTAGAGGTTTTTTATTTTTATACTTATTATAAAAATTTCGTATTCTATTTTTCTACAGAAACTGTTATTCTATCATTACTACAATTTCTCACAAAAATCAGCTTTCTTACCTGCAGGAGACTTCACCAAATAATACCATTAAAGAATAAACATTTATATACTAAAAAATCGAAGTTCCAGCCCCAAAAAAACACTAGCTATATGGTCCCACATGAGAACAAAAAAAATCCTCGGAAATTCCGAGGATAAAAACTAATAACCATGAAAACTCAAATTAAACATGAGTTGCATTTGTATATTGAAAAATCGTGCCAAAATTGAAATTTTGAAAAATATATTTTAAAATATATTTTGATACATCAAATTGGCGATTTTCTCGATTTCAATCCTATTTTTTATCACTATTATAAATTTATCATTATTAATTAAAATGATTATAAATAAAAATAATGTATGAATAATATGAATGAAAATTCAACAATTCAAATAAAACTACAAAGCTATAATCTTTTTTTCATAAAAAAAACGATTATACAAAACATATTTAAACAATTAAAATACAATAATCAATAAATGGCATAATTTATTCTTTACTTTAAAGAAATCTATAAATTCAACTATCATGAAAAATATTTTTTTTAAGAAGGAAGATTTTATCAAAAATAAAGAAGGTGAATATCAGATTCAGTTCAAAACTGAAGAAATTGGTGAAGGCTCCAATATTATTACGGAAAAATTAAATGAAAATGGAGAGTATGAAATAATTCAGGCTCCCATACGAAGATTTGAGGATTTTATTTTTATCGTTTGGGATCATCCATTCGATGGGCAGATAATTTTTGATACTTAAGTTGTATCATTCTGCAATATAAAATAAAAGCCTCCAATACCGGAGGCCTCAAAAAACACAAATGATGAAAAAAAAATTTTATATCAGAAATAAAAATTAATCGTTTAATCCTATTTCAAAACTACATTGTCTTTTCTTTTTATTTTATGATTCCACTCATAAAATTTTATCTTAAAATATTATTTTTTAAGCCCATCCTATTCTTTTCACTGAAATATAGTCTTATCCTACATTCTATATACCTATAAAGCATTGGGTTACATAAAATGAATATTTAATTTTACATATTTCACATCCATAAAAAATATTTACAATATGTTTTCTACCAATAACCCTATAATATAATAAAAAAACATTTAAAAAACCATGATCCAGGTTATATTTTGAATTTTTATAATTTGATAGCTTTACAAAAAGCTTAATTCAAAAAATTGTGATAAAATTTTCTATACTTATAGCCCACTATAATAATGGAAAGTACTTTAAAGACTGTTATCAGTCATTGATCAGTCAAAGTTATGAAAACTGGGAAGTTATTATTGTAGATGACGCCTCCACAGACGATTCTGTTGAGGTCATACAATCAATGATTAAAGATGATCCCAGATTCCGGTTGTACTACAATTCAGTCAATAGAGGTTGCGGTTTCACCAAACGGGAATGTATGAAATATGCTGTGGGAGAAATATGCGCCTATCTGGATCCGGATGATGCCCTTTATCCTGAAGCACTTGAAAAAACAGTTGGAGAATTTGTCGATAATGATGCCATTGTAGCTGTATACTCCCAAATGATGCTCTGCGATGATACCCTCATACCTGATAAAATTTTTGCAAGCACCAAACAGATTTACAACAGTCGGTATTTCTTTAACTGCCCTATTCAGTTTGCCCATTTCTTTACGTTTAAAAAAGAAATCTACTCAAAAACTTCGGGGATCAACCCAAAGCTGAAGAGTGCTGTAGATCAGGATCTCTACCTAAAGATATTGGAATTTGGAGATGTACAGTACCTCAAAGAACCCCTGTACCTGTACCGCCTCCATTCCAGCGGTATCTCACAGCAAAGCGCAAAAAAAAATGCAAAAGAATCCTTTGCCAGAGTAATTTATGATACAATGAGAAGAAGAGGTATCAAAAAAATTAATAATCAGGAGGTTCCGGAAACTTATACCAATTCACAGGAAATCTACCAGCTTCTGGACTATCAGACCAATAAAGTACATCGCCTGATCAACAAAATAAAAATCAGCTTGCATTTATAAATAAAAACTCCTCAAAATAGAGGAGTTTTTTAATCATCGAGTATATGGAATAAAATGCTCTGACTTTAGGAACATTTCAAATCAAATCTACGAGTACCCCGGTTTCTATTTTATGATCAGAATCATAACGGGAATGGGAAACGCACACAAAAAAATAAAAGGCCTCCATTCAGAGGCCTAAAAAACACAAATGATGAAAAAAATCTATTTAGAAAAATCCAAACAGAATATTGTTAATCGCTTATCAGTATTTTTTTCTGTTATACTTTTTCCAGTAAGGAAAATCATAAGTATAACACCAAAATCCGGATTTATCATTTATTTTCCTGAGAACGCAATAGCATCCGGAAACAATAAGCATTGATAGTATAAATAAAATAATCAACTCCAAAATTAATGAATCATCAATAATTTCCATTATCATACAGTTTTTTTTAGTTTTTTATAATTAAAATTTAACACAAATCATTAAACATAATGTGAAAAAACTAGTACCAACTATATATTGATTAAAAAATCCTCATAGCGAGGATTTGTAAATGTAGTTAAATATTTTGTCTTTCACAAAGTTATTCTTCCCAGATGATCGGAATATACACAGTAACATATCCATCAGCATCTACAGTAGCATCGGAAACAGTGGCCACTACCGATCCGTAGCCTACCCAACCTCCCTGGCCCTGCATGGCTGAAAAGGTATATGTACCCTCAGGAAGCCCGTCATAATATTGCGGAACCGTCTGAAAACCACCTCCGTAATAAGTTTCATAGATATCTCCGGTGCTTGCACTTTCAGCAATAAAGCTCCCCACATCATAATTACCAGAAAGAATCTTAGTTCCGTCCTGTGCCAAAAGGCCATAACGAATCTTATACGTCTGCTCTTTTTTCTCTCTATCAGATACTTCTGATCGTTCTTTAGACTGGGTTTTCATTACATCTGTAGATGAAAATGAAGTTGCAATAGTCAATAGCCCAATAATAGCCGATACTGTAAAAATTGATTTTTTCATAATTAAAGTAATTTGGTATCTCAAAAATACGGAACTTATATGAATTCAATGAAAATTATGGATTAATTTAAATTTACAAATATTAATAAGTAAAAATTTCTTTGGAAAAACAGGAAACCTATGATTTATTTTACCTGAAAAGTTGATTTCTAAGTGTAAAAGACTATTGACTCCATACGTTCAGATCGACATACAAATCACTGAAAAACAGAATCATACACAGGTGTTTTGATTCTGTTTTATTCTTCACTGACAACTTTAACACTCTTTAACTAAAATTTGGCTTCATAATTGAAAATAAAAACAAAACTAAAGTCGTTTTGGCTTAAGCTTATAAAATTTGAATTATGAAAAAGATAGTGTTAGCAGGTTTTTTATCTGTTTTTTTGATAACTGCCTGTAAGAAAGATGACAGGGTGGCTGAGAAGTCACTTGAAGAGCAAAAGCTCGAATTTCAGGCCAGACAACTTGAAATAGAAAAACAAAAGCTGGCTATTGAAAAAGAAAAACTGGTCTATGAAGCACAGAAAAAAGTAGACAGTATTTCAGAAAGCAAAAAAGCGAAAGCTGCTGCTGCCAATAATTCAAAACCACAGATCATCAGAGAGACGAGAACTGTATATAGAGACAGAAGGTCAAACTCCAATTCAGGAGGAAGCAGTAATGGAGGCTATGCAGATAACGGAAGTGGGACATCACAAGGAACTACTCAAAAAAGAGGAATGAGTAAAGCCGCTAAAGGAACCATTATCGGTACCGTCGGTGGTGCTGCAGTCGGAGCCATTGTCGCTAAGAAAAACAGAGGTCTTGGTGCAGTGATTGGTGGTGTCGTAGGTGGTGCTACTGGATATACTATCGGTAGATCACAGGACAGAAAAGACGGAAGAGTACAACCTCGCAGATAAATATTTTCAAGATAACATGTAAAGATTGCTTATTTTTAAGCAATCTTTTTTTATGATATTACTTCTCCTTTCTGCAATTTTTATTATTCCCGTCTTAACAGGTTGGGGAAAAATTTTTGAAAATCTATGGGGTAATGTATGGTCCGGGTTTTCAGGAAATATCTTATCCGGAATTTTAGGTATAAGCTTAGCCTGGACTCTTATTTCCTTCTTCTATCCCCTCAATATATATATAGAAATACTTACTATCCTGGGCGGATTGTTGTTGTTTTTTAAAGATCGCCTCTATCTTTCTTTGTATCAGTTTCCGAGGAAGGATTATTACCTGCTAGCCTTTATTTCATCAATCATTGTAATGGCAGGATCTTACTATCCTTACATCCTTGATCATTTCGGATATTACATCCCTTCTATTCAATGGATTAAGGAATATGGATTAGTCAAAGGGATTTCCAATCTGGACTTAACTTTGGGACAAATGTCGGTATGGCATATTTTTCAGGCTGGATTTTCAAATTTCTCTGATCCCTACCTGAGGATCAATGCTATACTCCTGATCATTTACACTGTATATAGTATTGAGAAAAAGAGCTGGATATCGTTGTGTTTTATTCCGGTTTTATTACTGTTCTCACAGTCTCCAAGCCCTGATCTCCCGGCTATTATTTTTTCTTTGATTATCCTGCACGAAATAATTCAGAAGCGTAAAAACACAAAACTTCTTTTTGCTTTTTCGGTATTTGTTTTTACCATAAAGCCAACGATGATATGGTTGCCCATCCTGGCTTTCCTTTATAACATTTTTATTTCTCAGTCAGGTTTCAAAAAATTAATCCCGGGAATTGCAATCCTTTTTCTATTCTTGATTAAAAATATATGGACCTTTGGATACCCGATATTTCCTGTGTCAGCAGGCGACCTTGGAGTATCCTGGAAACCCGATATTGACATTTTAAAAACCTCTTCACAATACGCCATTAGAAAAACATATGACATGCAGTATTCCTACGAAGAAATTCAAAAATTTTCAGGCTGGGAATCTATTAGAAACTGGCTTTTTCTGAAAGGAATCAAATCAAAAATCAATATTCTTCTCCTTTTAAGCCTCATTATTTTCACAATATACACCTGGATAAAAAAACAGAAGCTGATCACTTTGATCTGGGTTTCATTATGCATAAAAACCATAATGATACTGGCTTTTTCAGCTCAATACCGTTTTTTTATTGATGTTTTTTTTGTTATTTTTTTCATTCTGTTCTACGAATATTTTGACAGAAAGAGGTCTGTTATTATTTTTTCGGTGTTAAGTACTATTCTTATTTCCTTACTCACCTTCCCTGCTCTTATTCAGCAGTACATTCCAAGTTTCAGACTGGGAAATTATATGGCAGGATTCGAAAAAGAACAACTTTACAAACCTTCAACTTATCAATATCACGATTATAAAGAATATCAAATCGGGAACTTAAAGTTTAACGTTTCAAAAAATTATCCGTATAATTTTGATACTCCTCTTCCTGCAATATCTGAAAGTTACGTTTCTGAAGATATTAAAGCGGGAATTTTCCCTCAACTTATAGACAAAACTGATGTTAAAAAGGATTTATCTCCAGAAAACTGAGTCCACAAGAAAAAAAGGAAGCTGAGAAGGTCATTAATAATATCAAAAGCACTGATAAATAGAACAAATCCCGAAACTTTATTATGTGGAGAAAAAAAGGTAATTTTGTAATATGTTCAACACATTAGGTAATCTTCTTAGTCTTACAACATTTGGAGAAAGTCACGGAGTGGCTTATGGCGGTATCATCAATAATTTTCCGGCAGGTTTAACGGTAGATCTCGATAAAGTTCAATATGAACTAAACCGAAGAAAACCCGGGCAGTCTGCTATAGTTACACAAAGAAAAGAAAGCGACACAGTAAAGTTTCTTTCAGGAATCTTTGACGGAAAAACTACAGGTACCCCTATTGGTTTTATTATTGAAAACGAGAATCAGAAATCAAAAGATTATGACCATATTGCCCAGGCGTATCGTCCCAGTCATGCTGATTTTACCTATGACCAGAAATTTGGTCTGAGGGATTATCGTGGGGGCGGAAAATCTTCAGCCAGAGAAACCATGAACTGGGTTGTGGCAGGAGCTCTTGCCAAGCAATTGTTACCCAACATTGAAATTAACGCTTACGTTTCTTCTGTAGGCGATATTTTCTGTGAAAAACCTTATCAGGATCTTGATTTCTCCAAAACGGAAAGCAATGATGTCCGATGTCCGGATACAGAAACAGCTGAAAAAATGATCTCCAGAATCAAAGAGATTAAAAAAGAAGGTAATACCATTGGCGGCACAATTACTTGTGTCATCAAAAATGTTCCGGTGGGAATCGGTGAACCTATATTTTCAAAGCTTCAGGCTGAGCTGGCAAAGGCAATGCTCAATATCAATGCTTGTAAGGGCTTTGAATATGGCAGTGGTTTCTGCGGTGCAAAAATGACCGGGAAAGAACACAATGATGCTTTCAATACAGACTTCACAACAAAATCAAATCTTTCAGGAGGTATCCAGGGAGGAATTTCTAACGGAATGGATATTTATTTCCGAGTAGCTTTCAAACCTGTAGCGACGATTTTAAGACCTCAGGACAGTATTGACAAAGAAGGAAATCCTGTAGTAGTGGAAGGAAAAGGACGTCATGATCCTTGTGTAGTTCCAAGAGCGGTTCCTGTAGTGGAAAGTCTTGCTGCATTTGTATTAGCGGATCTGTTTTTAATTAATAAAACAAGAAATATCAATAATTTTTAACATAAATATTTTTCGTAATGAAAAATTACTGGGATAAAGGAATTTCTTTCGAAGAATACCTTCAGATTGCAAAAAAAAGATTAGAAAATCCGGCCAACCAGCAGGAAGCTGATTATAAACAATATTATGAGCTCGGACTTCAAAGGATGGACAGAACTATAAAAAAGTATGTCCCGGATGAAGAGCAGGTAAAAGAATTAGAGGCAAAAAACTTTGACGGAAAAATTTTAATTATTTCCGAAGCATGGTGTGGAGACGCCAGTGCAACCGTACCTGCCCTTTTCAAATTTTTTGAAGGACACAACGACGTAAAAGTTTTTCTTCGTGACAGTGATAAAAGTCTTATCAATCAGTTTTTAACCAATGGGACAGAATCTATCCCCAAGGTCCTTATTCTTGATAAAGATTTTAATGTGAAAAATTCTTGGGGCCCTCGTCCTAGATATGGTTATGAACTTCTTATGAAATACAAGGCAGATCCCGAAGCCTATCCAAAAGATATGTTCTATAATGATCTGCAGATATATTATGCCAAAAACAGAGGAAAAGATGCTGTTCAGGAAATTTTAGATCTTCTATAAAAAACAGAATATGAAAAAGAATATCATTTATGTTGTATTAATTGCGGTCATTGCCATCGTTGTATTGGTACCGGGAATAAGAAATTTTCTTAAAGACCAGTTCTTCCCGATTGCAACGATTGAAAATGCCGTACATATAAGTGAGGAAGATTACGACATTGATCTGAAAGGGATCAATGCTCCCAGTACCAATCTTAAAACCTTTAAAGACAAGCCTGTTTTCCTGAATTTCTGGGGAACCTGGTGCCCGCCATGCAGAAAAGAATGGCCGTCTATTCAAAAATTGTACGATTCCAGAAAAGGCAATGTAGATTTTGTGCTTATTGCGATGAATGACAAAGAAGAGGATGTGAGAAAGTTTTTAAAAGAAAACAATTATACTGTTCCGGTTTATATTGCTCAAAGTCCTATTTCTGAAAAAATTCTTCCGAAAGTATTTCCTACAACTTTCCTTTTGGATAAGACCGGAAGGATCCTTATCAAGGAGGACGCTACAAAAGATTGGGATTCAGAGACTGTACATCAGTTCATTGACAATATCATCAAGTAATTTTTTTAACTAAATTTATAATTAGTTGGTACAGGATTTGTGAAATTTATAGTGTTGAAAAGTTTATTTAAATCTGAACACAAAATGAAATATTCAAAATTAAATCTTGCAAAAGAAGCTATCAATCACAAGGGCTTTATAAAAAAGATCCCTGATATTTTCCGAATGGTTAAAATGTGGAGAAAAGGTATTTATCCTATGAGATCCATCGACATTATTCTTCCGTTACTCGGAATTTTATATGTCATCTCTCCTATTGACCTTCTTCCCGAATTTGCCATTCCGGTTCTTGGGGTAATGGACGACTTAGCCGTTTTATCGCTGACGATTCCTAAACTCATCAAAGAGGTTGACAAATTTTTACTTTGGGAAGCTGAGCGAAAATATAGCGGTACCCAGGTTATTGATGCTGAAATAATAAAATAATAATTATCAAATACAAACCATCCCGGAAATTCGGGGTGGTTTTTTATTTACAAATACACGATAAATTTTTGAGCCTTGTTTCAAATCCTTAAATTTGCAATATCTAATAAAAAATAATGGAAAGTAAAAAAGAATTCTTCTTAGAGTGTTATAAACTGGGCATCATCAAATTCGGAAGGTTTACTTTGAAAAGCGGTATCGAAAGTCCTTTTTATGTAGACTTAAGACCTTTGGCCTCGGATCCGAAAATTTTAAAAAAACTGGCGAATTATTTACTGGAAATGCTTCCGTTGGATAATTTTGACCTGATCTGCGGTGTTCCTTATGCTGCCCTTCCTATGGCTACAGCAATGTCTCTGGAAAGTTACATTCCATTAATTATAAAAAGAAAAGAAGCAAAAAGCTACGGAACCAAGAAACTGATTGAAGGAATTTACCAGAAAGGACAAAACTGTCTTTTGGTAGAAGATGTCATCACTTCAGGGAAATCTTTATTAGAGACCATTCCGGAAATTGAGCAGGAAGATCTAAAAGTTTCTGATATCGTAGTCGTTTTAGACAGAGAACAGGGAGGAAAACAGCTATTGGAAAACAAAGGCTACAGAGTATATACCCTTTTCAACATTTCGGAGGTATGCGATATTCTTCAGGAAACAGGAGAATTATCTGATGAGGAAGTAAAAAGAATTCAGGATTTCTTACAAGGCAATCACATTCAGTTTGAAGAAGAGATCAGACCTTCTTATGAACAAAAACTTGAAAATGCCCAACATTCAGTTTCCAAAAAATTACTGGAAGCGGCATTAGCTAAAAAATCTAACCTGATTGCTTCCGCTGACGTTACCACGACGCAAGAACTATTGGCTTTGGCAGAGAAGGTAGGTCCGCATATTGTTGCTTTAAAAACTCATATCGATATTATTTCAGATTTTGAATATGAAAAAACAATAGTTCCTTTAAAAGAAATTGCTGCTAAACATCAGTTTTTATTAATGGAAGACAGAAAGTTTGCTGATATAGGAAATACTCAGGAATTACAATTTACCAGCGGAGTCTTTAAGATTACAGATTGGGCAGATTTTGTAACTTCCCAGGTGATCGGAGGTTTTGAATCTCTGGATTGTTTCAAAAATGTAGGGGTTGTAGCTATTGTGGGCATGTCTTCAAAAGGCACATTAACTACTGCAAACTATCGTGAGGAAGCCTTAAAAGTAGCAATATCACACCCGAATGTTATCGGTGGAGTATCTCAGAACAAGATTCCCGAAGACCTTTTATTATTTACTCCGGGAGTCAATCTTGCTGATTCGGGAGATGGTAAAGGGCAGCAATATAATACTCCTGAACACGTGTTCAAGACTCTGCATACAGACTTTATCATTGTGGGAAGAGGCATCTATAAGTCTGATGATCCTGAAGCATCTGCCGTTACGTATAAAACCGAAGGATGGAATGCGTATATTAATTCTTTGGAAAAAAAAGCAATTCAGAATTAAAATCTTAGAAAGTATATACAAAATAAGCTATATTTGAGCTTTATCACCAGTATTTGAAAAAGATCAGTATTTGCCTTATTTTGTTTTGGGGAGTTGCACAGGTTTCTGCGCAAAAAGACAGCATCTATATTGAAGCCAGATTGTCTTCAGACAGAAAATCCCTTGAAATCAATCAGGAGATTGTCTATCACAATCATTCTGAAAAAGATCTTCATACGGTAAAACTCCTGAACTGGATTTCGGCATATAACAGGCGTGGAACCTCTTTAGTCTACAGAAAACTGGAAGACAGGAATCACGACCTCCATTTTGCAAAAGACAGTCAACTGGGTAAATTACTTGATCTAACCGTCAAAAGTTCAGAAAATCAGGTGATCCCTGTCAATACCCTTTCAGATGAAAATCTCTTTATTCCTCTGAAAGAAGTTTTGCAACCAGGTAAAAGCATTACACTGCAATTACAATACAGGATGCAGCTTCCCGACAAGACATTTACGGGATATGGAACATCCGATCAGAATATTGCATTAAAATATTTCTTTATTGTTCCGGATCATTTTGATCCGGACAATATTTCTGAAAGAAAATATCACGATATTGAAGAACCGGTCAATTTTAATACCTTCTGGACCGTCAATTTTGATATTCCTGTCAATAGTTTTGTGGAAGGGAACCTCCCGCAGACACAGATGAATTCTTTTAAAGGATATCTGGACTCCGACCCGGAATTCTTAATTTCACCAATTACTTATCCGTCTATTAAAACTAATATTGACGGAAATACTACTGAGATCAAATTTGGTTACAATTTAAAACCGGAAGAAAAGCAGGATCTTGAGTTTTACCTGCCACTTCATTTAAAATTTCTAAAAGAGAGAATCGGAAGCCTCCCTGAAAGTATTTTTATTTCAGATAAGTTCAAGGCAAAGGAAGATTTTTTCGGAAATAATGATATTAAATTCTGGAAATTCAGATTTCAGCTATTCACCGATGCTGAAAAAACTGATCTTGATTATTTGGGAATCATCACCAAAAAGATCCTGAATGAAAGCGTAATTGCCGATAAACAAAAAGATCACTGGTTTACGAATGGGGTAAAGTCATATCTTGAGATCCAATACCTTGACAAATTCTACCACGATACAAAACTCCTGGGTATGCTGCCGGAAACAAAAATTTTCGGAATAAAACCTTTAAAATTTTTCCATGCCTCTAAGCTTAAACTTCTTGATCGTTATGGTTTAACCTACCAGTATATCATGCTGCAAAACCTGGATCAAAAGATTGAAGAGGATTTTACCACCCTGAGCAATTTCAATGAGATGGCCATCAGCAGCTTTGAAACGGGAAGTCTGTTGAGCTATTCTGCAGACAAAATGGGAAGTGAGCGTTTTAACGATATTCTAAAAAATTATATCACTCAAAATTCCGGAAAAAGGATTAATCCTGAAGAATTTCTGAAAACTCTTTCCGAAAAAGACAAATCGACAACTTATCTTTCGGACTTTTTGAAACATAAAAACAGAGTCGATTTCAAGCTGGGTCATATTGATAAAGAAAATGATTCTTTACAAATCAAAATCTTAAAAAATACAACCGCATCGATCCCGGTAAAAATGGAAACTCAGACCAAAGAAGGCCAGAAGAAAACATATTGGATAGAAACCGAGGAGAACAAGGATGCAACAACTATTTCTCTTCCTGCTTCCGACAATATTTATAAGGTTACCCTCAACAGTGGCTACATTTTTCCTGAATCGAAATACAGGGATAATTTTCTCTATGCTAAAGGTTTATTTTCCAATACCAAAAGAATCAAGCTAAAATTAATAAAAGATATTCCGGATCCGGAATATAATGAGATCTATATAAGCCCCAGAGTACGTTTCAACAATACGTATGATAAGTTTCTTCTGGGTATTAATCTTAAAAACCAATCTTTTTTGATGAAAAGTTTCTGTATTCCGTTACTCCGACTTACAGTACGGGGACTGGAAAACTGACGGGATCAGGAGCTGCTTCCTATTCTTTCTTACCTGCTGAAAGCATAATCCGAAGCCTTACATTGGGTGCTTCGGGCTCTTACTTCCATTATGATTATGGTTTAGCATATAAAAAAGTAGGATTATTTTCAAATATTAATTTCAGGAAAAACCCAAGGAGTACTGTAAGCAGAAGCTTAGGATTTTCCTATAATTATTTTGAAAGAGATCTGAGCCCTAAAATGATTGCCAATAATGATTATAAAAAATATAATCTCTGGAGCCTGGGATATGGTTATACAGACAACAAAATGATCCATGAAAAAAGCTTTAGTCTGAGTACGCAGGGAATGGAAGATTTTAACAAAATTACCGCTGAAGGCTTCTACAGATGGGAATTTGCTCCGAAACAAAAATTAAGTCTTCGTCTATTTGCCGGATACTTCGTAAGAAATGATACCAGAAACAATTTGTTTGATTACGGAATTTCCAGGGTATCCAACTATTCTTTTTCCTATAATCTTTTGGGAGAAAGTGCAGATAGTGGCCTTCTTTCTCAGCAGTTTATTCTGGCGGACGGAGGATTTAAATCTTTTATTCCGGGTACGGTCAATCAATGGATCACTTCTTTCAATGTAGATTCAAGTGTCTGGAAAATATTTCATGTATATGCTGATGCAGGAATATATAAAAATAAAGATCTTCCTTCTAAGTTCATCTGGGATAGTGGTATTAAGGTGAGAATTATTCCTGATTTTCTGGAAATTTATTTCCCGATACAATCTTCTTTAGGATTTGAACCTGCCTTCAAAGATTATGCGAAGCGCATCAGGTATACCCTGGTCCTTAACCTGAGTTCTATCATTAATGCGGCCAGAAGAGGATGGTACTAATGAATTGAGAATGGAGCATGTAAAGTTGTGAATTAAAAGTTGAGAATCCCACTTTTTTATCCTTTGCTTTATAAGAATTAAAATAACAGCTCATTATATGGGCTGTTACTTATGTTTAAGACTAATCTTTAATAATTTTTTGTGAGATAGGAACATTGTTAATCGTTCCGGTTACAATATAGGTACCCCGCGGAAGTTCTGTGATATCCAGGGCTAAGGCAAATTTGGTTGGTGATTTTTTAACAACCTGTCGAAAAGTATCATAAACTTTAGCATCTTTAACTTCCATCCCAAAAACGATTTTACCATCTTTTATGAATGGATTCTGGACGAAACCTGACTTAGCGTTTCCTTCCAGGGAAAAATCCGTCATATTATCACTGCTTCCGTTTAAAGTTCTCTTTATTGCTGTCGTCGTAGTGGGCGACGGCGCAGGACCGTCCCCTTTAAACTGGTCTGCATTGGAGCCATATCCTACAAAATCAAGAACATTGGAGGAATCAGGACTCAAAACCTGTACGATACTTCCTGCCAAAGCAATTTTACCGGAAACATTCGAAATTTTCATCCCGGTAGATTTATTGGGAGTTCCGTCAAAGTTGATAACCGTGGTTGCAATAAAATCCGGGGCAGGTAAATCTTCTGTGCCACCTGCTATAGGTGCTTCCTGAATCAGGTAAGTCTGATCAGGCCCCAAAGTGAGGTCAGGTAAGGTATGATATTGAGTAAAGGGTCCGATTGCCGGAGCATATTGTATACTTGCACCTGTTAAAGAAACCGGTGAGGTACCAATATTTTTAAGTACAATATAATTATTCTTTAAGAGGGCACCCGAGTTTTCGTTGCCGCCATAAATTTCATTGATAACAATCTGGGCATTCGAAAATGCAGCTACCATTACCAATACAACACTAGTAAAGATTTTTTTCATCAACAGATAATTTAAGGATAAATTTATGATAAAAATATCAAAAACAATACCATGACATTGAGAAATCTCAAAAAAACGCCATCATTAATAGGTATATAGTAACGGAGTTTTTATGTAAAAAAGTCGGGCCACTTCTCCGAAGTGGCCCGACTCAGTTTTATCTAAAAGCAAATTAGTCTTTTAAGATTTTTTGAGATACTGCTTCTTTGTTTACAGTTCCTGTTACGATATAGCTTCCTTTTGCTAATTCAGCAACGTTTACAGTTCCGTTTTCTTTAACAGAAGCTTGTTTTACGACTTGTCCGTACATGTTGAAAATCTTCACATCCTTCACATCGGCTCCGAAAGTAATTTCATTGCTTTTTACGAAAGTGTTTTTAATCATTCTATGTTTTGAAGGTAAAACTTCTCCCACTGCTAATGTTCCTGAGGTTACTGAGAAATCATCAAAAGCAACCTGTGTAGAATTATTATAGGCACGAACTTGTAAATGTAATTTAACAACATTTGCCGGAGCAGTTACGGTAACAGAATGCTGGGTCCATGCAGTACTTGCCGGCAAATATCCATTATTCGGACCTCTTAGAGGGTCCGTAGCTGCTGTAGCTCCCTGGTAAATAGCAGCGTTTGAAGCATCTAGATAATTAGCCCAGATTCTTGCATCAGTATTATCTCCAATTGCTTTATACCAAAAAGATATTGTATAAGTTACCCCAGGAGACACAGGAATATCTTGTTCAAATCCTGTAGTGGCAGTTGCTGCAGTATATTCTACTGAATTTATACCCGCATACGGATTAGTTGTTGTTACAGTAGGCAGATAATAAGGGGTACCAGTACCCGGATTAGTTGCAGACCAACCTGTAGTTCCGTTTTCAAAACCAGGATTGATTACTAAGTTTTGTGCGTTTGCAAAAGCTGCAACTCCTACAATTCCTAAAATAGTAAAGATTTTTTTCATAAATATTTTTTTTTATTACACAGGTAAAACTACAAAAAAAACGTCATTTGATCTAAATGACGTCATATATTTAACAATAAGTTAATTAATAGATTTATTTTTTAATTATTTTCTCAGAAATCTTGTTACCATTTACAATCCCTGCTACAAATGCCTTTCGGAAGCGCTGTAACATGTACTGTTCTATTCTCAACTACTGACGCCGTTTTCATCAGTTGACCGTTTATATCGTAACTTTTCACCACTGATTTTACTCCAAAAAAAAAAGTCGTTCACTACCGAAGTATTCTTAATAAATAATGCTTTATCTTTTGAACATTTGATACTCCAGGAATAGATACAGCAATCCATTGAGGCCAGCATCTGCTCTAACATATCTTTCACCGGTATTATTAAAGGCCACTGAAGTACCTGAAATACTATATAAAGAAGCAGCATTAATTCTTTTTCTCCTCCAAAGCTCCAGCTTACTCCGTTATCACCAGTATAACTGCCTGTTCCAAATCCGTTGAAATGGCCGCCTATAGCTGTTTCAGACCCCTGCGCAGCAACAAATATTGTAAAACACGTGAATTAAGTAAAAACAATGAATAAAGCTCAAAATAATCGATTATTACATTATAATAACATTAATTAAATTGTCTACAGGTTTTGGTCATAAAAAGTAAGAAACAACAAAAAGAGGTTATCAGATTTCCGATAACCCCTTTTATACTGATATAAAGTAAAACTATTTTTTAATTACTTTCTCAGAAGTACTTTTTCCATTTACAATTCCCGTTACAATATAAATGCCTTTTGGAAGCTCTGCGATATGTACTGTTCCGTTCTCAGCTACTGATGCTGTTTTCACCAGTTGTCCGTTTACATTATAAATTTTCACCTCTGATTTTACACCAAAATAAATGTCATTATCTACCGAAGTATTTTTAACGAACTTTTTAGCAGATGCTTTAGCATTATCCACTGAAAGAGATCCGTTCATATCAACTTTGATATCATCAATAAAAAAACGTTTTGAAGTTGAAGCGGCTGCAAATTTCAGTTTTGTAGCGGAAGTTCCTCCCACTATATTTACCGTGTAATTAGAAAATGCAGAATTAGTTAACGTAAAACTGCTTGCTCCGTTAATACTTCCACCACCACTAATAGTAACCGTTAATGTAGTGTTATCGGTACCATATCCACCTGCTCTAAAAGTTAAAGTAGCATCTCCTGCAAGCCCGTTTAACGCGGGGGGTGGTTACAGCTCCTGCTGTACTGGACGAACCCGCTTTTATACATTGTGCGGCACCACCTGCTCCTGCAAATACCCATCCTGCACCTGTATAAGCATTTAATGAATTGGTTCCGATATTTCCCGACCAGACATTATCGTTTCCTCCCGTTCCTGCCAAGTCATCAAAACTAGCATTGAAAATAGTAGTCTGAGCAAAAGTAATAGTGGCAAACATTGCTGTTGCCAATAATGAATAAAGTTTTTTCATGTTGTAAGAATTTAATAATTAATAATTTTTCGGCTAAAATACAAGCGAATTTTCAAGACTTCACAATAATCAGATTAAATTTCTGTTAATAATCCTGGACCTCTTGGTATTAACATTTTTTAATTATTTTTACGAATTATTTTCAAGGGCTTGCGGAATTTTATTCTTCTATTTGTTTTCTTTTCTTTAGGCATATTTTCAGGAAATGCTCAGGTATTTTCGTGGAAAAATCCTAACGTTCCTGAAGATAGCATTAAAAGAGACAGTATTCTCGCCGCAAGACTGGAACAGGATATCTTTGCAAAAGACACCCTGGACTTTATAAGAACCAATAATAAAATTGTTATAGACGAAGCTGTACTCGCCAAAAATGATAAAAAAAGATTTTTAGGCGAGCTTAATTCTAAAGGTTCAATCATCCGTGGAATCACTTTTGGTAATAATCAGGGGCAGTCTGTTCAAAGTTCAATGGACCTGCAGATTTCCGGCCGGCTTTCAAAGGATGTCACTATTCTGGCAAGTATTTCGGATCATAATTTGCCAATTCAGGCTGATGGATATACCCAGACTTTGGAAGAGTTTGATAAGATTTATATACAGCTTAATATTAAAGATAAATCGATCCTCAGGGCCGGTCATTTAGATTTGGTAGAAGCGAAAAATTATTTTGCCAAATACCAGCGAAGAAGTATGGGAATTCAGTTCCAGACAGAACTTGGAAAAGAGAATAAAACTTTTATAGACGTTTCCGCAGGAGTAGCGAGAAGTGAGTTTCACAGGGTACGTTTTCAGGGTGTTGAAGGAAACCAGGGACCTTACCGTCTGACCGGTAAAAACGGAGAACAGTTTATCACCCTTATCTCCGGTTCGGAACAGGTTTTTATTGACGGGATCTTAATGAAACGAGGTGAAAACCAGGATTACATCATCAACTACAATACAGGCGAGGTAACCTTTACCAGCTTCCGCCCTATTTTCCAACAGAATTTTATTACAATTTCATATAACTACGCCAACAGAAACTATTCCAGATATTTATTTACCGGAAAACTTGAACATCAGAGAGAAAAGTTCAAGGTAGGCCTGAATTGGTTTATGGAAAACGACAACAAAAACGCACCGCTTTCTTTAAACCTGTCAAAAGAAGATGAAGAGATTCTGGCCGACGAGGAAATGATCCTAATCTGATGTACGCTCCATCCGGAGTTCTTACAGAATACGACGTTAATAAAATCCTGTATCGTAAGAATGCTGCAGGGAATTACGAGTTTTCAACTGATCAGAATGAGCCTCTTTACCAGGTTTCTTTCACCTACTTTGGAGTAAATCAGGGTGATTATAAAACTGCACAAACTACCAATAACGGCCGTGTTTTTGAATATGTAGGTCCTAATGCAGGGGATTACAGAGCCGTAAGAAAACTGCCTTCACCACAAAAATCCCAGGTATTCTCCCTTAACTCAGAATACTTATTGAATGAAGGAAAGATTGGTGCCGATATTTCATTGAGTAATTACGATGTCAATTTATTTTCTTCGAAAGATTCGGATCAGAATATCGGATATGCATACCGTATTTTCGGTAATAAAAGTTTTACAAAAAACAACTGGAAAGGAACTCCGAGCTTTGAATATCAGTACATCGACAGGCAGTTCCACATCTTAGACCGTATCAATGATGTTGAATTCTCCAGAGATTTTAACCTCGCACAGGAATTCAACAAGAAAACCCAGAACAGATTTATTTTCAGCTTTTTAAATAAGTGGAATAATAAGTCCACCTTAAATTACCGCATCAATTATCTGAACGAACAGGATTCATATAAAGGGATCAAAAACGATCTTGATTTTGGCTGGATCAGCGGAAAATTTTTCACAAAAGGTACTCTTTCTTACCTGAGTACCAACGCTACGCTTCAGGACACTAAATTTATCAGAGGAGGAGTTTCAACAGAATACACCGGTAAAAAAGGAAGCTGGACAATCGGAGGAAGCATGGAACATAATGAGAAAAAATATAATGATTCTCAGCTCATGGATGTCACCAGTTTCAGCTGGAAAGAACTCTTCGTGCAAAAGAAAATTGGCGACAGCACCCGCACCAAATTACTTGCCAAGGTCTATATGAGAGATAACGACTCAGTACGCGACAACAGGCTTCAAAACATGAATAATATTTTGGGGGTTATGGCTGAAAGTCAGATTATCAAAAACGAAAGAACCTCTTTAAATGTTCTGATTCACTATAGGAAATTCTTTTATCAGAATGTAGATCCTAATGTCACCACCAGAAATAATGACTTTGTGGTTGGAAATATTCTGTATAATCAGCAGCTTTTCAGAAACGGAATGCGTCTTCAGGCTTTTTTATGAACTTGGAAACGGGCAGGAAGCTCAAAGGGAATTCCAGTATATCAAAGTAACAGATGGCCAGGGCATTTATAAATGGACAGATTACAACGGAGACGGCATTCAGCAGCTCGATGAGTTTGAGATTGCGGAATATTCTGATCTTGCAAAATATATCAGGGTTTACACCAATTCGGTCAGATATATTCCTTCCAATAAAAATAAATTACAGCTGGCATTATTTGTTAATCCGGCCATTGTTTTTAATTCAGAAAATAAATTCTTAAAGCGCTGGAACTTCAATGTTTCTTTAAATTCTCAAAATTCATTCTATAAAAAAGATAAAGTTTTAGTTTTAAATCCATTTGAAAAAAACAGTGATCAGATTCTTAAAAATCAGAACATCTTAGCCTCAGTACAGTTTAATCCCACTGATAAATCGGGATGGAACGGGAACTACAGATTCATCACCAATGACAACCTTATCAATGCCAATTTCAGTAACGAAGAGCGTCAACAGACTTCTCAATTTGTGAATATAGGATATTGGTTCAACAAAGAATTCAGGGTGGATTGGGAAAACTCCGTTCATGATATTAAAAACTCTTCCCAACAATTTACAACGCGAGATTATCGCCTCAATAATTTTGAAACCAAACCAAAAGCCACGTATAAATTCACAGATGCCATACAAGCTGAACTTTCCTCTGCTTACCGTCAGAAAAAAAGATTGGATGGAGAAGAATTACTGAAAGCATTCGATGTGACCGGAACGATTCAATGGGAAAGGAAAAAAACGTCTATCCGCGGAAACTTCTCGTTCATCAACAACAATTTCAACGGAAACAACTTCAGTATCGTAGGAAACCAGATGCTAGATGGTCTGAAGCCTGGAAAAAATCAGGTCTGGAGCGTATTTATTCAGCAGGCTATCAACTCTTTCATTCAGTTAAATTTAAATTATGAAGGAAGAAATTCGGGTGACAGGACGATTCATATTGGAAGTATGCAGGTGAAAGCAAGCTTTTGATAGTTGAAAATAGTAAATGCATGCACTCTGACTCGCAAATAAGTTTTTTCAAATTCACGATCTATTAGTATTCGGAACTTTTCAGGCATACAAAACTCTCCCATCACACTCATAGATATTATCATATTTTAGAATGTTTAGAATTTTGTAAATTTGCACCATGATAAAAATAGGCAACATAGAACTGCCGGAATTTCCACTTTTGCTGGCTCCGATGGAAGACGTAAGTGATCCTCCGTTCAGACGTTTGTGTAAAATGCACGGTGCAGACTTGATGTATTCGGAATTTATTTCGTCCGAAGGACTGATTCGTGATGCTATCAAAAGCCGTAAAAAGCTGGACATCTTCGATTATGAAAGACCCGTTGGTATACAAATCTTTGGGGGAGATGAAGAAGCAATGGCCATGTCGGCAAGAATTGTTGAAACCGTCAACCCGGATTTGGTAGATATTAACTTCGGGTGCCCTGTAAAAAAAGTTGTTTGTAAAGGGGCGGGAGCAGGTGTTCTGAAAGATATTGATCTAATGGTGCGTCTTACGAAGGCAGTGGTAAGTTCTACTCATTTGCCGGTAACTGTTAAAACCCGTTTAGGCTGGGACAGTACCTCCATTAATATTGATGAAGTAGCAGAGCGTTTGCAGGAAACGGGGATCAAAGCCCTTACGATTCATGCCAGAACCCGTGCACAAATGTACAAAGGGGAAGCTGATTGGGAACATATTTCAAGAATCAAACAAAATCCGAATATTGAAATTCCAATCTTCGGAAACGGTGATATAGATTCTGCTGAAAAAGCATTAGAGTATAAACAAAAATATGCATGTGACGGGATTATGATCGGACGTGCGGCTATCGGTTATCCATGGATATTTAATGAAATCAAACATTTCTTTGCAACAGGTGAACATTTGCCTGCTCCTACGATTTCTGACCGTCTGTTAGCAGTACGTCAGCATGCAGAATGGAGCGCGGAATGGAAAGGAGAAAGATTGGGACTGGTTGAAATGAGACAGCACTACAGCAACTATTTCAGAGGTATTCCCCATTTCAAAGAATTCAGAAAAAAGTTTCTTGAAGTCTTTACCATGGAAGAAATGGACAGCCTCATTAAAGAGACTCAGCAATTCTACGAAGAATATCAGGCTCAGGTATAAAACAAAAAAACCATCAATTAAATTGATGGTTTTTTTTATTAAATTTTATTTTAGTATCCTCCTGATGAAGATTCATTTTGAATTAAAGCTAGTGCTGACGAGGTTCCTATTCTTTTGACACCCATGTTGATCATTTTCTCAGCATCTTCAGGCGTTCTTACTCCACCTGCTGCTTTTACAGGAAGTTTACCTGCATTATCCAACATGATTTTTATTCCTTCGAATGTGGCACCGTTCGGTTTTCCGCCGGTCGTTTCATAGAATCCTGTAGAGGATTTAACGAAAATATTGGCTAAATCATTTTCAGAAAAATTTTCTTCTGCCCAGTTAGAAATACTTTTGGTGAGATCAGCGATTTGCTCATCAGTCAATGCGGCAATCTCGATAATCCATTTAACAATTTTATGATGCTCAAGCGACAAACTTGTGCATTTTATAAATTCGTTTTTTACCAATTCCTTGTCTCCCTGAAGATAAGCATTATAATTAATGACAAAATCAAGTTCATCTGCACCGTCTCCAATTGCTTTTGATGCCTCTGCAAGCTTCTCATCAACTGAATACGTTCCTTCATGAAAACCGATCACAGTTCCCACTGCAACATTTGAATTTCTTTCCTGAATATATTTTTTGATTTCAGATACATAATCCGGACGAATCATCACGGCAAAAATACCATTATCAATGGCTTCCTGAGCCAGTTCTTTATCTTTTTGAAGAGTTGCTTCATGTGAAATCCCCGATTGTTCAGGAGTTTTCAGGTAAGTTGAATCCAAATATTGGGCTATGTTCATATCGTTATACTTTCAATTGTCTGTAAATACCTTGTTCCAAAGATATAAAAGTTTCTGTTCTTGTTACTCCTTTCAACTTTTGCAGTTTGCTAAGGATTTGCATCAAATGATCATTATCTTTACAAAGAACCTTAAGGAATATTGTATAATTTCCGGTTGTATAGTGGGCTTCCACTACTTCGTTGATATCATGCAAAGATTTTACCACTTCAGGATAATGACTTGGCTGATCCAAAAACACGCCGATGTAGGAAATTACCTTATATCCGATTTTTTTAGGATTAAGGAATGAAATTGAGTTTTCAATAACTCCCGCGTGTTCCAGTTTTTTAATTCTTTGATGTACTGCTGTAGTGGAAATCCCTACATTTTTTGAGATGTGTGCTAATGATGTTTTAGCATTATCCATCAACATGTAGATAATTTCTTTGTCGATTGAATCTAAATGATAGCTTGTGTTGCTCGAATTTTTCATTTCTACTTTTTTATTATTTATGTTTTTTTACTGTAAACTTTTAAATGTTACAAAAACCGGAAAATGATCACTATATCCTCCTAAATACCGGGTACCAGCGTATGTTCGGAAGGGTCTTCCTTCAAAATTTCTGGTCCTGCTGCTGATTTTTTCAGAATTAAAAATATGTGCACCCTGAAAAGCCAGTGTATTATTATCAAGAAGGGATCTCGACATAATAATCTGATCATACAGCAATCCAGATTTATAATGAAAAGTAGAATAATTTCTTGCAGAAAACAACTCCTGAAAAGGGTTCATCAAAACCTTCTCATGATCGTTGTCATAGAGAATTTGTACTAAATTTTCATCATCCGGGTTTTCGTTAAAATCACCACACAATATGACATGTTCTTTATCAGCGTTTACTAGTTTCATAATCCGCTCACGGATTTCGGCCAGGATAAAGGATCTTTTAGGTTTATTAATATCTTTCTCTCGCTTAGAGGGAAGATGCGCGATAAAGACATTAATAATTTCCCCTTTATACTTAACTTTTGAAAAAAGCACGTCTCTGGTTGTGTCGTAATTTCCTGTGTTTTTATTTATAATTTCAAAAAAGAAAGTAATGGTTTCAGAATCTATAACCTCTACTTTATTTTTATCATATAACATTGCTACATCTACCTTTCTTTCATCCATTGAATTGTAATGTACAATTCCATATTCAGCGTTGAAAGGTTCCATTTGAATAAGATCTTCCAAAACTTTCCTTCCGGAAACCTCGGATAATCCTATCATAAATGGCAGTATCCCATTTTCCTCCTTCATCAATTGAAATACGTGTGAGATTTTAAAAAGCTTGTTTTTATATCTCTTTTCATCCCAGTTCCGTAAGCCTGACTTTGTAGGATCTAATTTGTGTACAGGTTTAGGATCTGGTAAGAATAAATTTTCAACATTATAAAAAGAGAACAATTCCATCGACATTAATTTCTATACTTTATTATTTTGTTCTTTCTGTTAAATGTAAATTTATTTTTTTTCAAATTTTACTGATTTTTTAATCATTTCCTTGAATATTCTTCTAATTAAGAAACATTTCAAATATAACAAAAAAATCAACAAAACAAGATATATCAAATTAAATTTTCAATTATTGGTGATATTTACGTCACAAATCGAAATTTGAGCAACACTAAAAATCAAAATAATGAAAATAAAATTTCAACCAAAAACTATTTTTGCTAATATTTTACCTTTAATTTATTGATATAACAAATATTATTCCATTTAACATTTTGATAAATGGAATAGTTAAAAAGATTATGTTTGAAGGAATATTAGACGTATTTTTAAAGCAAATCGGGACGTTTTTCCTGGGTTATTCTTACCGCTTCATCATGGCGCCACTCTTCAATTTTACTAAAATTACCACTTAACAGAACTTTAGGGACATCCAACCCTTTATAACTTTCGGGTCTCGTGTAGATCGGCGGTGATAAAAGATCATCCTGAAAGCTATCAGTCAAGGCGCTCTGCTCATCATTTAAGACACCGGGAAGCAGCCTGATTACTGAATCCGCAAGAACACACGCCGCCAGCTCGCCTCCTGTAAGAACATAGTCTCCTATGGAAATTTCTTTTGTGATGTGAAGATCTCTCACTCTCTGATCAATTCCCTTATAGTGTCCACAAAGAAAAATAAGATTTTTCTTTATTGAAAGGCTGTTGGCAATTTTTTGATTCAAGGTCAGTCCGTCCGGTGTCAGATAGATCACCTCATCATAGTCACGCTGAGCTTTAAGTTCAGATATGCATTTATCCAATGGCTCTACCATCATGACCATTCCTGCGCCTCCGCCATAGGGTTCATCATCTATTTGCCTGTGTTTATTGGTTGCCCAATCTCTCAGATGATGAAAATGTACTTCTGCCAATCCTTTATCCATTGCTCTTTTCAGAATAGAGGTTTTAAATGGACTTTCCATCAATTCAGGAAGTACGCTTATGATATCAATTCTCATTGTAATGTTTCGTTTTTCTTAGTAGGTATAATAATTAATCTTAAAGAAGAATCTTTGTTGATGTAGCTCCACATCCAGTTAAAGAATATAGCAAGCTTATTTCGGACGCTCAAAATTAGCATTAAATGAAGAAACATCCAGAAATACCATGCTAAAAAGCCCTGGAATTTAATAAATGGTAAGTCTACAACAGCTCTGTGCTTTCCTATTGTTGCGAGCGAGCCTTTGTCATCATACTCATATTCTTTCCATTCATCCGGGATTTTCTTTAAAAGATTTTTACCTAAATTTTTTGCTTGATTAATGGCTACGTTAGCTACCTGAGGATGGCCTTGCGGATATTTAGGGGTCTCCATGTATGCAATATCTCCAATTGCATAAATATTTTCGTAGCCTTTTATTTTGTTGTATCGATCTACAATATATCTGTTTCTTACTAATTTTTCTTCCGGGAATCCTCCAACGACATTCCCTGTGACACCGGCTGCCCAGATTACATTATTGGACGGGATTTCTTTCCCGCTTTTCAAATGAACCTTATCACCGTCATAATCGGTAACAACCTCTCCACTAAGGAAAGTCACTCCAAGATCTTTAAGGTATTTTTCCGATTTGTCCTGAGCTTCCTTGCTCATTACAGCAAGGGGCTTCTCGGTGGAGCTTACCAAAATAATCTTCAGATGATCAAAATTCATATAAGGATAATCCCTGGGCAGAATATCTTTTTCATTTCTGCAAAAGCTCCTGCCAGCTCTACTCCTGTGGGACCGCTTCCTACAATGACAATATTCCAGTTTCCATCATCGCTTCTGCTCTTTTCAAGAATCAGTTTTTCAAAAGTCATTAACACATGATTTCTGATGCTGATGGCCTCCTGGGTATTTTTCATTCCGAAAGCTTTTCCTTCCAGTTCTTTATTGCCGAAAAAATTAGTTTTACAGCCTGTTGCAATGATTAATTTGTCATATGTAAATTCTGCTTCATCAGTAATTATTCTGTTATTGGCAGTGTCAATTTCTCTGACGTCTGTCATCCGGAACTGTGTATTTCTGGATTGCTGAAAAATTTTTCTGAAAGGGAAAGAAATATTGGAAGGTTCTATCCTTCCGGAGGCTACCTGATAAAAAAGCGGCTGAAACATATGATGATTCATCCGATCCAGAACAATTACTTTTTTGTTCTTGTTATTCAATGTTTTTGCAAGCTGCAGCCCCGCAAATCCTCCTCCTATAATGATGATTTTTTCGCGTGTTTCCATAATACACAAATTTACTGATTTTATTTAGCATTTAGCAGTGAAAAAAGTTAGTTTTGCAAAACTTTATGACACAAAAAAAGTACACCAAAAAAACTGCCAAACAAATCCACAAACACAGACGAAATAATTATTTTTTCCGTCGCAGGGTAATATTGGCAATCCTGATTCTGGCTTTAATCGGAACCGGTTTTTACCTGAAACAATCTATCAGCTATTATTATGCTTTGTACTTTAATAAATTTACCCATAAAAAACTTCACAACAGTGAAAAGGAGACCTTTAGGATTCAAAAAATACTCAGTGCCAATCTTGATAAAACATATGGTTTTGATGTTTCCCATTATCAGAACAGGGAAGACATCAAATGGGATAGTTTAAGCATCGGCAATAAGACCATTCCGCTCGAGTTTGTGGTAATGCGTGCCACTATGGGAAATAAAAGCGCAGATAAACACTTTGACGAATTCTGGGAAAAAGCAAAAAAGCACAACCTGATCCGTGGAGCCTATCATTTTTACAGAGCAGATGAAGATCCTATCATTCAGGCCAATAATTTTCTGGCCAATGTAAAACTGGAAAGCGGAGACCTTCCTCCGATTCTGGATATTGAAAAGATTCCAAAACGCAAAACCAATAAAAAGTTGGTGGAAGATCTGAAGGTCTGGTGTAAAATTGTAGAAGAAACCTATGGGGAGAAGCCTATTATTTATACTTATTATCACTACTACAAAGATTTCCTGAAAGGTGAATTCAAAGATTATCCTTTGTGGCTAGCCAATTATAATGATGTTCCGACTCCGTCTCCCGATGATCAGTGGGACTTCTGGCAATTCACAGAGAACGGAATCGTTCACGGCATCAATGCCAAAGTTGATCTTGATATCTATAACGGGAATTCCTGGTCTCTGAAAAGACTTACTTTAGATTAAAAAAGGAAGTTTGCAAAGCTACCTTCCTTTTTTGTGCCTGTTTTTATAATATATTCATTATTTCCTCCCAGGAATCTACTCTTTTGTAAGTTTCGTTTTCAATCAGTTCATTGTGAGGCTGTGTAAAGATGAATCTTTCTCCTTCAAAATGGTTTAAATTTTTAGGATAATCATCAATCATTACATCTCCGGAAACCACTCTTTTGCTTCCGCAAAGAACAATCTGTTCCCAGCTTATAAATGGGAAATGCTCTTCCAGCCAGTCGTATTTTTCACGTAAACTGTTAGGAAATTCCATGCCTGCAGATACGATATACAATTCATATTTATTGTTCAGGTATTCTATTGCTTCACGGCTTCCCTTCATTACCGGTAAGGTACGGAAAAAGCCAGGTTCGTTGACGTGTTTCTTGCCATTAGGAAAGGATTCAATTTCAGGCTTTCCTGACAAGGTACTGATCTCTATTTCTGTTCCTGAGTCTCTTTTTTCAAATTGTATCAGCTGATGATAAACATCTGCCATTACCCCATCCATGTCGACAATTACTTTTTTCATTATTTTAAATCAGGTTTTATATTATTTGTGATTGACTGTTATATCTATCAAATTTACTGAATCCTTTTTTGAGAGGACGGACACAGTTTATTAAAAAATTATCAATATTCATTTGTATATAGGAAGTTCCGGAAAATTTTATGATTACATTTTTGTATTTTTGCGGCTCAGTTTTAATTTAAAATCAAACTATTAATTCCCAATGAATTACGTTTCTGCCGAAAACCTTACCAAATCTTATGGTATCAAAGTTTTGTTCAAAAACATTTCTTTTCACATCAATGAAGGAGACAAGATTGCGATTGTTGCTAAAAACGGAAGTGGAAAATCTACTCTTCTGAAAATATTAATGGGTAAAGAAATTGCGGACAGCGGTACTGCGATCATTAATAAGGATATCCAGGTTGTTCTTTTTGACCAGGAAATTGATTTTGATCCTGATTTAAACATTGAGGAATTCATGATGACTTTGGATTCTGCCCCCATCCTTGCTCTTAAAAACTATCACAAATCCCTTCATTCAACCGACAATGATTTTATTGAAAAAGCATTAGCCGATATGGAAGCCCACAAAGCATGGGATTTGGAAAACGAGATGAAGCAGATTCTTTCGCAGCTTAAAATCACAGACCTGGAAGCTAAAATGGGCACTCTTTCGGGAGGGCAAATCAAACGTGTAGCATTGGCAAAGCTGTTAACGGAAACCAGAGCTGAACACAGACACACGCTGCTGATCATGGATGAGCCGACCAACCACCTTGATGTGAATATGGTGGAATGGCTTGAAAATTATCTGAATAAAGCAAAAATCACTTTATTACTTGTAACCCACGACCGATATTTCCTTGATAGTGTCTGCGATATTATCTGGGAAATGGAAGACGGCAATCTTTACACCCACAATGGTTCCTACGCAACCTATCTGGAAAATAAAATGATTCGCGAAGATAACCTTAACGCTACCATTGACAAAGCCAACAACCTTTACAGAAAGGAACTTGAATGGATGCGACGACAGCCCAAAGCAAGAACTACCAAATCAAAAAGCAGAATTGACTCTTTCTACGAAACAGAGAAAATAGCAAAAACCGACACCAGAAAAGACGGGCTGGAACTGGATTTTGAAATGAAGCGTCTGGGAAATAAAATACTCGAATTAAAGCATATTGATAAGAGTTTTGGCAGTAAAGTTTTATTGAAGGATTTCAGTTACCAGTTTCAGAGGGGAGAAAAAGTGGGAATTGTAGGTAAAAATGGTGCAGGTAAATCTACCCTGCTCAATATCATTCAGGGGTTTGAAAAAGCTGACCGCGGAGAAATTGAAACCGGAGAAACGATTTCTTTCGGATATTTTTCCCAGAAAGGCCTTACCTATAAAGAAGACGAGCGTGTCATTGATTTTATCAAAGAAATTGCAGAATTTTATCCTTTAGCTAACGGAAAAAGTCTTTCTGCCTCTCAGTTCCTGAGATTATTCCTTTTTGATGATCAAACTCAGTATAATCCGATTTCAAAGTTATCAGGAGGTGAAAAAAGAAGACTTCACCTGATGTATATTCTTTATCAGAATCCTAATTTCCTGATTTTTGATGAGCCTACGAACGACCTTGACCTTCCGACATTAACTGTTCTTGAAAATTTTCTGCAGCAATTTCAGGGTTCTTTGATTATTGTTTCTCACGACAGGTATTTTATGGACAGGATTGTAGATCACGTACTGGCTTTTGAAGGAGAGGGGAAAATAAGAGATTTTGTAGGAAATTTCTCAGAATACAGAGAAGCAAGAAGCCGTGAAGAAGCTTTAGAGAAAAATTCAGCAACAAAACCTGAACCTGTAAAAGAAGCTGCCTCTAATCCGCAAAATATTTCATCTTTACCTTCTAAAAAGAAAAAGTTAACTTTCAAAGAGCAAAAGGAACTGGAAACTATTGAAAAAGAAATGCCTGAACTGGAAGTGCAACGGGCAGATATTCTGGAAATGCTCAATAATGAAACAGACTACGAGAAGATTGCAAAATTATCTTCAGAACTGGAAACCGTCTCTGAAAAACTGGAAAACCATGAGATGAGATGGCTGGAACTCCAGGAAGAAATTTAATCTCTAATGTATAAGGTATGAATTATGAGTTGACCGGTAAAAAGTCGAAGGAAGGAAAGATTTGAATGAAAAATATTTCTGCTTCACTCACCGTCACTTACCTTAAAGTTTAAATCAACTCATAATTCATCATCTGTCATTTATAGTTTGATCACCTTCTCTTCTTTTGTACTTTCTACAGAAGCATCAATGATTTTCATATTCTGAATAACTTCTTTTCCCGGCGAAGGTAAAGCATATCCGAAAACGATATGTTCATAGATTTGCTGGTAATAATCCATATAATTTCCTGCCTCACTGGAGGTCGATACTCTTTCTGTTTCGGAGTTTTCATTTATAATATGTAAGATTCCGTCACTCTCTTTTAAAGGTTTCGTCCACTCTTTACCATATACAGGAATCGCTCCTGCTACCAGTTCATTTTCCTGATTATCGGTTCTTTCCTGCAGAAAGGTTCCCCTATCGCCATGAATTTTATAGGCATAATGATCTTCTTTGGTGAAAACAGAAGATTTCAGCCTTACTCTTAAGTGATCTTTATAAAATAAGAGGATTTCAAAATAATCGTTTGCAAACTCGCGTCCTTTCATCGAGAATACATCGGCGAAAAGCTTATCAGGATATCCAAAGTACTGTACAGCCTGATCTACCAGATGAGCGCCCAGGTCATGCAACGAACCTGAACCGATCTGATCAGGATTTTCTTTATGCTGCTTGCCACTTGGTGTAGTACGGAATCTGTCAAATCGTATCTCTGCTTCTTTAATGTTTCCCAGTTTTCCTTCTTTGAGAATCTTTTGAACCTGAAGAAAATCACGGTCAAATCTCCTGTTTTGGTAAACACTTAAAAACAATCCTTTTTCTTCTGCGAGTTTCACCAGCTCTTCAGCTTCAGAGACATTTACTGTAAATGGTTTTTCAACAATAATATTCTTACCTGCATCCAATGCCTTCTTTGCATATTCATAATGGGTCTGAACCGGAGTGTTAATAATTACCAGTTCTACATCTGCCTCCGCAAGCATTTCCTCGACGGAACGATAGATCGTTGCTTCGGGATACTTTTCTTTAGATTCTTCCTTACTTCTTTCTACAATAGCAGAAATGAAAAACCCCGGATGTTCTTTTAAAAAGGGGGCATGAAACACCTTCCCGCTCATTCCAAAGGCACAAAGCCCTGCTTTTACCAATTGCATATTCTAAAATTTTCAACAAATATATTCATAAAAAAGATGATGATAGCCGATCTGAAGCACTCATAGAAATAATCCATTTATTGAGCTACAAAAGAATGACAAAAATCATAAAATTATTTTTATCTATTCTAAACAAATACTTACATTTGCGCGTTATTTAAAACTGTTCTACATAAAAATAAAATGAAAAGACAACTACTTTCTTTAGGTCTTCTATTTACCGCTGTTTCATTGAGCGCACAGCTAAAAAACGTTGAAGCAGATACCATTAGAACCCAAACCATCGAAGATATCAATCTTCACAAAACCGGAAATCCAAATCAGGCCCGAACCTTATCTACGAAGTCTAACCTGACGGTAATGGAAAATCCTCAGCCGATTGCCATTGTTACTCACGAGATCATTGAACAACAACAGGCTAAGCAATTGAGCGATGTTCTTCAGAATGTCAACGGTATGTATGTGACCTCTTCAAGAGGAAATTCACAAGACAGTTTCGGGGGACGCGGTTTTGCTCTGGGAAATGACAATATTTTCAAGAACGGATCAAGAGTTAATAGTGGGGTTTTTCCTGAAGTAAGCGGTTTAGAAAGAGTGGAAGTCTTAAAGGGAGCCAACGCCATGCTTTTTGGTAATGCAGCTGCGGGAGGAATTATCAATATGATCACGAAGAAGCCGAAATTTAATTTTGGCGGAAGCATAGGATTAAATGGTGGAAGCTGGAATTCTTATAAACCTACGATTGACGTTTATGGGCCTTTGTCTGAAAATATTGCATTCAGAATGAATGGTGCCTATGAATATGCGGAGAGCTTCAGAGATGTTGTAAAATCTGAGAAACATTACTTCAACCCATCCTTTTTATTCAATATTAGTCCAAAATCTCAATTGATTGTAGAGGCAGATTATCTTAAAAATGATGTGACTCCTGACTTCGGAATCGGAACCATCACAAACAGAGACGGTTCTTACCAGATGAATGAGCTGTTGTCCAGAAATGCATTTTTAGGCACAGACTGGCAATATCAGAATGTGGAACAGCTTTCTACAAATGTTACATTCAATCATCAGTTTAATGAAAGATGGACATTAAATGCTATGGCATCTTATCAGAACTACACAAAAGATTACTTTTCTACAGAAAGAGTGCAGTGGGGATATGCAAAAAACTCCAACGATCTTGTTTGGAACAGACCTTTAAACAGAACTTATAACGAACAAAATTATACTTCTGCCCAAGTTAATTTAAATGGAGAATTCAATACCGGAAGAATTAATCATAAAGTCTTAATCGGTGCAGACGCAGATTACGGTTCTTCAGATTCATATACGTATTATAATCCTGCTATTTCTGATATGAAAAAGGCTGTATACGGAACTTCATATTTCTACGGAACCAATGGAGGATCTGATCTTTTAAATCTGAATAACCCGTCAACCTGGGCAAGCGGATCAATGCCGGACTCCAGAACCTATGAAAAGAACAGAATCAATACGAGAAGAATAGGTTTCTATGCACAGGATTTCATCAGTCTTACCAAGGAGTTTAAAGTATTAGCAGGTCTTCGTTGGTCATATGTTGAAAATATGCCGACCATCAATACGAAGTTTACAATTAATCAAAAGACTTTGGTGAATAACACTTCTACATCGGATCAGGCTATATCACCTAAAGTAGGCTTGGTGTATATGCCCAACAACGATCTTTCGGTATTTGCAACGTATACCAATTCTTTTGTGGCCAATTCAGGATATATGTCTAATGAAATTAATAATTTGGATACTTCAGGTGAATTGGCAGACGTACAGGCAAGAATTCGTAAGTTACCTCAGCAGGGTATAAAACCTACCACTGTAGATCAGTACGAAATAGGAGCAAAGAAGAATTTCTGGAACAATGCTCTGGCTGTTAATATAACTGCCTATCAGATCATTTATAACAATTATTACCAAAATTATTTTTATACTGCTGTAGACAATAAGGGAGTTACTTCAGTAATTACGCCCGATTCAAATTTAAAGGAATTAGCAGGTAAAATGCGAAGCCGTGGTGTAGAATTGGATATTACAGGTAATCCGACGGAAAACCTTTCCATCATTGCAGGATTCTCGTATAACAATTCTGTGTATATTGATACACCTGAAAAAGGATATGTTGAAAATCAAAGATTGGTAAGAACCCCGGCAACAACAGCTAATGCTTCAGTTTTCTACAAGTTTACCAATTATGTAAAAGGATTAAAAGTAGGTGCAGGTATTTACTATATCGGTGATAGAATTGCCGGTTGGAATGATTCCAAATCTACCAACATCTCCAGAAATGGCATCACAAGAATGATTCCTATAAAAGATTATACGACTGTCACATTATCTTTAGGATACGACTGGAAGAAATTCTCGATCCAGGGGAAAGTGGGTAATCTTTTTGATGTAGTGAATTATAACGTTCACGAGAACTATTCAGTGAATCCGATTACACCGAGAAACTATTATTTTACGCTGACTTACAGACTGTAAAAAACAAGTATATACCTACTTCAACACTAAAAGTGGAAATTGCATTTGTTGCAGTTTCCACTTTTGAAATTTTAAAAAACAAAACAAAAACGATATGGATAAGATTAAGGACACGAGAACTTTCATGAGAATCACACACCGTTATCTTGGATATTTCCTTGCAGGTATTATGGCAGTGTATGCATTAAGCGGAATACTTCTGGTGTACAGAGACACAGATTTTCTGAAGAATGAAAAAAAGTATGATAAAGTACTTGCGAAGGATCTTACTGAAAAGCAGCTGAAAAAGGAACTGAAAATGAAAGGTCTTGAAGTGGAAAAAACAGAAGGTACTGTTCTTCATTTTAAAAAAGGTACTTATGATGCAGCAACCGGAAAGGCACAGTATTCTAAAATGGAACTGCCTTTTGTACTGGACAAGATGGTTTCTCTTCACAAATCACAGTCTAAAGATGCCATCTCTCCTTTGAGTGTATTCTTCGGGGTAGCTCTTTTCTTCTTTGTTATCTCAAGTTTCTGGATGTTTAATCCCAAAACAAAAGCATTCAAACGTGGAATCAAGTTTACCATTGCCGGTTTGATTATTTCACTGATTCTTTTATTTATTTAAAAAAACCGAGAACAATCGGGATCATTTGTTAATATTTTAAATAATAAGAAGTAAGTTGATTGTATGCGTTCAATACAACATAAACTTCTATTCATGTAGCTTTCAATAACTTCGCTCTATTAGCTATTTACCTTTTAAGACTTTCATATATTATTATGAAATTGATAATGATAATGTTAAAAATATGTTTATATCAACACTCAATTATTAACACTTTTTTTGAAAAATTGTCTAAAATTAAGAGTCTGGCACATTTATTGTTTTTTCTATAATTCGTGAATAATAAACATTTAATTATTAAAATAATAAATTATGAAAAGACTTATTTTAACAGGGATATTAGCTGTGGCAGGTTTAACAGCAACTGCAAACGCTCAGATTCAGAAAGGTAATTGGATGGTAGGTGGTAACCTGGCAGGTGCAAACTTCGGATTAAACAAAGGAGGAGGTTATGATTTTAACATCCAGCCGAAAGGAGCTTATTTCATCGAAGATAACATCGCAGTTGGGGGTTATGTAGATTTAGGATTTAAAGGAGCTAAAGATGCACCTACTACTTTCACGTATAATGTAGGAGCATTAGGACGTTACTATCTAAATCCGGGGGAACAGGGAGTAAACAACTTGCTTCACCACGGAAGATGGTTTTTAGAAGGTAATTTAGGAGTTGGAGGAACATCTATTTCTAAAGGAGGATCTTCATCTAACGGACTTAATTTTGGATTCGGACCTGGTTACTCTTACTTCATCACTCCAAATATTGGATTAGAAGGTTTAGTTAAATATGACGCTAATGCAGGATTCGGAAGCGGTGGATATACTAACAAAATTACTTTTGGTTTAGGTTTCCAGATTTATCTTCCGACATCTAAAGGAAAACAAATCATCAACGACGTTAAGTAATCACTGAATACTTATAAAAAAAATGAAAGCGGCCCGAAATTTATTTCGGGCCGCTTTTCGTACAAATTAAAACTAAACTATAAAAAATCAAATAAATCATGTATTGGGTTGAGGAGTGTATCTTAAATACGGTTTTACTTCCGTTACTCCCTTAGGGAATATCTTTCTGGCATAGTCGGTAGAAATATTCGGAGGAACAATGACATCATCACCATTCTCCCAATTCGCCGGAGTAGCCACAGTATAAGCGTCTACCAGCTGTAAAGAATCCAGGACTCTCAGTATTTCATTAAAATTTCTCCCTGTAGAAGCCGGATAGGTAATAATCAGTCTTACTTTTTTTGACGGATCAATAATCAGCAAAGAACGAACGGTGGCAGTGACTGAAGCATTAGGATGGATAAAATCATACAATTCTGAAATTTTCCTTTCTTTATCAGCAATTATAGGAAACTGAACCTCTGTATTCTGAGTTTCATTGATGTCTTTAACCCAGTTTTGGTGGTCCTCTACTCCATCCACACTTAATGCAATGACCTTTGTATTTCTCTGAACAAAGTCAGCGTGCAGCTTAGCAGTAAAACCCAGCTCTGTAGTGCAAACCGGCGTATAATCTGCAGGATGTGAAAATAATATTCCCCATGAATCTCCGAGATAGTCGTGAAAGTTGATTTCGCCTAAAGAGGTCTCTGCGTGAAAGTTGGGTGCCGTATCTCCTAGTTTAATTGACATAATACTTCGTGTTTGTTAGTCTACAAATTTAGTAGACTTTTTGATACTGGCAAAATTTTTGATAAAAATTTATATATTTATTTCAAAAAAAAATAATCATGCAGAAAACCGGACTCAGCTATGTAGACCTTGTGTATAAGGTATTGGAAAGCTGGTATGTGACATTTGCCGAAATTACTCCTAAACTGATTGTCGGAATTTTGGTATTTACTTTTTTCTTATCACCAGTAAATATCTAAGTATTGCCGCCGTCAAAATATTTCACAAATTCTTCCCGAAAAGCCAAAAAGAAAGTTCTTTAGTTACTTTGGTAGGAATTTTCAGATTTTTAATCATGCTGATGGGAACCTTTATTTCCCTTGAAATTATGGGGTTTAGCGGATTTCTCTGGAAATTTATCGGAAGTTTAGGGGTCGCAGGGGTCATTGCAGGGGTTGCGCTGAAAGATCTTGTTTCCAGTATTTTCTCTGGAATGCTCATCGGAATTGACAAAGCATTTAAAGTAGGAGATTATATCACGATCGGAGCTCATTCCGGGACGGTACAGGAAATTGGCTTCCTTACTACCAAGCTCCTTACTGATGACGGAAAGAAGGCTTATATTCCCAATCAGGTTGTTTTCAACGCTCCGTTCTATAATATTACGGCTTCCCCTCAACGCAGGATTATTTTAAATTTTGAAATTCCCGCCGATGAAGATATCAGCAAAGCTCAAAAAGGAATTCTGGACGTCATAAAGAATCTGGATAATGTGGATAAACTGGACACTGCAGAAGTTATCTTTACTGATTTAAAGCAAGGTTCTTTCAATCTACAGGTTAAATTCTGGATCAAAGTAGGGGCAAACCTTGCCCAGGTAAGAAGTAAGGCATATTTAAATATTAAAGAGAGGCTAGATGCGGATAAAATCCAGCTGGTAACGCCAACAAGCATCAGTATTACCAGTGGTGAGACCACTTTACCGGAAAATCATCTCGATAAGTAACAAAACACACAGACAATAAAAACCACCTCAGTTTGAGGTGGTTTTTTTATGGTGAACGGTAAAAAACCTAACAGGTTTTTGAAACCTGTTAGGTTTCCAATAACCCAATTCTCTCCTTAGATTAAAACGTTACCATTAGTTTACTTTGACCAAAAAAAAAACCGTTTCAAACATGAAACGGTTTTCTATTTATTTGAAAGTTTCAGATTATGCTAAAACTTCTTTTACTTTGTTTGCAGCTTCTTCTAAAGTAATTGCAGAGTGAACCGGAAGACCAGAATCATCAATTAATTTTTTAGCTTCTACCGCGTTAGTTCCCTGTAATCTTACGATCAATGGAACCGGAAGGCTACCCATAGCTTTGTAAGCATCTACAACCCCCTGAGCAACTCTGTCACATCTTACGATACCTCCGAAGATGTTGATCAGGATCGCCTTTACGTTGGGATCTCTTAAGATGATTCCGAAAGCAGTCTGTACTCTCTGAGCATCAGCAGTACCTCCTACGTCAAGGAAGTTTGCAGGGTTACCACCGGATAATTTGATGATATCCATAGTTGCCATTGCAAGACCGGCTCCGTTTACCATACAAGCAACGTTACCATCCAATTTTACGAAGTTAAGACCGGCTTCACCAGCTTCAACATCCATCGGATCTTCTTCTCTTGTATCTCTAAGCTCAGCTAAATCTTTGTGACGGAACAATGAGTTGTCATCTAAAGTTACTTTAGCATCTACAGCGATAATTTTGTTATCAGAAGTTTTTAATACAGGGTTGATTTCGAAAAGAGAAGCATCAATTCCTGTGTACGCATTGTAAAGAGATGAAATAAATTTCACAAATTCTTTGAATGCATTCCCTTCAAGACCTAGGTTGAAAGCAATTTTTCTAGCCTGGAAACCTTGAAGACCGATCGCAGGATCAATCAACTCGTTGTGGATCAAATGAGGTGTTACTTCAGCAACGTGCTCAATATCCATACCACCTTCAGTAGAATATACGATTGTATTTTTCCCTTCAGCTCTATCTAAAAGAATAGAAACATAAAATTCTTTAGTTTCAGATTCTCCAGGATAATAAACATCTTCTGCAATCAAAACAGAGTTTACTTTTTTACCTTCAGCAGAAGTTTGTGGAGTTACCAACTGCATTCCGATGATATTCTGAGCGTTTTCTTTAAGTTTATCCATGTTTGGAGAGAACTTAACACCCCCACCTTTACCACGACCCCCTGCGTGAATCTGTGCTTTTACAACCCAAGCCTGTGCTCCGGTTTCAGCAGTCAATTTTTCAGCAGCTGCTACAGCTTCGTCTACGCTGTTTGCAACGAAACCACGTTGGATAGCTACTCCGTACTTTGATAAAATCTCTTTTGATTGATACTCGTGAAGATTCATATTATTTTTATTATTTTATTTAAAAATTTAAAGGTTGACAAATTTACTAAAAAGACACGGAAGTTCAAGTTTATTGACTTAAAATTTAAAGTCTGAGTGACTTGATTTTTAACATATCTTCCATTTTTCTTTATTCTTCCGTTAATTTCTCAGATTGAGATCCGATAAACGGAATTCTTGGGGCAAGGAAATACCCGGTTAAACTGGCAAACAAGATCGGGACAAAATAAGTAAATCCGGTCAGGGTTCCCAAAATAATTGTTGTACTCATCGGTGTTCTTGTCACACAGGCATTGATAGCTGCCATACAGCTTACAATCGCTAAAGTGGTATCTACAGAGGGGAATAGAGTGTGGATAATCAACCCCAGCGTTGTTCCTACAAAGAACAATGGAATGATAAAACCACCCCTCCATCCTGAAGTTACTGTAATGGCGATCGCCAGAATTTTAAAAACAAGGACTAAAATCAAAAATTTCAATCCGAAATTTCCACCGATCAGCTGATTGATCTCGTTGTGACCAAAATATCTGGTGATCGGAAAATTATAAGCAATAATGCCCAGGATAAGTCCTCCAGTCAAGGTTTTGATGTAAATGGGAAACTTCCTGTATTCAAAAACTTTTTTGAAGAATTTCACCACAAAAATGAAAATCCATCCAAAAAAAGTTCCTACAGCTCCGAACAATGTCGCATATAAAAAATCATATACTCCTGTATAATGATAAGCCTTCAGGTCCCAGGTTACCCCGATTCCTAAATGAATAATCAATGCAAACATCAGATAACTGAAGCAGCTTGCCACCAAAGCCGGAATAATCGCTTTATAATATTCCACAGCATGTTTGTGATGCAGGATTTCGAGGGAGAAAAGACTTCCGCCAAGCGGTGCGCCGAATAATGCGGTAAAGCCTGAAGCCATTCCGGCGATACTCAAGGAACGCAATTCTTCTCCTTTCAATCTGAAAATTTTTCCAAGGTAAGTTCCTGTAGAACCTGTTACCTGTACCAAAGGAGCTTCCGGTCCTAAACTTCCTCCTGATGCCACACAAAACAGCGAGGATAAAATCATGGAAGGATTATTCTTCGGATCCAGTTTTCCTTTATTGAATCTGATATTATTAACAATCAGGTGAATTTCTCCGGGATCGCCGATAAAATGAATTACCAGACCAGCCAGCAAGCCGCAGATGGCCATGGTTGGAATTACCTGCCACCCTTGAAATTCAGCCAGAAACTCTGTAAAATGTTCTAAAACAATCCAATATCCACCGGCAATAATACCTCCTACCAGACCTGTAACAGCCCACATAAAAAAAGTACGGCTAAACACAAACGGATTAAATCTGATAGGTTGATCTAAAAGATTAAATGTTCGTATTAACCGTCTTCTTCTATTAATTTTCATTATTTAGATCTTATTTTTAGCAAAATAAAGAATAAGCATTCCCCAGCTTAAGATCATCATCAATCCTCCCAGCGGCGTGATAGGCCCCAGAAATTTCAGATTCACTCCCAGATAATCCTGCATGCTCAGGAAATAGATGCTCACTGAAAATAATAATGTTCCTGCAATCATTAAAATGGAAGTCCATCTCTCCGCAGAAGTTTCAAATTTCAAGATATATCCGATGATCAGCAGAAAAAATGCCGCGTACATCTGGTATCTTACTCCTGTTTCAAAACTCTCCAGTCTTTCTACAGCTAATATTTTCTTTAAAGCGTGTGCCCCGAAAGCACCAAGGATTACAGAAACCATTCCGTAAACTGCTCCAAAAATCAAAGTAATTGTTTTCATTTTATAACTCTTCTAATTCTAGGGTTAATTTCTTTTTTGTTTTAAGATCCTGCCATGTACCGGTAATTTTATTCCCGTCCATTTCCGCTTCTACCAGGGCTCTTCGAATCCATTGACTTGTGGCATCATCATAATGGTCATTCTCAACAATGGAAATATGCTGACCTTTCAATTGCCCGTCCCATTTGATCAGCTTTTTACTCTTATCATACCAATACCCGGCCTGAAACGTACTGACTCCGGATTTATCTTCTGCAGGATAAAAGCGGCTGATAAAAACAGTCACCGGATATTTTCCATCTATTTTTCCTTTGTATAATTTATTTCTGAAACTTGTTGTATTGACTTGCTCAGAGCCGGAAATCAGATTTTTAGCATAAGGGCTCCAGTGCTTATCAAGATCTTTATATGGAATTACAATTTCATGACTATCCAGCTCATCCAGGGCTCTGCTTGCATGATTAGAGCATCTTCCGGCCACAAAAGTTAATTTATCTTTTCCAAAAAAGTATCTAATATACTCCAACGTATGACCTGTAAAACAGTCTTCGTAAATAGCAATCTGATCTTTCACTTCTTCCGTAGGATTTTTTTCGGCTCTCAGCCTGACGAGAAAATCAGAAATTCTTTTCTTTACTCCTTTCTGAATGATTCCTTCAACAATTTTCACTGAATTGGGTTGAAATAAATCTTCGGCATTGATGAAATTTCCTGTTCTCAGATCAAAGTTTTTCCAGACCGCAAAATTTTCAGGATAGGCACCTGTAGCTTCGCCATCCATTCCGATCGTCAAAATATTTTTTGGGGATTCAATCTTTTCCCAACTGTTAAAATAAATATAGTTGGAATAAGAAGTCGTTCCGGTAGAAACCAGCTTGGAAGGGCTTACGGGTGATCCCGGAACATATTCAAGTTCGTTTACCTGAAGAAAAGTATTGATCTTTTTCTCTACATCTGGATGATCCGGATAGGAGATTACCGGAAACACAAAATCTTCTGTTTTAGGCGGCAAATCACTAATTTTCACATTTTTCTGCTGCGAAAAACTGAGTCCGGAAATCAATAGAAAAACTGCAATACTTTTTTTCACTATTTTGATTTTAGGTATATTAAAATAAATTTAGCTACCAATGTGGAAATTCCCAGTATGATAAACATATTGGCAAATCTTTTGGAACTTCTGAACCCTTCATTATTGGTTTTCTTTAAAAAGAATCCAAAAAGAAGGAACACAATTGGCAAAATGATCTGTAGCATTAGTTTCCTCTCATTCTGTTAAATTCATTGATCACCTCATGGTGGCTCACTGTTTTATCTTTGAAGTAGGTCACGAAATGTTGTTTTTCCTCTTCAGTAGCTCCTAATTGATTGAGAATATTTAGAAGGTGCATCTTCATATGCCCTTTCTGGATCCCGGTGGTGACCAGAGAACGTAATGCTCCGAAATTCTGGGCAAGTCCTGACACTGCTAAAATGCTCATCAACTCCTGTGCTGAAGGTTTTCCGAGAAGCGCAAGAGAGAATTTTACCAATGGGTGAAGATTTGTCAATCCACCGACTACTCCTACAGAGATAGGAAGATCGATCCAGAATCTGAACACTCCGTTATCTGTGGTGCAATGTGTCAGTGATCTGTATTGTCCGTCTCTTGCTGCATAGGCATGGGCGCAGGCTTCCGTTGCCCTGAAGTCGTTTCCGGTAGCGATTACTACTGCGTCTACTCCATTCATAACGCCTTTGTTGTGTGTTGTTGCACGGTAAGGTTCAATTTCTGCGATGGTGACGGCCTGTTTGAATTTTGCTGCAAATTCTTCAGGGGAAATACCGCTATCATCTTTTAAATCCTCCATTTTACAGGAAACCTCAGCTCTTACGATACAGTCAGGAGTAAAATTGGAAAGGATATTCATCACGATCTGCAATGAGTTTTTTTCTTCCTGAGTAAAATCTTCACTCGTTGCTACTTCCTGTCTCAGGGTTTTTCCAAACTGTTCAAGACATGAGTTGATAAAATTGGCTCCCATGGAGTCTACTGTATCAAAGCTGGCCTTTAACTGATAATAATTCGGCATTTCTGCTGTTTTATCGACCAGGCTGATGTTCAGAATACCACCACCACGTTTTCTCATATTCGAGGTGATGTCTTCCGTAGTCTCCAGTAATTTTTTCTTTAAACTGAAATTAAAGAAATGCAATAATTTGTGCGGTTCCACATTGAAAATAAAGTGGGTATGCCCTAATTTTTCGGTATTGATAATGGTAGTTTTAAAACCACCTTTATCGATCCAGAATTTTGCAGCTTTGGAAGCTGCTGCCACTACGGAACTTTCTTCGACAGCCATTGGAAGAGCCAATAGTTTTCCGTCAATTAAAAAATTCGGTGCAATTCCATAAGGCATATAAAAATTGGAGATGGTATTTTCAGAAAACTCCTCATGAAGTTTCTGAAGATCTGCATCATCGTTCCAATATTGTTTCAATATATTTTGGTATTCCTGATTTCCTTCAAGATATTCGTTTACGAGCCAGTCGATTTTCCCCTGCTTTGGAAGCTTGGAAAAACCTTCGATTGGTTTATGATTCATGATATAAACTTTAATGAGCCGTAAATATAATGATTTTGAGACTCTTTTTTGTTGATAACTTCCATGAAAAAAGCTTGACTTTTATCAATTTTGGAACTAAATTTGAACACAATATAAAATACAGTACGATACAAATAATATCAAACATTTTATCTGATGAACTTTGAACGCCTTAAAGAAAAACTCGAAATCCTTGCAGACGCAGCAAAGTACGATGTATCGTGCTCTTCAAGCGGCGGGACAAGGAAGAACAAAAAAGGGGGTTTGGGTGATAGCTCTGTAAGCGGAATCTGCCACACCTATACAGAAGATGGAAGATGTGTTTCTTTGCTTAAAATTCTATTGACCAATCATTGCATTTACGATTGTGCGTATTGTGTATCGAGAAGTTCAAATGATATTAAAAGAGCGGCATTCACCGTGGAAGAGGTAGTTGATCTTACTATAAATTTTTACCGTAGAAATTATATCGAAGGATTATTTCTAAGTTCAGGAATTTTCAAAAATGCAGATACAACCATGGAGCGACTGGTGCGGGTGGCCAAAAAACTTCGCCTTGAAGAAAATTTCAATGGGTATATTCATCTGAAATCAATTCCGGGAGCAAGTGATGACCTGATGCAGGAAGCTGCCCTGTACGCAGACCGGTTGTCCGTTAACCTTGAAATCCCCACCGAAAGCGGGTTAAAATTACTGGCTCCTGAGAAAAACAGGGAGGATATGCTGAATCCGATGCGTTATATTCAGAAAGGGATCATTCAATATGAAGATGAGAAGAAAATTTTGAAAAAAGTTCCCAAATTTGCTCCGGCTGGACAATCTACCCAGATGATTGTAGGGGCTACGAATGAAAATGACCTGCAGATTATCAAAGTGGCTGATCACTTTTATAAAAATTTTAATCTGAAAAGAGTGTATTATTCAGGATATGTTCCTGTTTTGGAAGATAAAAGGCTTCCTTCTCTTACTACCGAAGTTCCGATGCTTCGTGAAAACAGATTGTATCAGTCGGACTGGCTGATGAGATTTTACGGTTTTAAGGCAGAAGAAATTCTAGATCCTCATATTCCTTTTCTTGATCTGGAAGTGGATCCGAAATTAAGCTGGGCACTGCGACACCTGGATCAGTTTCCGGTAAATATTCAAACGGCGGATTATCGGATGATCTTAAGAATTCCGGGAATTGGTGTAAAATCTGCACAAAAAATTATCAGTGCGAGACGTTTTCAGGTTTTAAGCATCGATCATTTAAAACAGTTGGGCGCAGCAGTAAACCGGGCCAAATATTTTATTGATTTTACCGCAGGAAATGCCTATTTACGATATTTAACAGATAAAAATTTCAGAAAACTCTTGGTAGGAGGAAGTTCTTCAAAGTTTCACAACCAATTCTCACAACAATTGAGTTTATTTTGATTTAAACTGAATATATGACAAACCTGCTCTACGACGGAAGTTTTGACGGCCTTTTTACAGCAATATTTGAAGTTTTCGAATATCGCTATCATGATGCGGAGATAGTGAGCAGACAAAAATTTCATCAGGAAAATATTTTCGCAGAAATTCATGAGGTCATTACCCAGCCCGAAAAATCAGAAAGAGTTTTGCATAAGCTGAAACAAGATATCGGCAAACGTGGCATTCACCAACTTTTAAAAGTTTTTTTGTCTGAAGATCCGGAATCGGAAAGATTAACCTTATCCGTTGTAAGAAAATCGGTAAATCAACCAGGAATAAACATTCTTGAAAACTTTGCTGATCCTGATATTTTAAAAATTTCAAAAATCTGCAAGTCCGTCGATCGTGAAAGGCATAGAATGACAGCTTTTGTTCGGTTCGAGAAAATGCAGGATGGTATATTTTTTTCACAGATAGACCCCGACTTTAATGTTTTACCATTAATCAGAAAACATTTTAAGGACCGTTATCAGGACCAGAAATGGATGATCTACGATCTGCGCAGAAATTACGGAATTCTCTATGACCTTGAAAACTGCGACTTCTTTTATCCCGATGGACAACTGGATCTGAATCATTATCAACAAAAATTTCATGATGATGAAAAAAATTATCAGGTATTGTGGCAACGGTACTTCACCAAAACAAATATTGTTGAAAGAAAAAATTTAAAACTTCATGTTCAGCACGTTCCAAAACGATACTGGAAATATCTGACGGAGAAATGGTAGTTTTTTATTTCTTCCGAAAATAAGTCTCGAACCCATAACCTTATTAGAAATAAAATTTTGAGTAAATATGGAGAAAATTGTCATATTGTGGATAACTTTTTTCTTATTAATTAAAAACATGTCTTCTAAAAATGCTTCTGTTATTAATATTACACAACATCTTAATTATCATTTGTTTGTAATAACCCACAATCTACATTTCGATATTGTGGATAACTTTTTTCATTTGAATTAGGTATTCCGATCATTCATAAAGCAGCATTACAAGGGCTTTTTGTAAGATACTAATATCAAGAATGATACAGTAAAAAATATTTAAAAGATGATATTGTGGATAACTTTTTACTACAGATGACGCAGATTTGCACAGGTATTTTTTTAAAAAAAGAAAGATGTGACTCTCAACAATTATTTTTTTTCTAAAATTTCATTGCCTACTAATGTCACGAGTTTGCACGAAATTTTATTTTTAAAATCACTAACAAGTCATCAAAACTCATATTGTGGATAACTTTTTTTTCATTACTCATGATCTGATCTTGCTGAAGCAGCTTGTACACTTATTTTATATAGAAAATTATGCCTCAAGTATTTACAATCCACATAATCCGACATACTGATATTGTGGATAACTTTTTCGTTGCAAAATGATCATATTATATTGGAAAAATGACCTGTCTAAAGGTTCTATATAACCGTCTTATTATCAACAGGCTGCCAGGGAAAAGGTTTTAGAAAACATAATATTGTGGATAACTTTTCATTTCCGGATTGTCCGTAAAGCTTTTTTAACAATATACTTTGTTTCTCTCGTTGGACTTTCTTTAAGCCATTCATCACAGACCTCAATGACAAATTCAGGTTGTGACTTGCTCGCGTCATTAAGCCAGTTCCCAACGCTATCCTGGACATATCTCGATTCATCCGAACGCAGTGGCTCTAAAATATCCAGTCCCAGTCCCGGATTTTGTTTCAGTTCAGCTATATGTTCACACCATACTCCGCGAGGCCTGGTACATTCGCTGGCAAAGCGCCGTACGTACTCATTTTTGTGAGCAGTCCATTCAGATAAAATCGCTATTGACGCGGAAATATTTTTTGCGATATCGGGACGCAGTGTCATCCAACTTATTTCTCTCACTCCGAAATGTTGATCGGAGGCAAAGCTTTGTATTCTTAGGAACCTTTCTTTGAGACTCATTGTATTATTTCTTCCGATCATGTATGCAGCCCAGCAACGAACCAGATCTGATTGGTGAACAGAAAGCTCTGATACCAATCCTTCGTCTTTATTTTCAATAACCAAATCGAGAATCCCTGTTCCTATTGCCTCATTAACCGTATTGACAGTCTGTTTTTTCAATCCGTCTACTTTTTTTAAGACAGGTTTCAGATATTCTTCCCTATGATGCTCAAGAAGCAAATTTTCCAGCAGCAGTTTCTGGTCCACAGCCAGCCATTCTGTAAGATTGGCGGTTTCAATCTCACCTTTATTCAGTTGGTGCAAAATTTCTGTAGGTATGTCTTTTACAGAACGTGCTCCTTTTCTCTTTTCGGTCATAATGCTTGTATTAATTCTTCCACATTCAATCGGTTCATGTAATTTACATCTAAAAATTTATAGGTAACCATTTTATTTTCATCGACCACAAAAACAGCAGGAACAGGTAAACTGTTTTCTTCATTATTATTAAAATCAGAAAGTCTGATGCCTAAATTTTGGTAGTGAGACAGCACGAAATCCTGTAATTGAAAGACTATTCCCAACTTTTTAGCAAATTCATTATTGTGGTCTGTTAATACTTCAAATTTTAAGTTATTTTTTTCAATCATACTGAGAGAATGATCGGGACCTTGAGGAGAAATGGCCAGCAGAACAGCATTTTTAGCTTTGATTTCAGAAAGATGATCCTGTAAAAACTTCAGCTCCAGATGACAATATGGACACCAGCTTCCTCTGTAAAAAGCCATAATCATTTTCCCGTTTTTAAGGATATCTTTTGAATGAATTGTCCTGCCGAAGACATTAGGCAGAGAAAACTCTGGCATCAGGTCTCCGGTCCGGATACTGATTTCTTCTATGTTTTTTGTCTTTATTTCTTCAATAGATTGTTCAAAAGCTTCGAGAACCTCCTGTGGAAGTTGTGAAAAGAGGTTTTGATTCAACTGATAAATTTGGGTGGCCAGGGTGTGCATTGTTTTTTTATTTATTATTTTTACAAAGTTCTAAAAGCCTTTAGAAACAGGCAATACCGCATATTTTTACCCCATAGGGATAAAAAAGTCAATTTTATGGAAACAAAGGGAAGAGCAGAGGAAAATAAAATTTGCCCGTTAGAAATAGCGGTGAATACAATCAGTGGAAAGTGGAAAATTCCTATCGTTTGGCAGATTAACGAAGGAAAAAAGCGTCCCAGTGAATTTCTTCGTGGGATCGCTAAGGTGGACCGCAGAGTTCTCAACCAACAGCTTACAGAAATGGTAGAAGACGGTATTCTTGGAAAACAGTCATTTAACGAACTGCCTCCACGGGTTGAATACAGTCTTACCCCACTTGGAAAGCAACTTGTCGGGATTCTATGGCAGTTGAATGATTGGGGAAAACTTTTAATTCCTGGTGACGAAAAACATCCGGAAAAGGATCATTAACTCCCGGTTAAAGCACATCGTCTTATTTTTTATATAACTTATAAATTACAGGATAACCCGTTCGGTGTTATTTTGAGAAAAAAAATTGATATAAAATATCAGTAAAAAATGTATAAAAATTTTGTCATAGTTTACAGATTAAAAGGAGTGAATAATTTCATACATACAGCTATTATCTCGGTATGATACAGCAAATTATGAATTTACATTGAGTTCTATTTACAATATTCATTATATATTCTATCAGTGATTAAAAAATTTAAACAAACAACTCTTGTAATTATCTCAATATATGGCATTAAATCTTTATCTTTTATCATCAAAATCCACATCCATGAAAAAAATTATTGTGAGTGTAGTGTCAGGCATATCTATTCTGAGTTGTACCAAGGATACCTTATCATCAAATACAAGCCGGCTACAAACCAGGGATTTAGTTTCCGAAAATCATGTACAGATCAATAAGGATAAAAATACGATCAGGGAAAGGTTTGATCCTCCCATTGATTATAATTGGGTTAATGAGAAACCGGATTCTTTTGGGTATTTTATTGAAAATTTTAAACTAAAACCTTATGGAAGCCAGATTCTGCGATATGACGGAACGCCTATCTCTGCGCAACATCTGCACGAAGCGGTTTTTGATATTGACACAGGAAATAAAGATTTACAACAATGTGCTGATGCAGTTATTCGTCTGAGAGCCGAGTATTTGTATACTATCAAAAAATCTGATGAAATCAAATTTCATTTTACCAGTGGAGATTTGCTCAGCTGGAACGATTATAAAAACGGAACCAGAGCTTTTGTTAACGGACATTCCGTAAGCTTCAGAAAAACGATGAGCTTTGATGATTCTTATGAAAATTTCAGGAATTATCTTGATCTCATCTTTACTTATGCGGGGACTATTTCATTAAATAAGGAGACCAAACCGATCGATAAAAATGAAGATTTAAAGACCGGAGATATACTGATTACTCCTGGAAGCCCGGGCCATGTGGTATTTGTTGCAGGCGTTTGTAAAAATCCAAAAGGCGACAGATTATTTCTATTAGGAGAAGGTTTCACTCCGGCTCAGTCTATCCATCTGCTTTCCAACCCATTCAGTAAAAAAAAATCGCCCTGGTACGATCTGAATATCAACGCTCCGGAGACCAAAACTGCGCGCTATATTTTTAAACCGACAAACTTCAGAAGCTTTTAATTGTTTATATTCAAAACAATTGGAAACTTACTGCTATAATCTGAACTTGTTTTTGTAAATTTGTGTTCGTAATTTTTTACTAGATGAAAGAAAGTGCTGTAAAAAAGATTGCAGTTCTTACTTCAGGAGGAGACTCCCCAGGTATGAATGCTGCATTAAGAGCGGTAGTAAGAACCGCCAACTACTATAATATCGAATGCTATGGAGTAAGGGAAGGCTACAATGGCCTTATCAACAACGATTTCCTTAAAATGGGAGCCCGTTCCGTAAAAAATATAATCAACCAGGGTGGAACGATTCTAAAGTCTGCCAGATCTGCTGAATTCAGAACAAAAGAAGGACGTCAGAAAGCTTACGACAACTGTGTAAAGCTTGGAATAGACGGATTGGTATGTATTGGTGGGGACGGTACATTTACCGGTGCCAAAATTTTCAATGAAGAATTCGGAATCAGAGTGATTGGAATTCCGGGAACGATCGACAACGATATTTTTGGGACAGATAATACCATTGGGTATGACACTGCTTTGAATACTGCCATGGATGCAATTGATAAAATCCGTGATACCGCAACTTCTCACAACAGAGTTTTCTTTGTAGAGGTAATGGGCCGTGATGCAGGCTTTATTGCACTGAACAGCGGATTGGCTGCAGGAGCACTAGATATCCTGATTCCTGAGAAAAAAGACAGCATTGATGAGCTTTTCGCCAAATTCAGAAATGCTGAAAAAACAGGAAAAGCTTCAAGTATTGTAGTGGTAGCGGAAGGTGAAAAATTAGCCAACGTTTACGAACTTGCGGAAAAAACAAAAAAGACCTTTCCTGATTATGACATCCGTGTAGCCATTTTGGGGCATATGCAAAGAGGAGGTTCTCCGAGCTGTGCAGACAGAGTTCTGGCGAGCAGACTGGGCTACGGTGCAGTAACGGGATTGATGGAAGGACAAACCAATGTAATGGCAGGAATGCGTTCCAATGACTTGACGTACACACCGATAGAAGAAGCCATTAAAAAACATAATGAAATCAATAAAGATCTTTTGCTGATTTCAGAAATTTTAGCACTCTAAATTATTTTTTAAATCTAATAAAAACAAAGTATTATGTCAACAATTAAAGTAGGTATCAACGGTTTTGGTAGAATTGGACGTCTTGTTTTCAGAGCAATGACTGAAAGAGACAACATTGAAGTTGTAGGAATCAATGACCTAATCAATGCAGAATACATGGCTTACATGTTAAAATATGACTCTGTACATGGTATTTTCCCAGGTGAAGTTTCTGTAGAAGGAAATGATCTTGTCGTTAACGGAAAAAGAATCAGAGTAACTGCAGAAAGAGATCCTAACAACCTAAAATGGAACGAGATCGGTGCTGACTATATCGTAGAATCTACAGGTCTTTTCTTATCTAAAGATACTGCTCAGGCTCACATCAATGCGGGAGCAAAGAAAGTAATCCTTTCTGCCCCTTCTAAAGATGATACTCCAATGTTTGTAATGGGGGTAAACCACAAGGAACTTACCGATGATATCAAAATTTTATCAAACGCTTCTTGTACTACCAACTGTTTAGCTCCTTTAGCTAAAGTAATCCATGACAAATTCGGAATCGTAGAAGGTTTAATGACAACGGTACACGCTACAACAGCAACTCAAAAGACGGTTGACGGTCCTTCAGTAAAAGACTGGAGAGGAGGTAGAGCTGCCCTAAACAATATCATCCCTTCTTCTACAGGTGCTGCGAAAGCGGTAGGAAAAGTAATCCCTTCACTAAACGGAAAATTAACAGGTATGTCTTTCAGAGTACCGACTGTTGACGTTTCTGTGGTTGACCTTACAGTAAGATTGGAAAAAGCGACTTCTTATGATGAGATCTGTGCTGCAATCAAAGAAGCATCTGAAGGTGAATTGAAAGGTATCCTAGGATATACTGAAGATGCAGTAGTATCTCAGGACTTCGTTGGAGATAAGAGAACTTCTATCTTCGATAAAGATGCTGGTATCATGCTTTCTCCTAACTTCGTAAAACTTGTTTCCTGGTATGATAACGAAATGGGGTATTCAAACAAGTTAGTTGATATGCTTGTACACGCTGCTTCTTTATAGTTAGTAAATAATCAGTAATAAATAATATAAAACCTTCCCGATGGGAAGGTTTTTTTATAAATATTCATTTATTTGGAGAACGGGGTTCCTACCACAATTGAACTTCCCCACCTCCATGCATAATATAATTGTTGTAAATCCTGTTCATAAGTACCACAACTGGAAGGATCACTTATAACCACCCTTCCTGAAGTTGGTGAAATACCCTGCAACATAATAAAATGCCCTACTGTAGGATTGCCGCTTGGGTTTACAAATGCAATCAATTTCCATCCGGATAATAGAGTATTATACAATTGTTGGGGAGTCGCCGGATAGGTAACATTCCAGGCATTAAAATTATAAGAAGACAGTATAGCAATTACCTCTTCACTTCGTGCAGGCCTGTTCTGCGGCCATCCTGTAAGACGGGAAACAATTTGAGACTGAGTTTGACTGACTCCGGCTTGTCCAAGTGCGCTTTGAATGCAAGCTGCCCAGCACCACATTGTGGCTTCCTGACAATATATCTGAGCTTTTGTAATTCCTATCAAGCAAAACAAAAACAATACTAGTAATCTTGTTTTCATGATTATTTATTTTTAAGATTAAAGTTTTTTATAAGCACATATCCTTCATAGAGCGATGTAACATTAAATGTTTCTGGTTACCAATTCCGAATAAATCTACAACAGTTTTCTATCAGATAAAATACCGCAATAGGGTGATTTTTAACATATTTTGAGTAATTTTATGAAAACATCAACCATGAATAAAAAATATCTGACTCACGCTAAAAAGCCTCATCCCCTCATCAAGGTATGGAACAACTATCCTGAAATATTACAAAATGACAACAGGATTTTGCCAATTCCTTCTATCCAGGAAATCATTGGGGAAGTTTTTTCCCCCGGCAGGTTTTACTATTATGTCATTAACTTTGCCGACAGCACTTTATTTTGTCCTCATGATAGTATTTTAACATTGCATGGATTTAAGAAATACCCTGCCCATCTTAAAGAAATCATAGATCTCATACATCCCGAGGATCTTGAGTTTGTGGTGGAAGCAGAAAAAATGTCCATAGAAAAAATGAAAGAAATTGACGGCTTTGATTACCAACAGGAGCTTAAAACCAGTTATTGTTTCAGGATGAGAACTGCCAAAGGGAATTATGAGCTCTTTCATCATCAGGCACTACATACATATAAGGATGAAAATGGCAAGCTAATGCAGGCAATTAATATTCATACGAATATTGAACATATTACCCATCAAAATTCTTACACGGTAATTGTTTCCGGCATTAACGGGCGTGAAGATTTCCATCAGATGCAATGGAGTAAACAGAATAAAAAACAAGACCCCCAACCGGTAATGTTTACAAAAAGAGAAGTGGAAATTATTACCTATATCGCCAAAGGTCTTGTAGCAGGAGAAATTTCAAGTCTTTTGAATATTTCTGAAGAAACGGTACGTACCCACAGAAAAAATATCTTAAAAAAATCAAACTGTAAAAATTGTTCTGAGCTTATCAAATTAGCATTTGAGTGCGGATATTTATAATTATTTATGCCTCGTGATGCTGATAAATCTCACCAGTGCATTTCGGTGTAAAACTTGTATTTTTATATACAATGGAACGAACAATATTACAACCGCGGTTTAAAGATGCTGTACATTTCAAAGACTTTTGGGAAAAAGGCAACGGAAAACAATTGACCCTATTTTCCGGAGCAGAGGTGAGTTTTAAAGACTTTGAAAAATTTGCTACCTTCTTTTATCACATTGATGAAATGGGTGATCAGGTGGTAAAAGATATTTATTTCACAAAAAAAATTCTCCGAAGCCTCCAGGGAAATGGAAGGTTATATACGAAACGGCGTTTCTGAGACAGATAACGTTCCTGAAAGTGTAAAAAAATTATTCACCCAAACCCAAAGTCTACCCGAATGGCTTGACTATAAATTATTAAAAAGCGGCGCTGAACTCTGCATGCGAAGCAATCTTGATTCCCTTATTTCATTGAGAGACTATTGTCTGATAGGAGGTTACGATTATGCTTATCTGAATAAACCCCTTATCGTCACAGAGGCATTAAAAAAAGGAGCTGTAAAACGACTTTCGGAAACACTGGATTTCTGGGTGAATGTTACCCGCTATAATGCACTTGAAATTCATGCCAAAGGATATGAATTTGCTGTTAAGACCCGTCTCATCCATTCCTATGCAAGACTTTCTATCAAAAAACATTATAAAGAATGGGATACCGAAAATTGGGGAGAGCCTATCAATTCCTGGGATATGATGGCAACGTATATTGGATTTAGCCTGGTTTTTCTTCACAGTTTACAAAAATTGGGAAATACGTTCTCTAAGGATGAAGAAAAAGGAATTTTTCATCTATGGAAATATGTGGGATATTTGTTAGGAATTCCCGAGCTGCTGCTTCCTGATGATAAAAAACAAGCTACTGAATATTTTTATTTATGGACTTCCGTCCAGCCTCCTGCCGATAAAGACTCCGTTCTCCTCGCTCATTCTCTATTAGATGAATCGCTAGAAAATCCGATTTTAAAATATAAATTTCAGAGGAAAAACCTGAGATATCTTCATATTTGCTGTACCTGGTTTCTCCTGGATGATGATGTTTGCAAAAGACTACAGATTCCCGAGGTTCCCAATAGAAAACTATTTCCCAATTCAAAAATACTTTTCAACAAAGTTTATGACAGCCTTGTCAGTCGGGAAGCCAGAATAAAACGAGGAAATAAAGATCAGATGAAAGTATTGGAGGACTATCTGAACATTACAAAAAATTCAAATTTCCACTAATTTTCTGATTGTAAAAATCTAAGGGTGAAAAATTTTTCATGCTTCTTTGGCCAAATTCTGTTTATATATGAAGGTTTAAATTTAGACATATAAGAACAGAGATCTTATAGATAAATTTATTTCAGTATTTGTCGCAGATAAAATCCTTGCCCTTAAGGACATCATAAGAGTAAAAACTTGTGCCTTTTCGATTTCCAATAAATTTTAAATACCACATTTCGCATCTGCTTCGTTATGAATTAGATCACTAGTAAAATTTTATCATTTTTTAACTCTAAAAACAACTTTCAAAGACAAATAATATTAGTATTTGATCTTTAAATTATGTATTTTTGAGAAATTATATTAATAGAGATGAGTAACATTGATGATAAGAAAAAAGCACTGGCATTGGTGCTTGATAAGTTAGATAAAACATACGGAAAGGGAACGGTAATGACTTTAGGTGATGAATCTATAGACAATACGGTAGAAGTAATTCCTTCGGGTTCTTTAGGATTAGATATCGCATTAGGTATAGGAGGATATCCGAAAGGGAGAATCATTGAAATCTATGGTCCTGAATCTTCCGGTAAAACAACTTTAACACTTCATGCGATTGCTGAAGCTCAGAAAGCAGGTGGTATTGCTGCATTCATTGATGCAGAGCACGCTTTCGACAGAACATATGCTGCAAAATTAGGGATCGATTTGGAAAACCTTATCATTTCTCAACCGGATAACGGAGAGCAGGCTTTGGAAATTGCCGATAACCTGATCCGTTCAGGAGCTATTGATATCGTAGTCATTGACTCTGTAGCAGCACTTACACCAAAAGCAGAGATTGAAGGGGAAATGGGAGATTCTAAAATGGGTCTTCACGCAAGATTAATGTCTCAGGCATTAAGAAAGCTTACTGCAACTATTTCAAGAACGAAATGTACGGTGATCTTCATCAACCAGCTGAGAGAAAAAATCGGTGTAATGTTCGGAAACCCAGAAACAACTACCGGAGGTAACGCTCTTAAATTCTACGCTTCTGTAAGAATTGATATCAGAAAAGCAAGTGCTCCAATCAAAAATGGAGATGAAGCAATAGGAAGTCGTGTAAAAGTGAAAATTGTGAAAAACAAAGTAGCTCCACCATTCAAGATGGCTGAATTTGATATTATGTACGGAGAAGGGGTTTCTAAAGTAGGAGAAATTCTTGATACCGCAGTAGATATGGGAATTGTAAAGAAAAGCGGTTCATGGTTCAGCTATGAAGAATCTAAACTGGGTCAGGGACGTGATGCCGTAAAAGATGTTTTAAAAGATAATCCTGAACTTTCTGAGGAATTAGAAAACAAAATTAAGGAAGAATTGAAAAACAAATAGGTTTTCAAAAAATAATAAAAAGGCAATCTCAGGATTGTCTTTTTTGTTGCTGTATTATGTACTCAGGAATAAAAATGAGACGATCCTTTTGGAACCGTCTCGTTTTATTTTTAGTATGATACTGTTATGAGGCTGCAATTTTACCCTGCAATTGTAAAGCTCCGATAAGTTTCATTCCTTTGGTTAAAGTCTCAAATCTCATATTCTCTTTATTTACAAAAGCATCAATAGTAAAGAAATCTTCATTCTCTCCGTTTGTGAGTAATTTCAGTTTCAGAATATATCCTTTTACACTTCCGTCTTCAAGCAATTCGGTTTCTCTGAAATCGATCAGTTGACCAATAAAATCAAAGCATGCATAATTAGGCAGGTCCTGACTTGGAGCATAGGTCGTAAAGTCCTCGGTCATTTTAGTTCCATCCGGTAATTCGGTATTTTGATTAATTTCAAGGACAAAAACAATTCCACTGATATTAACTTTCAAATGAGGCTGCGTTAAATAGGTGTTTTTATTCTCCGCATAATCCGTTGCAAAAAACCATACTCCAAAAGAATCTCTGGCCGGACCGGCTACAATGGCATGCAGATCCTGGGCATGCTCCCATTCTCTGATAGATCTTGTTTCAAAATCTAAAGTATAGTCCGTTTTTACTTCAGGAATGATAGTGCTCACTTCATCAGCAAAAATTGTTTTAAACCTTACATCCTTAAATTCCGCTTTGTTCTTATGTTCTCCTGAAGGATCAGGAATTGTAAGAGGGCTCATATATCCTGAATAATCTTTGGTCTGAAAATTTTCGTGCCCAAAAATTCCGCCCCAGATATGCGAAAGATTGTGTACATTGGATTTTCTAATGATAATTCCAGCTTCATTGGTTGTTTCAGGAGCCTGAACTCCCTCTGTATTCGGGAAATAATTTTTACCATCAACGAGCTGAGTGTTCATAATCTCATTATTTTCCTCATGGGAAAACTCCGCAAAACCTTTGTAAGTAATATTTTCATTTTCAAAAACGTAAGGCAGACCAACTTGTTTCTTATCTTCACCCTTACAGTGATATGAAAGTGAAATGGCTTTAAATTCTCCCGGTTTCATTGCCGGAGTATGATGGCCATTTTCCTCAAACTGAGAATGGTATAAAATCATATAAGACCTGATCTTCCCTTCATTAAGTTCGTTTTCAAATTTTTCCTCCATTTTTGCAATCGCCTGTTCCGGAGAAAATGCATATGCATCTTCAGTAACTGCATATACAAAGCCTTCTATCTCTCCATTTTCTTTCTCAAAGGCAGAAATCGGAGTGTATTCACCTCTGAGCTGAAGTGCGATAGCATGCACAATGTATTCATTATAAATTTTGATTTTTTCAAACTCCTCATTTATTTTTTTCTCTTGTACAGGTTCTAAAGAAATTGATGGTATTGTTTCTACCATTTCTTCAGTCATTTCCTCTACCTCTGTTTCTGGTTCTGCTACCTCTACATTCGGTGCTTCAAACTGTTGAACCGGGATACTGCTATTCTCCTGTCCGCTATTCTTTTTCTTAAAAAAATCAAAGATTCCCATATTGTTATTATAATTGGCGGTAAATATAATAAAAGCGACGAATTACTGCATCATTTACAAAATGTCATTGTGTCACTTTCTGATGGGATGTTATTTTTGAAAAGTCATTTATCTGAGACTTAATGGGATAAAAGAATCGGCGGAGCCAAAGGCTCCGCCGATTCTTTTATCAATTAGGTTTTTCATCTGTTAACTCAAATCCCCAGTTTTTCCCTTTCTGGGTAGCTGGAACTCCTTTTGTCATCCAGACCGGAGCTTTAGCCCCTTTAAGATAATAGTCAAAAAACTGCTGCTCACGGATTTGGATATCTTTCCTGTTCTGACGTTTGACAAGGTTATGATCATCCCCGTTGTAATTCAGAAGCCATACAGGTTTTCCAAGACGGCGCAATGCGGTAAACATCTCGATTCCCTGGTACCATGGTACAGCTCCATCCTGATCGTTACTCATAATAACTACGGGAGTTTTCACTTTATCAATGGTAAAAAGCGGTGAATTTTTAATATAAAGTTCCGGTGCTTCCCACAAATTCTTACCTAATCTGCTTTGAGACTTTTCATACTGAAACTGTCTGTTCATTCCGGAAGTCCATCGAATTCCTCCGTACGCAGAAGTCATGTTGACTACAGGAGCACCACTCCAGGCCGCTGCGTACATATTGGTATGGGCGATAAGATATGCTACCTGGTAACCACCCCAGCTTTGTCCCTGAATTCCTATTTTAGTACCATCTACCCACGAATTTTGCTTTAGCTTTTCAACTCCTGAATTAATATATTCCATCGCAGATTCTCCCGGAAAACCGTCAGTATAAGAAATATCAGGAGTAAAAACCAAATATCCGTTGCTCACAAAATAAGAAATATTTAATCTTGAAGGCGTGGGAGCCGGTGCTACATAACGGTTCAGATTATCCGAAAGCTTTTCATAGAAATAAACGATCATCGGATATTTTTTGTTCGGATTGAAATCTTCAGGCTTATACAAAACTCCTGTAGAAGTATTTCCTTTTGGCGTCGTCCAGTGCACCAATTCATCTGTTCCCCAATTATAAAGATTTTGCTGAGGATTTGTCTTACTCAGTTTTTGTTGTTCTGAAAAATCCGAGGTTACAAAAATATTCGGAGAATCTGTATACGATTCCTTTACCAGAATGTATTCTTCTGCATTCTTTGCCTTCTGAAGATTTCTATATCCCCACACATTTTCCATTTGAATTTTTACAGGATCAACATTTGATTGAATCGACGTTTTAAAAATTCCATTCGCCTTGGATGTATTGTCGAATGCTGATAAATAAATAGAAGACTTTCGGTTTAAGCTTTTGATATCTTCATCCAGGTCATAGGTATCAAATGTTATTTTATTTTTTCGCCCGAATCCGTTCGTTATATTTCTTGGTTTCTTTGAACCTTTCAGGAAAAACTCCCAAAGATCATACCGGTCCCTGATAATGACAGATTCATCATTATTGGTCCAGGAGGCAATGCCATAAGAGCTTGGGAAATCCGGCATATCAAACTCTTCATCAACAAAGGAAACAGATAATCCATCATTGAGCGGGAGTGTTTGTTTTGTTTTAACGTTATAGCTCAGCCACTTCCCTTTTTCTTTGTCAAAAATCACCACATAATTTCCTAGCGGAGAGACCTCCACTGATCCGTTCAGGTTTTTAACAACTTCCGTTCGTTCTCCGGTTTTATTGTTAATCAGAAAATAGGTCTTCTTCGTTGCACCTTCCCATTGCGAAGGAATACGGTTGTTTAAACTTGTGATACCAAGGGCAAATTCAGCGTTCCCTTCATTCACCCATCGTAAAGTATCCAGATCCTCACCGTCAATATTTCTAAAAGAATCCGGTTTTTCCGTCTGCATTACAGCTGCGTATGATTTTTTCAGATCGTTTTTCAATTCTTTTAATTGTATCGTTTGCAGGTAGTCATCTTTATAATTCCAGATATCTACAACAGCATGATCATTGGCAATCATGGCAGTATCTTTTGCTATGGGTTTCGGAGCTACACCAAAATACAGCTGTTTTCCGTTTTTGCTGAATAAGGGCAAACGGTTTTCAGAAATCACCCAATTTTTTTTCATTTGTGTATTGTCATTGGTAACAATTTCTTTTTTATTTCCTTTAAAATTAAAATAATACAATTGATACAGCTTCACCAAATCATTCTGTGCAGAAGAAGTTCCTACAAATGCCAGCTGATTTCCTTCTTCATCAAAAGACAATTGTGAAAAATCGCCTTCCATTTCAGAAGCTTTCATGACTGTTCCCCTCTGCAGATCAATTACCTGCACCGTCTGAAGCGCATATTTTTTCGGCTTTGATTTGTCAGTCTCTTTTTTATCATCAGATTTATCCTCTGTTGACTCCTTTCCTTGCTTTTTATCCTTTTTTTCGTCCGGCTTCTTGGTTACAAAAGCAAGCTGCTTTCCATTTTTGCTGAACTCGTAGCGGATTACATTATCATACGTTGTATTTTTTCCATTCAAAAGATTTCGTACTACCAGCTGAAGGGGTTTCTCGTTTTTATCATCTTGTTTGTCATCGCCATCTTCTTTATCTGAGGCGTCATCTGAAGATTTATCTTTTGTATTTTCCAGAAGATACGCAACGTAGGAGCCGGATTTTTCAGGAATTTTAAATGTTTTCACATTGGGAATCTTCTCCGTCTGACCATTCAAAAAATCTACTATGGCGAGGCTGTCTTTTGTGAGTTTGTTTTTTTTAAGCTTTTTATCTTTTACCGCTTTTATATCTTTATACAAAGGACGGATCTGAAAAACGGCAAATCTTGAATCACCTGTTAAATTTACTTTTGTTGCCCTTTCAAACTTTCTGGAAGTTTTATTTTTAACTGAGTATAAAAAAAGATTAGAATTTCCTTCCTGAACATCTACGGAATAGGCAATCCACTTTCCATCATTTGTTATTTTTCTCGAACCGATATTCTGCCAGCTATCATAGACAGAATGATCTAAAGGTTTTTTCTGTCCATACATAAAGCAGGTCATGATGAGCAGAATAAAAACGGTACATTTCAACTTCATTTTTAATAATTTTTAAGGATTAAAAGTATGATATTTCTTTGACAAATTCACATAATTCCAGGATTTTGATCAGTGAAAAAATGCCATTCTGTCACTTTCTGTGTCATGGTATTTTTTTTGAGAAAGATTTGAAAATTAAAATCTAAAATATTATGACTAAAGGAAATATTAATGTATCCGTGGAAAACATTTTTCCACTTATTAAAAAATTTCTTTACAGTGACCATGAAATATTCTTAAGAGAATTAATCTCGAATGCAACTGACGCCACGTTAAAGTTGAAACATTTAACAGGCATTGGTGAAGCAAAAGTCGAATACGGAAATCCGAAGCTTGAGGTTAAAATTGATAAGGAACAAAAGACTTTACGTATCATCGACCAGGGTATCGGGATGACAGGTGAAGAAGTTGAAAAATATATCAACCAGGTGGCATTTTCCGGAGCTGAGGAGTTTCTGGAAAAATATAAAGATTCTGCAAAAGATTCAGGAATTATCGGCCACTTCGGATTAGGATTCTATTCTGCATTTATGGTGGCAGAAAAGGTGGAAATCCTTACCAAGTCTTATAAGGACGAGCCTGCTGTACGATGGATCTGTGACGGAAGTCCTGAATTCACTTTGGAAGAAACAACAGATAAAACAGACAGAGGTACAGAAATTATTCTTCACATTGCTGAAGATTCTGTAGAGTTTTTGGAGGAAACAAAAATTCGTGAGTTGTTATTAAAGTATAACAAATTCATGCCTGTTCCTATTAAATTCGGAACGAAAACACATACTTTACCATTACCGGAAGATGCTCCTGAGGATGCTGTAGCTGAGACTGAGGAAATAGACAACATCATCAATAATCCTGCACCGGCATGGACTATTGCTCCAAGTGAACTGAATAATGAAGATTATATGAAGTTCTACCACGAGTTGTATCCTATGCAGTTTGAAGAGCCTTTATTCCATATTCACCTGAATGTTGACTATCCTTTCAACCTTACCGGAGTCCTTTTCTTCCCGAAATTAAGCAACAACTTAAATATTGAAAAGGATAAAATTCAATTATATCAAAACCAGGTATTTGTAACAGACGAAGTAAAAGGTATTGTTCCGGATTTCCTTATGTTGCTGAGAGGAGTGATTGATTCTCCGGATATTCCGTTGAATGTATCCCGTTCTTATCTTCAGGCAGACGGAGCTGTAAAGAAAATTTCTTCTTACATCACGAAGAAAGTAGCTGATAAAATGGCTTCTCTGATCAATGAAAACCGTGAAGATTACGAGCAAAAATGGAATGACATTAAAGTAGTCATTGAATACGGAATCGTTACAGAAGATAAATTTGCAGAAAAAGCAGATAAATTCACCTTATACCCTACAACAGACGGAAAATATTTCCTTTGGGATGAGCTGACTGAAAAAAATCAAACCGCTGCAAACTGATAAAGACAATAAATTGGTAATTCTTTACGCAACTAATGCTGATGAACAACACAGCTATATTCAGGCTGCAAAAGATAAAGGATATGAAGTCCTTTTACTGGATACTCCTATCACTCCACATGTGATCCAGAAACTGGAAACTTCGAAAGAAAATATTTCATTTGCAAGAGTTGATGCTGATCATATCAATAATCTGATCAAAAAGGATGAACCTGTAATTTCAAAGTTAAATGAAACAGAAAAAGAATCTTTAAAGAAAAATGTAGAGGAAGCTATTCAGGATTCTAAATTTACGGTTCAGCTTGAAGATCTTGACAGCAGCGATGCTCCGTTTACGATTACCCAGCCTGAGTTTATGCGAAGAATGAAGGAGATGCAGGCAACCGGTGGAGGCGGTATGTTCGGAATGGGAGGTTTCCCGGAAATGTATAATCTTGTTGTGAATTCTAACAGTGAACTTTCTCAACAGATCTTAAAAACGGAGAATACCGAAGAGAAGCAAAATGTAATCAAATACGCTTTGGATCTTGCTAAGTTATCCCAAAATCTACTAAAAGGAAAAGACCTGACAGATTTTATCCAGAGAAGCTATAAGCAACTTGAAAAGTAATATACAAAAGACTGTTTCCATCTGAAACAGTCTTTTTTTGAAAATGTTGGAAGACGCAAGTCTCATAAAAATTCTTTGTGTCATTGCATTATCTCCAACAAAACAATCTAAAAATCATTAACAATTGATCTAATTTAGATTCATATTATAAAGCTTTTCTATAATTTCTATTCGCCTTCATTAGTTTACCCTACATTTTTCCGGTTTTCTATTGTATACATTGAGCTTTTTTGCCATTTTTGTATAAAATGTAGGTCATGCAAAAAGAAAAATTACGACTTATTAGAAAGCAAAAAGGCTATACCCAGCAGCAGGTAGCAGATTTTATCGCTACAGATGTATCTAATTACAGCAGGAAAGAAAGTGGTGATGTAAAAATTATTCCTGATGAGTGGAACAAAATAGCCCGTTTTTTAGATGTTCCCTTAGAAGATATTTACGAAGAAGAGATCGCAGCAGTAGTTGTTAATAATGATCATCCTGTATTTAATGACCGATCTGCAGGTGCAATCACTAATCAGAATAATTATGATAATATTCCGGGAGCTATCATTGAAAATTTACAAGGATATATTGCCTTGTTAAAAGAAGAAAACGAAAGACTGAAAGAGGAATCAAAAGGTTCTCAAAGCCCTTCGACACGAGTAAAAAAATAAAAATAGAGTGTCGGACTGGAACAATATTTATATCACTCATATCAATGGTATGGGTGATATTTTTTTTCTGATTCCGAGATTCTCTTGAAGAACAATGAAATCCGAATATTTTATTTTATAATAAGAATGATTCTGTCTCCGAAAGAAAAATTAATTACAGCTCATCTATCGGGTCCCAAAACAATTTTTTGAAACCTTTTATCCTCAGATTTTCCACAGTAATTCCTTCCGCTTCCAATCTCTTCTGGAACTCCGGAACAGATAATGTCCCTGAACTGGAAATGACACGATGGGCAGGAACATCTTCAGGGCAACCTCCCATAGCCTTTCCTACATGACGGGAATGATTAGGATAGCCTACAGCCTTGGCTATGGCACCATATGTGGAAACTCTTCCTTTTGGAATAAGTCTGGTCACATCGTATACCTGTTGTTTGAAAATTTCGTCCATAATTATTGTTTTTGCATCCTCCCAATTTGGAAAATCATTTTTAATGTTTGCATCATTTTTGAACTATCACAATTAATACTGCATTAAAAGATAAAGATATGAAAAAATCGTTTTTCAGATTGCTGAATGTGATCAATAAAAAGATCCTTCCGAAGTTGAGTAATAAGGATCCTAATCAATTATCGAAAATTGAAAAAGGTATTTTAGCTTACCGCTATTTTGTGTTAGTCAATTCATTGGATTGATTTTGTATTCCCTTAGATGAAGCAGCTTATGCAGATGAGAACTGAAAAGTCATCGTCTTTATGATTTCCAGCAAGTAATTATTATCTGTGGACCCTGCGTATTACAAAAAAAACGCTCCAAAAATTTGAAGCGCTGTTATTTTAATCTCTGTGGAGAATGGTATTCTTAATTTTCTAAGATATAAGAGAACATTAATGGTGCACAGATCGTTGCATCACTTTCAACGATAAACTTCGGTGTAGTGATATCCAGTTTACCCCAGGTGATTTTTTCATTGGGAACTGCTCCGGAGTATGAACCATAAGATGTTGTAGAGTCAGAAATCTGGCAGAAATAAGACCAGAAAGGAATGTCATGCATTTCCATATCCTGATACAACATAGGTACTACACAAATTGGGAAATCTCCTGCGATACCTCCACCGATCTGGAAGAATCCGACTCCTTTTCCTCCTGAATTTTTAGTATACCAGTCAGCAAGGTAAGTCATATATTCAATCCCTGATTTCATTGTAGTTGCTTTTAGCTCTCCTTTGATACAGTAAGAAGCAAAGATGTTACCCATTGTAGAGTCTTCCCATCCCGGAACTACGATTGGCAAGTTTGCTTCAGCAGCAGCGATCATCCATGAGTTCTCTCTAGGAATTTCATAATACTGCTCCAATACTCCAGAAAGGATCATTTTGTACATATATTCGTGTGGGAAATATCTTTCTCCTTTAGCTTCTGCATCTTTCCAGATTTCTACAATATGCTTCTGTAATCTTCTGAAAGCTTCTTCCTCAGGAATACATGTATCTGTAACTCTGTTTAGACCTCTTTCTAAAAGATCCCACTCATCCTGAGCAGTCAAATCTCTGTAATGAGGAACTCTTTCATAGTGAGAGTGTGCTACAAGGTTCATCAAATCCTCTTCAAGGTTAGCCCCTGTACAAGAGATAAAATCTACTTTACCCTGACGGATCATTTCAGCAAGAATCTTCCCTAATTCAGCAGTAGACATTGCTCCAGCCAAAGTAATCATCATTTTTCCGCCATCTTTAAGATGGGCAACGTATCCTTTAGAAGCATCCACCAATGCAGCTGCGTTGAAGTGCAGGTAGTACTTTTCTATGAATTCAGTTATCGGTTTGCTCATTTTTTAAATTTTTGCAAAGATAAAACTTAAAAACGGAATGCAACCCAAGCACTTGAAGAAAGTATTGTAAAGGGGTGCTTTTTTATCATTTGTTAAATACCCAGGTTTGAATATGTTTAATTGATTTACTTTTTGTTGGATAAACGGAAGGACGCAAAGGTTTTTTTTCTTTATTATGTACACGATAGCTGTTTCGGACGGATGTCTGAATTTCTTTTATTAATACGTAATTGTACCAGAAAAAAAATGTATTCCCGAAGCTCCATGGTCCTATGTGGCTTTAAAATTTCGAACGACATAGGAACATAGAAATATATAATTTTTATTACTATATTGATAACAACTGTTCGCCGCTATGAAAAGTATGACAGATAAAAACAGAAAACGCAGCCCAATATGGACTACGCTTTCTTTGTAAATCGACCCTATATGACAAAGTTTTATCCTTCCCAGGTTTCTACTTTCATGATTTCAATGGTTCTGTTTCCGTCTTTAAAAGGCCAGTCGATGATATCACCAACTTTATAGCCGACTACAGCAAGAGCAATTTCAGAAAGTATAGAGTGCTTATTCTTTTTTAGTTTTTCTCTGGTAGAGGGTACAAAAATATATTCATGTTCAACATCAAGGGTGTGATCCTTTAAAGTTACCTTTCTCTCGACTGTTACTACATCTTTAGGTAAATCTCTTCTCAACACCTGTTTAGCTTTTCTCAATTCTTCAGCAAGCCTTTTTTCTTCAGGTATACTTACTTTCTTTCTTCTGAGTGTATCTTTTATAGCATCGTAAATTCCTGTAGTTACGATAATTTGTTCGGACATTTTTCAATTTTTTAGGATTAACGTGCAGTTATTTTCCGAAGATCCAATGAGAACGCAGGCACAGCTATGCCTTCTTCTATGGAAAACCGCAAAAACAATAAATAAAATCCGGAGTATTCCCCTGTCTTGGATCCTGACAGGGCTTAATTGATAAAGTCCTTTGAACTTTTCAGAAAAGAATCTGTATGCAGATAAAGTAATGACAGCAACAATGATCGTCGGCGCTCTGCTGATAAAAAGATTGTTGCTGTCATTATAGTGTTATTTTTTAATTGTAACAAAGATAGAACTTAAAAACGGAATGTAACGACTCCGCTTAACGAAACTCTTGTCAGACCTTCTTTTTGGTTATCCGGCAGGTCTAAAGTTTGTCCGTTAATCTTCATTTTACTTAATGTTCCTGCGGTTATACTCAGTTTTGGTCCGATAAAAATATTATCAGACAAAGCATATTGATATCCGAAGCCAGCATCCAGCCCCAGATTGGAACCGGTACCTTTGACATTTCCTGTTTTGGTTGTATAGGAAATAACACCTATTGCCGCATCAAGAAACAATTTGTGGTTGGTGGGCTCATTGTAGTTGGAATACATGATGGATGGTCCAATGAAAGTAATATTATCATGTGTACTTACGGGAAAAGAAAAATAATTTCCTTGAGAATCACGGGTTGATAATATTCCGTTACTTGAAGCACTGTAATTGGAAAACTTTAATCCGATTCCGATATTGTTGATGTGATAGTAAGCAGAAAGATCAAAGTGAAGGCCGCTTTTTAAGCCTTTGATATAATCTTTTTCTTGTTTTGAAAAACCAGAAGGTGTTTCAGCGACTCTCCATCCGTATCCTACCGATGGGATAAATGAAAATTTTCGTTGGGCAAAAGAAAGTAAGGAAGTCGAAATAGCTCCCAATAGCATTAGTTTTTTCATCATTTTGAATTTTTGCGAAAAGATAAGACTTTTCATGAAAACAGACCATTAAAATTTAAATCTTCTGTTTTCCTTTTTATCGGAAAGTTTCTTTTTACTATCTAGTCTTTTTTGCTTTTGTGCCTTGGAAGGTTTTGTTGCGGTTCTCTTTTTAGGAACAATCAATGCTTTTTGTACGATCTCTGTTATTTTTTCAATGGCTTTATTTTTATTCATCAGCTGGGTTCTGCTTTCAGAAACCGTCAGAAACAGGAACCCGTCAGCATTGATTCTGTTTTTTAATTTATTTTGGATCAATACCTTTTCATCTTCATTAAAAAATTCTGATGCCTGAACATTCCAAAGTACAGTAACAGCAGTTTCTACTTTATTGACATTCTGCCCGCCAGCTCCGCTGCTTCTGGAAGTTTTAAAACTGAGTTCTTTTGAAAAATTTTTCATACTATAAAATTGTGATCACAGAAATCAAATAGCCGGTGTTTACCTATTAATTCCTATTTATCATTTTATGGAGTTCTATTCTGTTCACTTTTCCGTTGGGAGTTCTTGGAATCTCACTGGTAAAAATAATTTCTTTGGGTTTATGGAAACTTTTTTCAAAAGGAATTTCTGAAATTTTCTTCATAAGAGATTCTGATTCCTCTCCTTCTATGATCAACATCAATTTCTGACCCAAACTTTCGTCTTTTATCCCAATAAATACGGCTTCATTTGGAATTTCTTTTTTAACTAAGGCTTCCAGTGTTTCGGGAAAAATTTTCGCACCACCTGAGTTGATCACATTATCAATCCTCCCTAAAAACCTGAATTGATTATTATTTTTAATTTCAACTAAATCATTAGTTTGTAAAACCTCGTCATTAACTTTGGGAGCAAATATAGTAAGACATTCCCTTTCATCTAATGAAACCGAAACATTTTGAAAAGCGGTGAAATAATCTTCCGGTTCCGGCATGAGCTGTCTTAAGGCAATATGAGAAAGTGTTTCTGACATGCCGTAGGTTTCAAAGATACGGTTTGAAGGGCCAAGGTTCCTATGGATAATTTTGTCTTTAAGGCTTTCCGAAACAGCAGCTCCTCCAATAATAAGATTTTTAATGAGATAAAGTTTATCTAATGAGTTTTCGACCTGGAGTGGAGTCATGGCACAAAAATCGATCTCATCTTCCAGATTTTTAACAGGATTCAAAGAGGGATCTGTGATTATTAATCTTAATTTTCTTTCTATTGAACGTACTACCATCATTTTTCCGGAGATATATTCTACTGGCAGGCATAGCAAGGCTGTATCTCCTTCTTTTAATCCTAAAAAATTGCAGGTCATTACTGCAGAATTGAGCATTTTGCTTTTCTCAATGTCAAAGATTTTAGGGATACCGGTAGAACCGGAAGTCTGAACTTTAACCGTTTCCCCATCAGTAAGCCAATCTTTTAAAAAAGATTCAACTTTTTTTTCAAATTCCGTATTGAAATATAATGTATTAATATTGAGATTATTGAAGTCTATCAGCATGTTTTCGGTAAATAAATTCTACAGTAAATTTAAAAAAAAAATCAAAAAGTTCTTGTATGTAAAGAAAAAAGCTGTAAATTTGCACCACTAAAACAAACAGAGACTCATGGTGTAGCGGTAACACTACTGATTTTGGTTCAGTCATCTGGGGTTCGAATCCCTGTGAGTCTACAAAAACCATCCTTTTTCAAGGATGGTTTTTTGTTTTTTAATTGAATGTTTTTTCATTCTGAAATCTTATTTTATTAACATTTTGATAAAAAGAAAGTTGGTCAATCTGAAGAGAAAAAGGGTTTTGTCTTTTAAATCTCTAAGCTGTATTCTAAAGTTTTACAAAACGCAAAGGCAGGATGCAAGTGTTTATTGATGAGGGAGCTAAGAAAGCGACAAAGTCGCTGATGAAGCTTTATGGATATGCATGCGCTTAGAAAGAATCAATGAAGTTGGTTCCACCCTTTGCTTCCCTAACATAATTAGAAAGAATAGAGAAACCTTTGCGTTATATTTAAATGATATAGGCATGAATATTCCAACCTCACCAGACTGATCCTCCAAATATTATTTTTATAAATCACAATAACATATTCAGAATATTTTAATTAGTACTTCGGAATACTTCAAGTAATCGCATTGTTTTTAAATACGGTCATAAAGTGTATCAAGCTTATTCCATTAGTAAAGAAATAAAACCATCACTATATGGAATACATATATGCATTTTCAAGCTATAAAATTAACACTTAAAACCTTGTCATCAATAGCATGTTGTAATATAAAATGATTCTGAAGCGTATTTTATCATCAGCAAAAAAATCTCACCCTATTTATTGACTACTATTGCTATTCATGGGATAAGTCAAAAAAATCCGCCTCAAAAATTTGAGGCGGATCACTATTTATCTGATCATAAGAATGTTTTCAGAATTTAATTATTCTTCAATTTTAAATTGTTTCTTGTCCGGAGGGACAACTTCTATGACAACCTGCTGGTTATTTTTTAATTCTCCTTTTTTATACTCATCTGAACCAAATGCATGATTGGCTCCGAAAGTCATAAAACTGTATCTCTCATCTTTACTGAGATTAAGTTTTACTACTCCTGAAGAATCTGTATAATATTTAGCTAAGTGACTATATTGTCATGGAAAACAATCATCAAAATAGCATTACTCCAATAATTGATAATAATTTCGCTTTCATAATTTTGAGTTTTTCAGAATGCAATTTAACTTTTTTATAAAATCATATTAATATGATTTTAATTATTTTTGTTAAAAAACAAAAACCCACCTCATAAGATGGGTTATATTATTCCTGCTAACTACCTATAGAAGTTTTTTCTAATTTGTCTTAAATAAACAAAGAAGCTATCCCCTTTACGGCGGATAGCTTCTAAGTGTTAAGGTATAAGAAATATTATTTAATTAGATACATTTTTTTAATTATCCACATATTGATTTAATGTAAAAGCATAGGAATAATAAATAAATATATGACTGCAAAAATGACAATACCAATTGTAGCACTGTATATTCTATACTTCATCTGTTTATCAAAAATCTGATCCCATAAAAAACTTATCAGTAAAAAATTAATAAGCATTTTAAAAGCAATTTTAAATGTTAATCCCGAGTATCTGTTTTTTGAATAGCCACTCAGATTTTCAATAATAAAATTATTTATAAGATCTGAAAAATAAGTATTATATAATAAAATAGCTATAAAAGCGGCAATGAGATATGTGATGATTAAAAAGATACTTTTGGGCTTTACCTGATTTACTTTGTTCAAATTAATAAAAAGTAAAATACCGCCAATGATCGGGTTAATAACGGTTGAAGCCAATACAATATCATTTTTAGAGAAAAGAATAGGGTATTTTTCAGTTTCAGAACTGGTTTCCAGAATATTCTGATCTACTTTAAAGTGATCATTTTCCTGACGCTCTTTATAAGCGATAAGTTCTTCTATTCTTTTTATCTCTTCATCTGAAAACTGCACATTTCTTTCAGTTTCTAATATCTCATAAGCATACTTTACGGCCAGAGACACATACTTACTATCTTTATTTACATATTGTAATAAACCTGATGTAGGTAATTTTCTTAATACTTCTTTTTTAACTTCCATTTTTAAAATCCTCTATGCATATTATAAACAGCTTGCCTCTGTATGTAACCACCAAAACGAGTCATAAAGTTATCAAAATATTTAATAGCTCTAAAATACGTTTGATCCATATAGAATCCGATTCCTATTCCAACAGCAGCTCCAACCCAGCCTCCTACTGTAGCACCATACTCGGCACCAACAGCTGTTGCTGCCAAACTACCAAAATGTGCTGTAATAAGACCTTTAGAAGTGGTTTTAACAAATCTGAATTTAAATTCATTTTTAGTGATTCCGTTAAACTGAGTCAATTTGTGATCATAATAAATAGTACCACCCATTTCTAAATAATCAAGGGCACTTACTTTTAAATTTTTTCCGAGAGGCGTTTTTTCCACCCAGTTATCTAAAATTTTACCTAATCCTGTTTCTTCAAGCATATCTTTTGTTAATGAAGTACCGGATTTAATCTGTTCTAGCTGCTTTCTCTGAGCAGGAGTTAATTTGCTGATAATTTTATCATCATCGTCATCATCTCCAAAGCCAAACGGATTCTGATCGTGCATGGTATGATTTAATCCGGCAACAATTCCTCCAATAATAGCGCCCTGCCAGAAGTTTCCGCCAGCAAGCTCCGATCCTATTCCACCGGAGATGGCTCCAAATAGTATCTGACCAGCTGCTTTTTGTGCAAAATCTTTCGCAATAGCTCCAAATGCTGCTGCTCCTAAGCTTCCTAAGAAACCTGATGCTGCTGAAGCCAGAAAGTTTTCTCCCTGTACAGAACTTAAGATCCCTTGTGCAATAGCGTGCGTGCCCGCCTGAATCATCACAAAACCGATTTGTCCAACAGTTTCTTTAATCATTTGCGCGGCCGCTGTAATACATCCGCCTGCACCGGAGAATAAACTCCCTATTCCAAAGGTAACAGCTCCTGATATGGCTCCGGTAAAGGTGGCCTTAAAGGCTCCCAGTAAATTCCATTGATCAAAATTACCAGTGACAGCCAGACTTAACGTATATGCCGCCAGTCCTACAGCTGCTCCAATAATAATAGCTTTTACAATAGCTGCCATAGAAATTGCAAATAACGTTACAAGTTCCTCCCCTGTAGGGTCATTAAACATTAAAGGATTATTCAATACATATCCATATTTGTTGTAGTTCTGTGTATTGGTCGGATCCTGAATATTTTCATCTGCATTTAAGAATCTTCTTAATAACGGATCATACAATCTGCCGTTCATGTGAATAATTCCTACTTCTGCAAAATGTTCGTGGCTAGTATAGCCTCTTTCCAATAATAAGGAAGCAGCATTGATAATATTTTTATCTGTGATAATAGCTCCTGTACCTATCTGTAAATGAGTAAAATTACCCCAAGCGTCGAAATGTCTCTGCTCTAATTTATTTCCTGCCTCATCACTGATGGCTAGGATACTTCCAAGATAATCTTTATGCAAGAATTTATATGAGCCTCCGGTTTCATTATAGTTTTTCAAATAAACAATGTTACTTTCATATGGTGTTCCTCCGATATAAAGAACATGTTTCTCTTTACCGGTTGTGTTATCTTTTACCACTTCAAAGCTTCCGTCTTCACTGTAAAACTTTGTAAACTTCCCATCGCTGTCTGCCGAGAAATTTCCTCCAAAGGTAACTCGTTGTCTCATTTTTGTAAGACCATACTGAAAGGCTACATCTCCTTTTTCTCCATCAATAAATACCGGGTCATTATTCTCATTATAAACTACAGTTTGAATCAGGTCATTATTATAATTCTGAGTTCCGGCCGCATTTAATGTCATTCCTGTTGGTTGATAGATCTTAGCAGTATTTCCATATTTTATGATACCTACCTGATCATTTTCCAGGATTCTTCCTTTGGCGTCGTAAACATTTCGGTTATTAGGTTTAGTCCCTGTTACAGGATCTGTCCAGCTTACCAGTCTGTTATTGTCGTCATAGGTGAATTCTTCAATGATATTAAAATCACCTGTAGTTCTTCTGCTTTTCAGCTCATTTCTTACTCCATCGAAAGTATATCCTAAATCCAGAATTCCTGATTTAACCTGTGAAGAATGATTTACTTTTGTTAAGAATCCATTAACATCATAAGTATTACCAATAACAGCTGCCCCTAGCTTGGCACTAAGAATCTGCCCTCTTTCATTGGTATCTTTCAATTCCCATAAGATCTTTCCTGAATTTTTATCTTTGATCTGATACAATTCCCCGTTCCAGTCATTATAGACATTTTCAACATTTACTTTTGTCAGTACTCCTGAAGAGTATAAGCTTTTTTCGTAAGAAACAATCCTATCTTTTTCATCATAAGTAATTCCTTTCTGGATAAAATACTTATCGTTACTGCTTTCCGATGTAGCCAAAAGTCTTCCCTGTGGATCATATGTTGCTGTAGAACCATATGTTTTCCCTTTTGAAGTTCCATTTTTGGAAATTACCCTTCCTTTATTATCATAGGTATACGTAATGGTTTTATCGGTAGCCTGGCCCCCATCGACGGTAGAGATTTCTTTTTGTGTAATAAGCTGACCGAAGTTATTGTAAGTAAATTCTTTAGTTCCTTTTGGACTGATGGTTTTCTTAGGCTGTCCAAATCCGTTGTATTCATATTTGTATACTCCGTTGGAAGGATCATTAAGTTCTGACTTACGCCCCCAATTGTCATATTTTGTAGTGACAATATTTTCAGCGTATTGTGCTTTAATTTGTTCTCCTACCGCATTGTATGAGAAGATAACAGTTCCACCTTTGTCTGTTGTAGAAACTACTTTTCCTAATGCGTCTGTAGTTTTGGTAGTGGTTCTTCCATACCCGTTAACTTCTTTTACGGAAGTAATATTTCCAGAGATATAAGACTCCATTTTTTTTCCTGTAAATGAAGTAATAAGCCCCTGGCCATCAACCTTGGCTAATCCTGTAGTGGTAACCTTTGTAGGATAAACAGTATCATCGTAGGTATTAACATTCCATTGAATATTAGCAGGCAATTCTTCTGATGCCTGATCAAAATAAGGCTCTGTTTCACGGATCTTTCTTCCTAATTTATCATATACGGTATATACTGCAATGTATTTATTAACTCCAAAAGCTTTTGTTACTTTTTTATATTCCTGACCAAGTTTGTTGGTATATTTCTTTGAAATATTTCCGTCAGCATCATATTGGATAATTGCAATATTGGAATTAGTATCTCTTGTATATTGATAGGTGGTAGTACCTCCAAGATTGGTTTTAGATTTTAAGAGTTTTCCCCAACTATCGTAGGTATTTTCAAGGGTATTTCCAAGGGGATCGGTTTGTAATGTAATTTGCCCCCAATTGTTATAATCAATAGTGGTTTCCAATCCCAGGTTATCAGTTTTCTTAATAACGAATCTTCCTTTAGGATCATATACTGACATTGTAGTTTGTGTGATCGCATCTACACTGTTACCAACAACCTTTTTAACCACATTACCAAAGCCATCATAATCATAAGTATTCAGGACATATTCGGAATTATCCCTGTTCCAGGTTTTAGATGATTTTAATAAGTTTCCATTGTATGTATATTCAACTTTTGCTGACTTGGTATCTCCATAGGCCTGGATCTTATCTGTTTTGGATTTTGAGCGGCCAATGAAATAATCAGAATTTGTACCTGACGGATTATGATCATACTCGAAATTCGAAGTTGTAATTCCATAATTATTATTGATGTT